>NZ_BMQE01000022.1:0-117729 GCF_014647955.1 Planomonospora antibiotica | reverse complement strand
CACCTGGCCCAAGGACGGCGACGGCTGCCGGTGGGACTCCCAGCCGCAGCACCCGACCGCCGCGTTCGTGCGGTTGCAGGGCGTCGGGCACGTCCGGGTGCACCGGCACCGGTCCGTGAAGGGCCGGGTGAAGACGATCAGCGTGAAGCGGGAGGGCTCCCGCTGGTACGTGATCCTGTCGTGCGACGAGGTGCCCGCCCAGCCCCTGCCCGCCACCGGCGCCGCCGCCGGGATCGACCTGGGCGTGGCCTCCCTGGTGACCACCTCCGGCGGCGGGCACATCGGCAACCCGCGTCACCTGGCCGCCTCCGCCGACCGGCTGGCGGCGGCGCAGCGCGACCTGGCCCGCAAGCAGCGCGGCTCCACGCGGCGGCGCAAAGCGGTCGCCCGGGTCGCGGCGCTGCACGCCCAGGTGCGGCGCCAGCGCCTCGACCATGCCCACAAGATGGCGCTCACCCTGGTCCGGGACTACGACCTCATCGTGCACGAGGCGCTGAAGGTCGCGAACATGACCCGCAGCGCGTCCGGCACCGCAGAGCAACCCGGCCGCAACGTCGCGGCCGAGTCCGGGCTGAACCGTTCGATTCTCGACGCGGGTTGGGGGGTGTTCCTGACGGTCCTCGCGTACAAGGCTGAAAGCGCCGGTCGCGAGTTGATCGCGGTGAACCCCGCCGACACCTCCCGCACGTGCTCGCGCTGCGGGCACGTGGCGAAGGAGAACCGCCTCACCCAGGCCGCGTTCGCCTGCACGGCGTGCGGGCATGAAGCGCACGCCGACGTCAACGCGGCGATCAACATCCTCAGGGCAGGGCTTGCCCTTCGTGAGGCTGCGCAAGCGGCTTAGCGAGAAGCCGCTCCCTTCAGGGAGCGGAGGAGTCACGATTGATACCGGCTGATTATCACCGTGACGCGGGAGCGTCCTCCCGGTACCGTGAATTCGGCCGCCAACTCCCCGGGAGACGCCCATGGGCAAGTTCGACGGAATGGACCCCGCGCTGGTCCGTGACCTGCTCGCCGAGGTGAAGCGGGCCGCCGAGCAGATGCGGACGGTCGAGAGCCGGGTGACCCGCCTGATGAGCGGGGCCGGTCTGTCCTCGCAGTCCGCCCACCGCCCGGTCCAGGTCGCCGACGAGTGCGACACGATGGTCCGGGACGTCTCGGCCCGCGTCGCGCTGCTGGAGAAGAAGGTCAGGCAGGACGCGGACCCCACGCCAGGCCCGAAGGCCGCCGGACCGGAGTCCGGGACGCCCGAGGCGCGGACCCCGGCTCCGCAGCGGCCGGAGCAGGACGAGCCCAGGGCGGGGACGCCGAGGTCGGAGGAGCCGAAGACGGGCGGCACACCCGCTCCGGAGGCACCGGGGCCGGAGGAGCCGAAGACGGAGCAGCCGAAGACCGGGACACCGGCTCCGGAGGCGTCGAAGCAGGATCCGCCGAAGGCCGAGGCGCCCAGGACTGAGACGCCCAGGACGGAGACGGCGGCCCCGCAGACGCCCAGGGTCGAGGACCTGAAGCCCGCCGTGCCGGAGAGCGGGGGGAACCCCCGCTGGGACGGCTCGCAGACGGGTGACCAGCCGAGGGCGGAGACGCCGCGGGCGGAGGTCCCGGAGGCCGGCACCGGGCCCGAGGCCGATTCCAGGGGCGGGGGCGACTCCAAGGGGGAGAGCGGCTCCAAGGGCGACGACAGGTCGATCCGGATCGAGGATCCGCCCCGCGACGCGCCCCGGACGCAGCCGGACTCCACACCCGACCTCAAGCCCGAGGCCGACTCCAAGGGCGACGACAGGTCGCCGCGGGGCGGGGACTCCGCACCCGGCGCACCGGGCGCGGACGACGTCCGGGACGCGAAGCCGGACACCGGTTCGAAGGGGGACGAGCGGTCGCCCCGGGGCGACGGCGGCGGGCCCGAGATCCGCGTTCCGGACGGCGGCCCGGACTCCGGCGCAGGCGCGGGAGCGGACTCGGGCACAGGATCCGGCGCAGGCGACGTCCCGGACACGAGGCAGCAGGACCACCCCGACGACATCGACCAGAGCGGCGCGCTCAAGCCGCAGGTCGTCGAGGTGGACGGGGTGAAGGTGCTGCAGATCCCGCTCGACCCGCCCTCCGCCGAGCAGGTGGAGGCGCTGCTGGAGAAGATCGAGGACGTCGCGCCCATGGACATGCCGTCCGTCGAGGGCGTCTCGCAGTACGCCGACACGCGGCCCGGCCAGGTCGAGCCGCACGGGCCCCTCCCGTCCGCGAAGCCCGACGTCCCCCTGCTCGACACCGTCGGGCCCGCCGAGGACCAGACCGTCCAGCCGCCGGGCACGGGCGGGGAGACGGGTGACCGGTCGACGGGTGCGAAGGAGGCGCCGGACGGATCCGGCGCGCCCGGCGGTTCGGGAGGCTCGGGGACGTCCGGCGGTTCGGGCGGAGCGGGGGGTTCGGGCGGAGCGGGGGGTTCGGGCGGAGCGGGGGGTTCGGGCGGGACGGAAGACTCCGGGGCCCGGGAGAGGGCGGACGGTTCCGGTGGGACGGGAGGCGCCGGGACGCCCGGCGGTTCCTTCCCGGACCGGGACGCCGGTGGCGCGCCCCGGTGGACGACCGGCGACGTGGTCTCCGTCCGGGTCGACCTGCCCGATCTGGACGCGATCAGGACGCTCGCCGACAACGCGCGGGCGATCGAACCGCTGGAGATGCCCGGAGTGCAGGTCCCCGACGGCGAGACGTGGGGTGAAGGAGCCTGGGCGGCCACGGAGGTCGGGCCGGACGGCTCCCCGGGCGAGGCGGGTCCGCAGGACCCGCGCAGGCCCGTCCCGCCGCCCGGCGGCGGCTCGTCAGGCGGACAGTCGGTGTAAGGAGTCCTGGAAATGTACGCAGATCCGCCCGCCCCGCAGCCGCTCCAGCCGGGGGAGACCCCGCCGTCGGGGGGGACCTCCGGCGTGCCTGCGCCGGGCGCCGCCGCGGCCTGGGAGTTCAACCCCGACTACCAGCGCCTGATCGTGCTGTGGGGGCAGGTCGTGCCCCTGCTGGACACACTGGACGCCTCACTCGACAAGGCGTACCGGATGGGCCGGAGCCGCGACGTCTGGGACGCCCCCGTCGGGGAGCGCTACGTGAAGGACCTGACGGAGTGGAAGGCCCGCCTCGGCCAGTACCGCCAGGCGATCCTCACCTCGATCAGCGACCAGGCGGCCGACACGCCCCGCTGGATACCGGTCGACGCCGGCGCGCCGCACGCGTTCTCCTGACGGGCCGGCGCCGGACTCCGGGCAGGTCGAGGCCGGGAAGGACGCTTCACGGCGGGCTTCTCCGGGAAGGGGAAGCACGGTGACACGGTGACCGGGCGGCGGCGCGCAACGCCGCGGCCGGCACGGGGAAAGCCACCGGTCACCGGCGCCCGAGCCGCTGAACGGAGTGAGTCGATGAGCTCTGTGCCCTATTACGGCCCCGACTACGGTCTCCTGCTCCGACGAGATCCCGAGATGGCGGAGGTCCTCATCGGCGAGCTGGAGCGGCTGCGCGGCGGCCTCCAGCTGATCGCCAGCGAGAACCTCGCCTCACCCGCGGTCCTGGCCGCGCTCGGCTCCACCCTCACCAACAAGTACGCCGAGGGATACCCCGGGCGGCGCTACTACGGGGGGTGCGAGGTCGTCGACCGGGCCGAGGAGCTCGCGATCGACCGGGCCAGGCGGCTGTTCGGGGCCGACCACGTCAACGTGCAGCCGCACTCGGGCAGCTCGGCCAACCTCGCGGCGTACGCGGCGCTGCTCCAGCCGGGCGACGGCGTGCTGGCGATGGCGCTGCCGCACGGGGGGCACCTCACCCACGGATCGAAGGTCAACTTCTCCGGGCGGTGGTTCGACGTCACGGAGTACGGCGTGCGGCGCGACACCGAGCTGATCGACTACGACGAGGTCAGGGAACTGGCCCTGCGGCACCGGCCGAAGGTGATCATCTGCGGTGCCACGGCCTACCCCCGGAAGATCGACTTCGCGGCCTTCCGGGGGATCGCCGACGAGGCCGGCGCGTGGCTGCTCGCAGACGTGGCCCACACGGTCGGGCTGATGGCGGGAGGGGCGCTGCCGTCCGCGGTGCCGTACGCCGACGTGGTCACCTTCACCACGCACAAGGCGCTGCGCGGGCCGCGGGGCGGGGGGATCATGTGCACCGCCGAGCTGGCGGCGCGGATCGACCGGGCGGTGTTCCCGTTCACCCAGGGCGGCCCGCTCATGCACGCGGTGGCGGCCAAGGCGGTGGCCTTCGGCGAGGCGCTCCGGCCGGAGTTCGCCGACTACGCGCGGCGCGTCGTGGAGAACGCGCAGGTGCTGGCCGAGGGGCTGGCGGCGGAGGGCATGCGGCCGGTCTCCGGAGGCACGGACAGCCACCTGGCCCTGATCGACCTGCGGGGGTTCGCGGCCTCCGGCGCGGTGGCCGAGCAGCGGTGCGCCGACGCCGGCATCACGCTGAACCGGAACGCGATCCCCTACGACCCCGAGCCGCCCACCGTGACGTCCGGCATCAGGGTGGGGACCCCCTGCGTGACCACGCAGGGGATGGGGCCGGAGGAGATGAAGGAGGTGGCCTCGCTGGTGGCGGAGGCCGTCCGCAGCCCCGACTCCGCGGGGGAGGTCAGGGCACGCGTCCGCGAGCTGACGAGTGCACATCCGGCATATCCCAGCTAATTATGAGTTGCTCTGTGCCCTTTTCCGGTCACAAGCGGCCGGACGATCCGCGAAACTAGGTCCGTGCGCGAATATCTGTTGATGGCGTTGGTGGCGGCCGCGGTGACCTACCTCCTGGTCCCCGGAGTCCGGGTCTTCGCCATCCGCATCGGCGCGATGCCCGAGGTCCGCGACCGGGACGTGCACACCACCCCGACGCCGCGGCTCGGCGGTCTGGCCATGTACGGCGGGCTGGTGGCGGGCCTGCTGGTCGCCCGGAGCCTGCCGTACGCCGGAGGGCGGCTGGCGGACGCGGAGGTGGCCGACGGGAACGTGGTCCTGGCCCTGATCCTGGCGGGCGGCCTGATCACGCTGACGGGCTTCCTGGACGACTGGTGGGGCATGGACGCCTTCATCAAGCTGGCCGGGCAGATCGGGGCGGCCGGCGTGCTGGTCGCCTTCGGGGTCAGCCTGCCCTGGCTGCCGCTCCCCAGCGACATGGGCGGCGCCTACGTCCTCGGCTCGACGCTGGGACCGGTGATCACGATCATGATCGTGGTGGTCATGATCAACGCGGTGAACTTCGTCGACGGGCTGGACGGGCTGGCGGCCGGGATCGTCGGTATCGCCGCGATGGCGACGTGGACCTACTCCATCATCCTGTCCACCGACAACGGGGACACCACCATCAACGTCACCGCGGCGGTCGCCTCGGTGCTCATCGGGGTGTGCCTGGGCTTCCTGCCGCACAACTTCCACCCCGCGAAGATCTTCATGGGCGACACCGGGGCCATGCTGATCGGCCTGGTCCTCGCCTCCACCATGATCACAATCACGCCGCTGGACTCCAGCACCATCAACGACTTCCCGGTCGTGCTGCCGCTGCTGATCCCGATCGCGATCCTGGTGCTGCCGCTGCTCGACCTGATCATGGCGGTCGTCCGGCGCACCTCCAACGGGCTCTCGCCGTTCGCCCCCGACCGGGGCCACCTGCACCACCGGCTGCTGGATATCGGCCACTCGCACCGCAGCAGCGTCCTGATCATGTACGCCTGGACGGTCCTGTTCGCCTTCGCCGTCGTGGCGATGTCCGTCGTCGGCGTCCCGCTGCTGCTGTTCCTGCTCACCGTGCTGCTGGCCATCGGCGGGCTGGCGCTGGTGGCGCTGCCGCGCTGGCGCTCGCGCCGGAACGGGAGCGGCAGGGGGGCGCACGCCGCCGGGCGCCGCGCCCGCCCGGACGAGGGGCCCGCGGAGCAGGTCGCCAGGGCCGTCCCGGCACCGCCCGCCACGCAGGAGACCTGGACGCCCGCCGCGCCCGCGGCCTTCCCGCAGCCCCTGGCCGCTCCGGTCGCCCCCGAGGGGTTCCCGCAGTTCCCGGCCGCTCCGGCGGCCCCCGAGGTGTCCGCGCAGTCTCCGGCCGCTCCGGCGGCCGGTCCGGCGCCCTCCCCGCGCTCCCCGCGCTCCCCGCAGCCGCCGCGGTCCCCGCAGCCCCCGGCCGCCCCGACGGTCCCTCCGGCGGCCGAGCCGGGCGACGACACGGCGGTGCTCTCGATCGTCCCCGACCTTCCGGGGCCGTCGCGGTCCGCCACCCGGGGCCCGGCGGCGAGGTTTCCCAACCTCTGAGACGACCTGGCCGGAACCGGCTGGAAACCTCTAGATCGTTTACTTGAAACGGCAGGTAAAGGCGCTCTTCCAAGAGCTTGTGATAGCTTTCACTAGCAGGTGTTCGACAGTCCGAGCCTGCTAGGTAGCAATCGCTCGCTTGATAACAGCCACCTTGGAGTGCCGATGCAGGCCAACGACGTGCGCGTCCTGAAAGGGGCCGCGATACCCACCGCGGCCGTGGGCGCGGTGGTCATCGGCGCCGCCGCCCTGCTCGCCGGCGGCGCGGGGGCCCTGGGCGCCGCGATCGGCCTCGCGACCGTCGCGGTCTTCTTCACGGTCGGCCTGGTCGCCGTCTCCTACGCGAGCCGCGTCTCCCCGGCGGTGATGATGGTCGCCGCGGTCACCACCTACGCGGTGAAGGTCCTGGTCATCATGGCGCTGCTGAGGGCGTTCGAGGGCGCCACGGCGTTCGAGCCGACGGCCTTCGGCTGGTCGGCGATCGTCTGCACCGTCGTCTGGACCGCCGGGGAGATGCGCGGCTTCGTCAAGACGAAGATGCTCTACGTCGACCCCGGCTCGCCGGGTCCGCGGGCGGGGTGATCGCGATGAGGCGTATTATGGCCACGACCGGGTCCGATATGACTAGTCAACAGCCCGACTGCTATTGTCATGCCCGCGATGAGCGAACAAGAACGCAGGCCGGAGGACGACGGCCGCGACTTCGCCGACGCCGCCTGGTCAATCCCCAGCTACATCCTTTCCGGGATCATCCTGTACGGCGGCGGGGGCTGGTTGCTGAGCCGCTGGACCGGCGTGGCGGTGTTCACCCCGATCGGAGTGATCATCGGCGTCGTTCTCGCGATCTACCTGGTCTACCGGAAGTACGGTCGCTGACCTCACGCGGCGGTCGCCTCGCGGAGGAAACAGTCTTGATCCATTACCACGTTGAAGGGAACGCCGCGTGAAGGCGCTGACGGTCCTCGCCGCCCCCGAGGAGTTCCAGGCTCCGGGCCCCGAGCTGTTCAACATCCCGCCGATCATCTCCGGCGTGACCTGGCTCACCAAGCCGGTCCTGCTCGCGCTGCTGAGCTCGCTCGTGGTCGTGGTCTTCTGCTGGTCGGCGTTCTCCAAGCCGAAGCTGGTGCCCCGGGGCATCCAGAACGTCGCCGAGTACGGTTACATGTTCGTCCGCGACCAGGTCGCCCGCCCCTTCCTGGGCAAGGACACCGACCGCTGGATGGGCCTGCTGCTCAGCATCTTCTTCCTGGTCTGGGTCTGGAACCTGATGGGCGTCGTCCCCTTCCTGCAGTTCCCGGTGGCCTCGCACATCGCCTTCCCGATCGTGCTCGCGGGCACGATCTACCTGCTCAAGATCTACCTGGGCATGAAGCACCAGGGGCCGATCGGCTACTTCAAGAACATGATGTTCCCGCCGGGCCTGCCCAAGGCGGTCTACATCCTGATGGCGCCGCTGGAGCTGCTCTCCAACCTGGTCGTGGCCCCCTTCACGCACGCGGTGCGACTGTTCGCCAACATGTTCGCCGGCCACCTCATCCTCGCCTTCTTCAGCGCGGTCGGCTTCTGGTTCCTCTTCGAGCAGCTCAGCCCGCTCGGTGCGCCGGTCGGCGTCGTCAGCGTCGTCATGACGATCGCGATGACCGGGCTGGAGCTGTTCATCCAGTTCCTGCAGGCCTTCCTGTTCGCGATGCTCGCGGCGATGTACATCGGCGGCTCCCTGCACGCCGAGCACTGAGAAACGCACAAAGACCTTTCCCCCCTGAGTCCAGACCGGTGAGATCCCGTCCACCGGCCGTCCCGAAAAGGAAATGACATGAGCGCCCAGTTCCTCGCTGAGGTCACCGGCAACATCGGCTCGATCGGCTACGGCCTGGCCACTCTCGGCCCCGGCATCGGCGTCGGCCTCATCTTCGGCAACGGTCTGCAGGCCATCGCCCGCCAGCCCGAGGCCTACGGCCTGATCCGCCAGAACATGCTCCTCGGCTTCGTTCTCGTCGAGGCGCTCGCCCTGATCGGCCTGGTCGCGCCGTTCATCTACCCGACCTCCTGATCGCAGACACACCCTGACGGAAGGCTGCATCGATGACAATCGCAGCTAATCTCCTGGCGGCGGAGGAGACCAGCCCTCTCCTTCCGCACATGTACGAGCTGGTCGTCGGCGGCTTCGCGTTCCTCTTCGTCGTCCTCGTCGTCGGTAAGATCCTCACCCCGCGCATCCAGCAGACGCTGAACGAGCGGACCGAGGCGATCGAGGGCGGGATCCAGAAGGCCCAGGACGCCCAGGCCGAGGCCCAGGCGCTGCTCGCGCAGTACAAGGAGCAGCTCGCCGAGGCGCGGCACGAGGCGTCCCGCCTGCGCGAGGAGGCTCGCGAGCAGGGCGCGCAGATCAAGGCCGAGCTCCGCGAGGAGGCGCAGGCCGAGGCCCGCCGCCTCATCGAGGCCGCGCACGTCCAGATCGAGGCCGACCGCCAGCAGGCGTTCGCCCAGCTCCGCGCCGAGCTCGGTCGCCTGTCGATCGACCTCGCGGGCCGCATCGTCGGTGAGTCCCTCGAGGACGAGGCGCGCCAGCGCCGCACCGTCGACCGGTTCCTGGAGGAGCTCGAGTCGAGCAACGCGGCGGTCCGCTGATGAGAGGGCTGAGCAGGGCCTCGCTCGCCGAGGTCGAGGAGCACTTCAACGCGGTGGCGGGAAGCGCGGACCTCGGCACGCTGGCCGATGAGCTCTTCGCGATCGCCGACCTGTTCGACCGCGAGCACGGGCTCCGCCGGACCATGTCCGACGCCGCCCGCCCGGCGGCGCAGAAGGCCCAGACCCTCCGGATCCTTCTGGAGGGCAAGGTCGGCGCCGCCGCGCTGGAGACGGCCGTCGGGGCGGTCTCCGCCCGGTGGGCGCGCGCCGGCGACCTGGCCGACGCGCTGGAGCGGCTCGGCGTCATCGCCGCTGCGGCCGAGGCCGAGGCGCAGGGCAGGCTCGACGAGGTCGAGGACGAGCTGTTCCGGTTCGGGCGCATCATCGCCTCGAACCTCGCGCTGCACCGGGCGCTGGCCGATCCGGCCGCGCCCGCGCAGGGCAAGCGGGAACTGCTCGGCTCACTCCTCGGCGGCAAGGCCACCCCCACCACCATCCGCCTGGTCACCCAACTCGCGGTGCATCCGCGAGGACGTAGCCTGGATGGTGGACTGGAGGACGTCGGTCATCTGGTCGCCGCACAGCGGCAGCGTCTCGTCGCGGTGGTGCACAGCGCCGTCGCGCTCTCCGAAGAGCAGAAGCGGCGTCTGGCCACCTGGCTGCGCGCCTCCTACGGCCGCGACGTTCACCTGAACGTCGAGGTGGATCCGCGAGTGCTCGGTGGGTTCTCCGTTCGCATCGGGGACGACCTCATCGACACCACCATCGCGGGACGAATCGAAGAAGTCCGCCGCCGGTTGGCCGGCTAGGCGAATAGGGAGACAGAAGAGAGATGGCGGAGCTTACGATCCGGCCGGATGAGATCCGGGACGCGCTTGAGCGCTTCGTCCAGGCGTACGAGCCGGAAGGCGCCGCGCGCGAGGAGATCGGGACCGTCGTCGACTGCGGCGACGGCATCGCCCATGTCTCCGGCCTTCCCTCGGCGATGGCGAACGAGCTGCTCGAGTTCGAGGACGGCACGCGTGGTCTGGCACTGAACCTGGACACCCGGGAGATCGGTGCCGTTATCCTGGGCGACTTCAGCAAGATCGAGGAGGGCCAGTCGGTCCGCAGGACGGGCGAGGTCCTGTCCGTGCCGGTCGGCAACGCCTTCCTCGGCCGTGTGGTCGACCCGCTGGGCAACCCCCTGGACGGCAAGGGCCCCATCGAGTCCGAGGCGCTGCGCGCCCTCGAACTCCAGGCACCCTCGGTGGTCCAGCGCCAGCCGGTGAAGGAGCCGCTGGCCACCGGCATCAAGGCGATCGACGCCATGACCGCCATCGGCCGGGGCCAGCGCCAGCTGATCATCGGCGACCGCGGCACCGGCAAGACCGCCATCGCCGTGGACACCATCCTCAACCAGCGGGAGAACTGGCTCTCCGGCGACCCGGCCAAGCAGGTCCTCTGCGTCTACGTCGCGGTCGGCCAGAAGGGCTCGACGATCGCCCAGGTCAAGGGCCGCCTCGAGGAGGCGGGCGCGATGGAGTACACCACCATCGTCGCCTCCCCGGCGTCCGACCCGGCCGGTTTCAAGTACCTGGCGCCCTACACCGGCTCGGCCATCGGCCAGCACTGGATGTACCAGGGCAAGCACGTCCTCATCGTCTTCGACGACCTGACCAAGCAGGCCGACGCCTACCGCGCGGTCTCCCTGCTGCTGCGCCGCCCGCCGGGCCGTGAGGCCTACCCCGGCGACGTCTTCTACCTGCACTCCCGTCTGCTGGAGCGCTGCGCCAAGCTCTCCAACGACATGGGCGCGGGCTCGATGACCGGTCTGCCGATCATCGAGACGAAGGGCAACGACGTCTCGGCGTTCATCCCGACCAACGTCATCTCCATCACCGACGGCCAGGTCTTCCTGGAGACCGACCTGTTCAACGCGGGTGTGCGGCCGGCCATCAACGTCGGTGTCTCCGTCTCCCGGGTCGGCGGCTCGGCGCAGACCAAGGCGATGCGGAAGGTCGCCGGCACGCTGCGCCTGTCCCTGTCCCAGTACCGCGACCTGGAGGCATTCGCCTCCTTCGCCTCCGACCTGGACGCGGCCTCCAAGGCTCAGCTGGAGCGCGGCCAGCGCCTGGTCGAGCTGCTCAAGCAGCCGCAGTACAGCCCGTTCTCGCTGGAGCGGGAGGTCGTGTCGATCTGGGCCGGCACCACCGGCGAGCTCGACGAGGTCCCGGTCGAGGACATCCGCCGCTTCGAGACGGAGTTCCTGGACTACCTGGGCCGCGACCACAAGGGCGTCTTCGACGCCATCCGCGAGACCAAGGAACTGTCGGACGACACGGTCACGGCCCTGAAGGACGCGATCACCCAGTTCAAGAAGGGCTTCGAGACCTCGGCGGGCGAGTTGCTGGTCAACGACGAGCCGGTCGCGGCGCTCGGCGCCGACCGGGTCGGCCAGGAGAAGATCATCAAGCACGTCAGTGACGAGAAGAAGTAGCCGATGGGTGCCCAGCTAAGACTGCTGCGGCGGCGGATCAAGTCGGTAAAGTCCACCGCCAAGATCACGCGCGCCCAGGAGCTCATCGCCTCGTCGCGCATCGTGAAGGCGCAGCAGCGGATGCAGGCGGCCGTGCCGTACGAGCGCGAGATCACGCGCGCCGTCACGGGCGTCGTCAGCAACACCACCAGCGTCGACCACCCGCTCACCACGGCGAAGGAGCAGCCCCGCCGGGCCGCAGTGCTCATCGTCACCAGTGACCGCGGGTTCTGCGGCGGCTTCAACGCGAACATCCTGCGTGAGGCCGAGGCCCTCGGCGGCCTGCTGCGGAGCAGGGGCGTCGAGCCCGTGCCCTACGTGGTGGGGCGCAAGGGCATCACCTGGCACAGCTTCCGCGGCCGGGCGATGGGCGGCCAGTGGGGCGGGTTCTCCGACAGCCCCTCCTACGGCAACGCCAAGGAGATCGCGGGTGCGCTCATCGCGGCGTTCTCGGACGAGAACGGGATCGACGAGATCCACGTCGTCTCGACCGAGTTCGTCTCCATGCTGACGCAGGAGGTGGCGGTGAAGCGGATCCTGCCGCTCGAGGTCGTGGAGACCACCGAGAAGCCGGAGACGCCGCTGCCGTACTTCGAGTTCGAGCCCACCGCGGCCGACGTACTCGACTCGTTGCTGCCGCGGTACGTGGAGTCGCGCATCTTCAGCACGCTGCTCCAGTCCGCCGCCTCGGAGCACGCCGCGCGCCGCCGGGCCATGAAGTCGGCGACCGACAACGCCAACGAGCTCATCCGCGTGTTCACCATGCAGATGAACCAGGCTCGTCAGGCCGAGATCACCCAGGAAATCAGCGAGATCGTCGGTGGCGCCAACGCGCTGGCTGACGCCGCAGCGGGGAAAGAGTGAAATGACTGCAGAGACTGTGGAGAACGTCGCGACCGGTGTGGGCCGCGTCGCCCGAGTCACCGGTCCCGTCGTCGACGTGGAGTTCCCCGTCGAGGCGATGCCCGACATCTACAACGCCCTGAACGTCGACGTCACCGTCGGCGGCGAGACCAAGACCCTGACCATGGAGGTCGCCCAGCACCTGGGTGACAACCTGGTCCGGGCCGTCTCGATGCAGCCCACCGACGGCCTGGTCCGCGGTGCGGCGGTCTCCGACTCCGGCGCGCCGATCTCGGTGCCGGTCGGCGACGTCGTCAAGGGTCACGTGTGGAACGCGCTCGGCGAGTCCCTGGACGTGCCGACCGCCTCCCTGAAGGTCACCGAGAAGTGGGGCATCCACCGCCCCTCCCCGGCCTTCGACACCCTCGAGTCGCGCACCGAGATGCTGCCCACCGGCATCAAGGTCATCGACCTGCTCACGCCGTACGTCAAGGGCGGCAAGATCGGTCTGTTCGGCGGCGCGGGCGTCGGCAAGACCGTGCTGATCCAGGAGATGATCCGTCGCGTCGCGCTGAAGTTCTCCGGAACCTCGTGCTTCGCGGGCGTCGGCGAGCGCACCCGTGAGGGCAACGACCTCTGGCTGGAGATGGAGGAGGCGGGCGTCCTCAAGGACACCGCCCTCGTCTTCGGCCAGATGGACGAGCCGCCGGGCACGCGTCTGCGCGTCGCGCTCTCCGCCCTCACCATGGCGGAGTACTTCCGGGACGTGCAGAAGCAGGACGTTCTGCTGTTCATCGACAACATCTTCCGGTTCACCCAGGCCGGCTCCGAGGTGTCCACCCTGCTCGGCCGCATGCCGTCCGCAGTGGGCTACCAGCCGACCCTGGCCGACGAGATGGGCGTGCTCCAGGAGCGCATCACCTCGACCCGCGGCCACTCGATCACCTCGATGCAGGCGATCTACGTCCCCGCGGACGACATCACCGACCCGGCCCCGCACAACGCGTTCGCGCACCTCGACGCGCAGACCGTGCTCTCGCGGCCGATCTCGGAGAAGGGCATCTACCCCGCGGTGGACCCGCTCGACTCCAGCTCCCGGATCCTCGACCCGCAGATCATCGGCGAGGAGCACTACCGGGTGGCCCAGGAGACCAAGCGGATCCTGCAGAAGTACAAGGAGCTGCAGGACATCATCGCGATCCTCGGCATCGACGAGCTCTCCGAGGAGGACCGGGTCACGGTCAACCGGGCCCGCCGCATCGAGCGCTTCCTCTCCCACCCGATGTACGCCGCCGAGGCGTTCACCGGCCAGCCGGGTGAGTTCGTGCCGCTGGACGAGACCATCGCGTCCTTCAAGGGGCTGTGCGCCGGCGAGTACGACCACCTGCCCGAGCAGGCGTTCTTCATGGTCGGTGGCATCGAGCAGGCCATCGCCAAGGCCAAGGAACTCGCCCGCTAGTCGCCTTAGGCGTCGGTACGGCCCTGCGCCGTACCGGCGCCTGGTTCGAAAGGAACTGAGGAGAAAGTGGCGAAGCTGCGAGTAGGGGTCGTCTCACCGGAGCGGGAGATCTGGTCCGGCGAGGCCGACATGGTGATCGCCAAGACCGTCGACGGCGAGATCGGCATCATGCCCAGGCACACGCCGGTGCTCGGCGTCCTCGTCGAGGGCGGCGTGCTGAAGGTGAAGCGCGGCGGTGGCGAGCCCGACCTCGTCGCCGCGGTCCACGGAGGGTTCCTCTCGGTGGCGGACGACGAGGTCTCGGTCCTGGCCGAGGTGGCCGAGCTCGGTTCCGAGGTCGACGTCGCCAGGGCCAAGAACGCCCTGGACCGCGCCCAGGCCTCGGTCGAGGCCGACATGGAGGCGGCGGACGCCGCCGCGCTGAAGCGAGCCCGGGCCCGGTTGCGCGCGGCAGGCGAGGAAGTCGGATAAGTTCTGCTTCTGAGCGGTGCTGGTTCTGGGGGCGGCGGACATGATGGCGCGTGACGTACTCATCGTGGCGGCGCTGATCGTCGCCCTCCTGCTCGTCCGGGTCCTGATCCTGGTCCGCTCCCGGGGCTCGGTGCTGTGCTGCCTGCGCCCGATGCCGGGGGAGCGGGGCTGGCGGGTGGGAGTCGCCCGCTACGCGGAAGGCCGCCTCAAGTGGATTCCGCTCATAGGTCTGCTGCCGAGGCCGCGCCACGTGATCGTGAGGCGCGGCCTCGTGGTTTCCGGACGCCGGAAGGTCGGCTCCGGTGAGTTCTTCGGGTTCCTGGAGGGTGTGACGGCCCTGGAGTGCCGGAGCGGCGCGTTCAGCTTCGAGCTGGCCATGGGCTACCGGGCGCTGACCGGGTTCGTCGCCTGGCTGGAGTCCGCTCCGCCCGGCGCCCACCTCGACGTCGTCTGACGCACGCCGGCCTGACCGGTCCCGGCGCCCGCCCCGACCCCGCCCCTGGCCGCTCCCGCCGGTACGGCCCGGCGCGCGCCTCGGCGCCGCCCGGCCCGCACCGGAAGGTCAGCGGGTGCCGCCGGGCTTCCAGAGGATCTCGTCGCCGCCCGCCGCGATGCGGCAGAGGATGAACATCAGGTCGCTGAGCCGGTTGAGGTACGTCGCGGTGAGCGGGTTGACGTCCTCGTGGGCCTCCAGGGCCGACCAGACGGTGCGCTCGGCCCGCCGGACGACGGTCCGGGCGACGTGCAGCTGGGCGACGGCGGGTGTGCCGCCGGGGAGGATGAAGCTGCGCAGCGGCTTGAGGCGCTCGTTGAACTCGTCGCAGCGGGCCTCCAGCCACTCGACGTAGGACGCCTCGACGCGCAGCGGGGGGAACTCGGGGTCCTCCGTGACCGGGGTGCACAGGTCGGCGCCGACGTCGAACAGCTCGTTCTGGATCCGGGCGAGGACCGCGGCGACGTCGTCGTCGAGCGCTCCGTACGACAGGGCCACGCCCAGCGCCGCGTTGGCCTCCTCCACGTCCGCGTAGGCGGCCAGGCGGGGATCGGTCTTGCGGGTGCGGCTCATGTCGCCGAGCGCGGTGGTGCCGTCGTCTCCGGTACGGGTGTAGATCTTGGACAGCACCACGGGATTGTCTCTGTCGGCTCGCGTCATGGACGCCAGCGTATCGGGCAGAAAAACCCCATGTTCTGTTGCATAGCGGACAATATGATTTAGCGATGTCTTCTGGTTCTTACCTGCGATTTCCCCATCTGTCCGGCGAGCTGCTGACGTTCGTCGCCGACGACGACGTCTGGGCGGCCCCCGCGGACGGCGGCCGGGCGTGGCGCCTCTCCTCCGACCGGGCCCCGGCAGGACATCCCCGCCTCTCGCCCGACGCCACGAAGGTCGCCTGGACGAGCGTCCGCGACGGGGATCCGGAGGTGTTCCTGGCCGACCTGGAGACCGGCTCCGCCGAGCGGCTGACCTACTGGGGCGACGTCCGGACCCGCACCCGCGGCTGGACCCCGGACGGCAGGGTCCTGGTGATCAGCTCGACCGGCCAGCCGTTCGCCTCGCAGACCTGGGCCTACACGCTGGACGGAGGGCGGGCCGAGCGACTGCCGTACGGCCCGGTCACCGACCTGGCGATCAGCGGAGACCCCGGCGGCGCGGGCGCCGGGAGCACCGGAGACACGGTGGCGCTGCTCACCGCGGCGCTGGCCCGCGACCCGGGGACCTGGAAGCGCTACCGCGGCGGTACGGCGGGCCGCCTGTGGATCCGGCGCGGGGACGGCGACTTCACCCGGCTGCTCGCCGACGTGGACGGCCACTTCGCGAACCCGATGCTCGTCGGCGGGCGCCTGGTCTTCCTCTCCGACCACGAGGGCGTCGGGAACCTCTACTCGGTGGCGGCGGACGGCACCGGCCTGCGCCGGCACACCGACCACGACGTCTTCTACGCCCGGCACGCCACCACCGACGGGACCCGGATCGTCTACCAGAACGCCGGGGACCTCTACGTCCTGGACGGCCTGGACGCCGAGACCCGCAGGCTCGACGTCCGGCTCGCCTCCCCGGCCCGGGGACGACAGCCGCGGACGCTGAACGCCCGGCGGCTGCAGGACCTGGCCGTGGACGCGACCGGGCGGGCCAGCGCGGTGGAGATCCGGGGCACGGTGCACTGGGTGACCCACCGGGACGGCCCGGCCCGGCAGCTCAGCTCCTCGCTCGCGGCGGGCAGGCCCCGGATCCTGGGCACCGGCCAGGTGGTCTGGGTCTTCGACGACGGCGGGACGCAGGGCCTGGAGATCGGCCCGGCCGGTGGCGGGGAGAGCCGCAGGATCGCCGCGGGCAAGCTGGGCGAGGTCGGCGACCTGGCCGTCGCGCCCGACGGCCGCACGATCGCGGCGGCGGCCAGGGACGGCCGGCTGCTCCTGGTCGACGTGGCCTCCGGAGAGGTCGTCGAGCTGGCCCGGGCCAACGGGGAGATCGACGGCATGGCCTGGTCGCCGGACTCGGCCTGGCTCGCCTGGTCGCACCCGGAGGCCACGCCGCTGCGCCGGATCCGGCTGGCCCGGGTGGTGGACCGGGCCGTGCACGACGTGACCGACGGCCGCTTCGTGGACGTCTCGCCCGCCTTCACCGGCGACCACCTGGCGTTCCTGTCGCGCCGGGGGTTCGACCCGGTCTACGACGCGCACTCCTTCGACATGTCCTTCCCGTACGGTTACCGCCCCTACCTGGTGCCGCTGGCGGCCTCCACCCCGTCGCCGTTCGCGCCCAGCGTGGACGGGCGGCCGACGGCCGAGCCGGAGGACGACGACAAGAAGGAGGAGGCCGCCGTCACCGTGGACGTGGAGGGGATCGCCGCCCGGGTGGTCCAGGTGCCGGTGCCCGAGGGGCGCTACTCGGCGCTGCGCGCGGTCAAGGGCGGATTCGTCTGGCTGCGCGAGCCGCTGGCCGGGGAGCTCGGCGAGGACCGGGGGGACCTCGACGGCGAACCCCCCAGGCCCGCGCTGGACCGCTACGACCTGGCCAAGCGCACGTGCGAGGAGATCGTCGACAAGCTCGACTGGTACCGGGTGAGCGGCGACGGCACCCGCCTCGTCGTCTCCGACAAGGGCACGCTCACGGTCCGCCCGGTCGACGGCAAGGGCGACGAGGCGACCGTGGACCTGTCGCGGATCCGGGTCACCGTCGACCCGGTGGCCTACCGCCGGCACGCCTACGCCCAGCTGGGCCGCCGGATGCGGGCGGACTTCTGGGTGGAGGACATGGCGGACGTCGACTGGGAGGGCGTGCTGGAGGAGTACCGGCCGCTGGTGGACCGGGTCTCCACCGACGACGACTTCGCCGACCTGCTCTGGGAGGTGGTCGGGGAGCTCGGCAGCTCGCACGCGTACGTCATGCCCGCGCCCTGGGGGGCTGCGGCCGCCGGGCCGGTCGGCCTGCTCGGTGCGGACCTGTCCAGGAACGCCGAGGGCCGCTGGCAGGTGGACCGGGTGCTGCCCGGCGAGTCGTCGGACGTGCACGCCCGCTCCCCGCTGGCCGCGCCGGGCGTGGGGGTGCAGCCGGGGGAGACGCTGCTGGCGGTCGACGGCCGCCCGGTGCCGCCGGAGGGGCCGGACCGGCTCCTGGTGGGCGCCGCGGACAAGCCGGTCGAGCTGACGCTGGGCGGCGGCCGGCGGGTGGCGGTCACCCCGCTCCTCGACGACCGGCGGCTGCGCTACCAGGACTGGGTGGCGGGCCGGCGGGCGCACGTGCGCGAGCTGGGCGGCGGGCGGCTGGGCTACCTGCACATCCCGGACATGGTCGCCGAGGGCTGGGCGCAGTTCCACCGCGACCTGCGCCGGGAGATGGCCTTCGAGGGGCTCGTGGTGGACGTGCGGGGCAACCGCGGCGGCCACACCTCCGAGCTGGTCATCGAGAAGCTGCTGCGCCGGGTGATCGGCTGGGACATGCCCCGGGGCCTGGCACCGATCACCTACCCCGAGGAGGCCCCGCGCGGGCCGCTCGTCGCGGTCACCGACCACAACGCCGGATCCGACGGGGACATCGTCACCGCGGCCTTCAAGATCCACAAGCTCGGCCCGGTGGTCGGCACCCGGACCTGGGGCGGCGTCATCGGCATCGAGGACGACCACCGCCTGGTCGACGGGACCTCCGTCACCGTGCCCCGGTACTCGTTCTGGTTCGAAGGGCTCGGCTGGGGCGTGGAGAACCACGGCGTGGACCCGGACGTCGAGGTGGACATCACCCCGGACGACTGGGCGGCCGGGCGGGACCCGCAGCTCGAGGAGGCCGTACGGCTGGCGCTGGCCGCCCTGGCCGAGCGCCCCGCGGCGACCCCGCCCGACGTCGCGGCCCGTCCCTCGCGGCGCCGCCCCGCCCTGCCGCCCCGGCCGTAGGGTCCGGCCCCGCCCGCCGCCGGACATGACATCTGTCATGCGGATCATCCGTGAGATCCATACTCCTCCGGTGATATCGGCGACTGCACGGGAATCCGCCGGTGGAAGAGGATTTTCCGCATGAGGACACCACAGCTTGCGGACACGGCCGGAGCCGCCCCCCACGGCCTCGACGACGTGATCGAGGTCGGCGGCCTGCGGCAGAAGTACGGCGACTTCGAGGCCGTGCGCGGGATCTCCTTCACCGTCCCCCGGGGGGAGGTCTTCGCCCTGCTCGGCACCAACGGCGCCGGGAAGACCACCACGATGGAGGTCCTGGAGGGCTTCAGGCCGGCCACCGACGGCACTGTGCGGGTCCTCGGCCTCGACCCGGTGCGGCAGCAGCGCGAGCTCCGGCCCCGGGTGGGCATCATGCTGCAGGAGGGCGGGTTCCTCGGCGACCTCACCGTCGCCGAGACGGTGGGCCTGTGGAAGGGGCTGAGCGAGGACGCCGGCCGCCCGGTCACCCTGTCCGGCGGCGCCGAGCTGCCCGGCCGCCTCACCCTCATGGGCCGGGTGCGCGGGGTGGACCGGGCGACCATGGGCGCGCTGGAGCTGGTGGGGCTGGAGAGCAAGGCGCGGGTCAAGGTCAAGCAGCTCTCCGGCGGGCAGAAGCGCCGGCTGGACCTCGCGCTCGCGGTGCTCTCGGCGCCCGAGGTGCTCTTCCTGGACGAGCCGACCACCGGGATGGACCCCGAGGCGCGCCGGACCACGTGGAAGGTGATCCAGGACCTGCGGGACGCGGGCACCTCCGTGCTGCTGACCACGCACTACCTGGAGGAGGCCGAGCGCCTCGCCACCCGGCTCGCGATCATGCACGAGGGCCGGATCCACACCCACGGCACGGTCGAGGAGGTGGTGGCCACCTCCGGCGACCGCATCGCCTTCCGGCTCCCCGGCACCGCCTGGACCTTCGGCGACCTGCCGGTGCTGGACGGCGTCACCCCGGTGCTCACCTACGCCGGCGGCGGCGACGGAACGGCCGCCCGGCCCGTCACCGCACCCTCCGCCGCACCCTCCACCGGGCCCTTCACCGAGGTCGTCTACACCCTGACCGGCGCCGACACCGAGACCCGCGCGCACGCCGCGCTCCGCCCGCTGATGGCCTGGGCCGACGGCCGGGGCGCGGCCCTGGAGCGGCTGGCCGTGCGCCGGGGGACCCTGGAGGACGTCTTCATGCGGGTGGTCGGGGAGCAGCGGTGAGCGCAACGGGCGAGGGACGAGTGGTTCACGTGACGACGAGGAGTGGTGAGTGAGATGAAGACCGACGTTCTGCACGCCGTACGGCTGGCGAGGCTCGACCTGACCCTGGTGGCCAGGAACACCACCGTCCTGTTCAACGTGCTGCTGCTCCCGCTCCTGATGGCCTGGATGTTCACCGGGGCGCAGGGCGGCGCGGAGGTCGCCGGGGTGCCGGGCGGGGCCTTCGTCCTGACCGGGGTGCCCGGCCTGATGCTGGGCTTCGCGGTCTTCATCAACCTGGTGAACTCCTTCACCGCCCGCCGGGAGGAGCTGGTGCTCAAGCGGCTGCGCGGGGGCCAGCCGTCCGCCCTGGCGGTCATGGCGGGCAGCGGGCTCGGGGCGCTGGCGCTCCTCCTCGGCCAGATGGTGCTGCTGGGGATCTGGCTGCACCGGACCGAGGGGGTCCTGCCGGCCAACGTGCCGCTGATCCTGTTCGCCGCGGTCCTGGGCGTCACCGTGTTCGGCCTGCTCGCCGCGGCCTTCTCCGGCCTGACGCCGAACGCCGAGATGGCCCAGATCACCGTGCTGCCGGTGCTGATGGTCATGCTGCTGGGCGCGCCGATCGCCTTCCCGCTCGACGTGCTGCCCGGCCCGCTGGGCACGGTGTCCGGCCTGCTCCCGGTGACCCCGGTCGTGGAGATGATGCGCACCGGCTTCCTGGGCGCGGACCACTTCTCCAGCGGCGGCGAGGCGCTGACCATGGCCGGGCAGTGGGTGGCCGCGCTGCCCTCGATCGGGATCATGGTCGTCTGGATCGGGGTGACCGGGCTGCTGGCCAGGTGGCTGTTCCGGTGGGAACCCCGGCACGGCTAGCCTTGGTCGCCGGATGACGACGAATACGACGGAAGAACAGGGGACGGGGCGCGTGAGGCGCCTCGTCCCCGCGGCGTGGCCCCGGCGCCGCACGCGCTCCCAGGTCGAACGGCTCCGCCGGCTGACCGCCTGGATGCTCGGCATCGGGATCTTCCTGGCCTGGATCGGCCCGCTCGGCTGGTTCGCCGGCGGCACCCGGCCGCTCCCGATCCTGCCCTGGGCCCTCGGCCTGCTGGGGCTGGTGGCCTTCACCGTGCTCCAGGTCCGGGTGATCAGGGCCGCCCTGGAGGGCACCACCGCCCACCGGGAGGTCGCCGCCTCGGGAGCGGTGGCGCTGGCCGTGCTGCTGGTCCAGGACGGGCACCTGCTGGCCTGGGGGCTGATCGCCCCGGCCTGGGCGTCGGGCGCGGCGCTGGTGCTGAACCGGTCCGCCACGTTCGCGGCCACCGTCGTGGCGACGGTGGCCGGGGTGTTCTTCCTGTGGCCGGAGGTGGTCCTGTCCGTCTACCCGGGCGAGGAGGCGTTCGGCGGCGCGATCGGCGGTTACGTGGGAGCGTCCCTGACCGTGCCGTGGATGAACCGGTTCCAGCTCTGGTTCTGGGAGGTGGTCCGGGCCGCGGAGGCCGGCAAGGCGGCGCAGGCGCAGCTGGCCGTGACCGAGGAGCGGCTCCGCTTCGCCCGCGACCTGCACGACCTGGTCGGCCACAGCCTCTCCGCGATCGCGGTCAAGAGCGAGGTGGCGGCCAAGCTGGCCGGCAGCGACACCGGCCGGGCCGCGGCCGAGATGGACGCGGTGCGGGGGCTGGCCCGGGAGGCGCTGAAGGAGATCCGCACGGCGGTGCGCGGCTACCGGACGGTCGACTTCGAGGCCGAGCTGCGCAGCATGGTCGCGGTGCTGGAGGCGGGGGGCGTCCGCTGCACCCTGGAGACGCCGCCGGACGGCGTGCCGGAGGAGGGCGCCGGCCTGCTGGCCTGGGTGGCCCGCGAGGGCACCACCAACGTGCTGCGGCACAGCTCGGCGACCCGCTGCCGGATCTCCGTCGCGGTGCACGGCGGCACGGCGGTGCTGGAGATGGTCAACGACGGCGTGACCGGGACGGACGCCCGCGGCGGCACGGGCCTGATCGGCCTGTCGGAGCGGCTGGCCCCCTCGGGCGGCACGGTCACCGCCGGATCCGGGAGACCCGGGGAGTTCAGGCTGCGGGCGACGGTCCCGCTGGAGGGAGCACGATGATCCGGGTCCTGCTGGCCGACGACGAGCACCTGATCCGGGAGGCGATCGCCACGCTGCTCGGGCTGGAGCCGGACATCGAGGTGGTGGCCCAGGTGGCCAGGGGCGACCACGTGGCGCAGGCCGTACGGGAGCACGCTCCCGACGTGATCGTGCTGGACATCGAGATGCCGGGCATGGACGGGCTGAGCGTGGCCGAGACGCTGCCGGGGCACTCCGTGCTGATGCTGACCAGCTTCGGCCGGCCCGGCTACCTGCGGCGGGCGCTGGCGGCGGGGGTGCGCGGCTTCGTGCCCAAGGACGCCTCCTCCGACGAGCTGGCGGCGGCGATCCGAAAGGTCTGCGCGGGAGGCCGCTACCTCGACCCGGAGATGGCCGCCTCGGCGATGATGGCGGGGGAGAGCCCGCTGACCGACCGGGAGCGGGACGCGCTGGCGCAGGCGGCGCGGGGCGCCTCGGTCGGGGAGATCGCGGCCGCGCTCCACCTCACCGAGGGCACCGTCCGCAACTACCTGTCCAGTGCGATCACCAAGCTGGGCGCCGCCAACCGGATCACCGCCATCCGGGCCGCCCAGGAGAAGGGCTGGCTCTGACCGGCGGTCCCGGGCTCGGCGACCGGCGGTCCCGGGCTCAGCCGACCAGGGACCGGCGGAAGATGTGCACGGCCGTGCCGACCAGACGGTCGACCGGGGGCGGGTCGGCGGCCAGCGTCCACTCGATGAGCAGTTCCTGGACCACGCCGAGCAGGCCGAGCACGACCAGGCGCGGCTCCACCCCGCCCCTCTCCGGCAGTTCGAAGAGGCTGGTCTCCAGGATCTGGCAGAAGGCCGCCGAGGTCTGCCGGCGGGACGCGGTGAAGCCGTCGTGGGCCCGCCGTACCTCCAGGTACATGATCCGGGCGCGGCGCCTGTCCCCGGTGATGAACCGGATGTACTCCGAGATGCCCGCCTCGATCCGGTCGGGCAGCGTGTCGGGAGCCCGATCGACGGCCTTCGCCACCGTCTCCAGGGTCTCCCGCACGCACCGGTCGTACACCACCAGCATCAGCTCGTCGCGGCTCTCGAAGCACTCGTAGAACGCGCGGTTGGAGATGCGCGCGACGGTGCAGAGCTTCTCGATCGTGGTGTCGGGGAAGCCGAGCTCGGAGTAGAGGACGTAGGCCGCCGAGATCAGGCGCTCCCGGCGTTCCGCCAACCGCTCCTCCGCCGACATTCCTCTATAGGATCGACCATTCATGCAAGCCCTCGCCGTGGGGGAGGGCTTGACAAGTCCAGGCATATTCGCTTCCACCTCATGATCTTTGCTCCCCGAACCAACTATTATGGGTGCAAGATCCTTTTCAGGGAAGAGGGAATGCGCTATCTCTTCCGGCGACCGTGCAAGAAAGTCACAACTTTCACCAGTTGGTCAAGCTCCTTCTGCCCGCGGTCGAACGAGGTGAGGTTCATCCCGGGCAGGGCGAAGCGCTGCCGGGCGATCGCCTTGGGCCGGGCGAACTCGCGCAGGCCGTCCGCGCCGTGGATCCGGCCGAAGCCGGAGTCGCCGAGACCGCCGAAGGGCAGGGCGGGCACCGAGGCGAAGGAGATGACCGAGTTGATCGCGGTCATCCCGCTGCGCATCCGGCGCGCGAGCTCCACCGCCCGCCGCGCGTCGCCCGAGAAGACCGTTCCGGCCAGGCCGTACGCGGTGGCGTTGGCCCTCTCCAGCGCCTCCTCCGCGTCGGCGACGCGCTTGACCGTCACCGTCGGGCCGAACGTCTCCTCGCGGACCGCCGGGGAGTCCTCCGGCACGTCCTCCACGATCACCGGGTCCACGTACGGCGCGCGCACCGATTCCGGCCCGCCCACCACGGCGCGGCCGCGCGCGACGGCGTCGTCGATGTGCCGCCGGATGACGTCGAGCTGTGCGGGCATGGTGATCGGGCCGTAGTCCTCACCCGCCCTGATCGCGGCGGCCCGCCCGGTCAGCTCCCGCATGAACGCGTCGTAGACCGCGTCCACCACGTAGACCCGCTCCACCCCGGCGCAGGTCTGCCCGGCGTTGGACATCGCACCCCACAGCGCCGCGTCCGCCGCCGCCCGCACGTCCGCGTCGGCGTCCACGATCAGCGCGTCCTTGCCGCCGCACTCGGCGACCAGCGGCGTCAGGTTCGCCGCGCACGCGGCCATCACCCGCTTGGCGGTGGCGGTGGAACCGGTGAACGCGATCTTCTGCACCCCCGGGTCGCCCGCGAGGGCGGCGCCCGTCTCGCCCAGGCCGGTCACCGTGCGGAACACCGGCTGCTCGGGCACGGACTCGGCGAACAGCTCGGCCAGCAGGACCCCCGTCCCCGGAGTCAGCTCGCTCGGCTTGAACACCACCGCGTTCCCGGCCGCCAGCGCGTAGGCGATCGAGCCCATCGGGGTGAACACCGGGTAGTTCCACGGCCCGATGACCCCCACGACGCCCAGTGGCTGGTATTCCAGCGTGGCCGCGAGGTTGGCGCCGACCAGGCCGGGGAAGACGCGGCGCGGGCCGAGGACCCGGCGCGCGTTGCGGGCCGCCCAGTCGAGGTGGATGACGGTCAGGATCACCTCCAGCACGGCGTCGGCCTTCGGTTTGCCCGTCTCGCGGTGGACCGTCTCGGCGATGCGGGCGAGGTCGCGGGTGACGACCGCCTTGTAGTCGAGCAGCCGCCGCCTGCGCTCGGCCCGGCTCAGCCCGCCCCACCACTGCGCGGCGCGCCCCGCCTCGGCCACGGCCGCGCGCACGGCCGCGGCGTCGTGGACCGGGTGGGTCCCGACGACGGTCCCGGTGGCGGGGTCGAGGGAGTCGAAGGTGCGCTGTCCGGTCGCCGTGGACATCACGGGCCTCCTCGCGTGCGGGGCGGACGCCCGGCGGTGGCGCGCTCCCGGGCTCCCGCACGGGCGCGGCCGGCCGCACGGGCGCGGTGGGCCCACGATAGACCGGGTCCGCCCACGGGGTAAACCATCACTTACCCCTCTTACCGGATGAGGAGTCCCAGGTCCATGGCCGTGGTGACGGCGGCGGTGCGGTCGGAGACGCCGAGCTTGCCGAAGACCCGCAGCAGGTGCGTCTTGACGGTGGTCTCGCTGATGAACAGGGCCCGGCCGATCTCGGCGTTGGTCAGCCCGCGCGCGACCAGGGAGAGCACCTCGGTCTCGCGCGGGGAGAGCGACTCGGCCGCGGGCGCCCGCATGCGCGAGACCAGCCGGGTCGCCACCGACGGCGAGAGCACCGTCTCCCCCCGGGAGGCCGAGACGACCGCGGCCAGCAGGTCGGCCCGGGAGGTGTCCTTGAGCAGGTAACCGGCGGCCCCGGCCTCGACGGCGCGCACGATGTCCTGGTCCGTCTCGTAGGTGGTCAGCACGATCACCCGGCTCCCCGGCCGGTCCGCCAGGATGCGGGGGATCGCGGCCACCCCGTCGCCGCCGGGCATGCGCAGGTCCATCAGGATCACGTCCGGCGCGAGCTCGCGCGCCCGCACGACCGCCTCGTCCCCGGACGCCGCCTCGCCGACCACGGTGAGCCGCGGGTCGGACTCCAGCATCCCGCGCAGCCCCTCCCGGACCACCGGGTGGTCGTCGACGATCATCAGACGCAGCATGCGGTCACACTCCCTGCTCTGCGGGGGCGGCGGCTTCCGGGGAAGCGCCGTCCGGTCCCGCGGTCCCGGCGGTCCCCCGGGCCGGGTCCTCCGGGGAGGACTCCGGGCCGGTGGGAACGGTCACGGCCAGGACGGTCCCCGCACCGGGCGCACCGGCCAGGGTGAGCGTCCCGCCGACCTGCTCCGCCCGGGCGCGCATCCCGCGCAGGCCGTACCCGCCGGCGGCCTCCGGATCGAGGCCGATCCCGTCGTCGCGGACCTCCAGCGTCACGGTCCCCGGCCCGTAGACCGCGCGGACGTCCACCCTGCTCGCCCCCGCGTGCTTGCGCACGTTCGCCAGGGCCTCCTGCGCGGCGCGGATGAGGACCACCTCGGCGGGCGGCGGCAGCGGGCGCGACCGCCCGCCGACGGCGGCGACGGCCTCGATCCCCGTCTCCTCGCCCAGCCGCGCGGTGAGCCTGCGCAGGGCCTCGTCCAGCGTCGAGCCGTCCAGCGGGGCGGGGGACAGGGCCGCGATCAGCCCCCGGGCCTCGGCCAGGTTCTCCCGCGCGGTCCGTACGGCCAGCGCCAGGTGCCGGGCCGGGTCCGGCTGCGCCTCGGCGGCCTGGAGCAGCATGATGATGCTGGTGAACCCCTGGGCCAGGGTGTCGTGGATCTCCCCGGCCAGCCGCTCCCGCTCGGCCAGCGCGCCGCGCTCGGCCGAGAGCCGGGCCACCTCGGCCCGCTGGTCCTCCAGCTCCGCGATGAGCGCGGCCCGCTCCTCGCTCTGCTCCATGATCCGCTCCAGCCAGACCCCGAAGACGGCGGAGAAGAAGACCACGATCGTGGTGACGGTCAGGAAGTTGAACGTCCCGGCCCAGCCGTCGTCGGACAGGGCGAAACGGAGCGCGGGCCCGAGGTTGAACACGACGACCCCCGCCACCGCGGGCCTGGCCCGCAGCACCATGAAGCACTGCGGGCACAGGCCGAAGAGCGCGAACGTGGCCGTGGGGGCGATGAGCGCGGCCGGGGTGAACAGCGCGGCGAGCAGGACGATGTAGACGAGCCCGCGGGGCCGGTCCTCCCGCACGATCGCGGGCCGGCCGAGCAGGAGGTAGACCGCCGGGACCGCGGCCAGCAGGCCCGCGGCGAGCAGGTGCTCCGGGGTGCGGGGGCCCTCCAGCACGATGAACGCGGCGGGCAGGAGCGTCGTGGCGGCGAGCAGCAGCTCCCAGCCGCGCAGCGACTCCCAGGCGTTCGGCCCGTCGGGGCCGGCGGGCCGCCGGCCCCGGCGCAGCAGCGGGAACGCGGGCCGCGCGGCCGGTCCGCGCCGGGCGGAAGCCCCGTCCGGGTCGTCGCTCATCCGTCGCGGCGGCCCTTCCAGCGGAAGGTCGTCAGGCACAGCACCAGCCCTCCGACGACCCAGGCGCCCAGGATCAGGGCGACCCGGTCGAGTTCGTATGATTTCGCCAGTTCGAGTGTGGCACCTCCGTCGCCCAGGAACACCGACCGGAAGCCCTGGCACATCCACTTGAGCGGGAAGAGCGAGGCGACCCGGGTCACCCACTCGGGGAGCTGGCTGATCGGGATGAACACGCCGGAGATGAACTGCAGGACCACGAACGGCATCGCGATCACGGCGCTCGCGCTCTTGGCCGACCGGGGCAGGCTGCTGACCGCGATGCCGAGCAGGGACGACCCGAGCACGCCGAGCACGAACACCCAGGCGAAGGTCAGCCAGTCGGAGAGCGCCGAGGGCAGCTCCAGCTCGAACATCGCCACCCCGATGGCCAGCAGGATCGCCACCTGGACGGCGGAGACGAGCAGCGTGTTCAGCGCCTTGCCGACGAAGTAGGCGGCGGGCGGCATCGGCGTCCCGGCCAGCCGCTTCAGCGTGCCGTCGTCGCGGTCCCCCGCGATGCCGATGCCGAGGTTCTGGAAGCCGGTCATGGCCGCCGAGCCGATCAGGCCGGCCACGTACAGCTGGGAGACGTTCAGGCCGGTGCCCTCCAGCTCGGCCTTGAAGATCGATCCGAAGATCACCAGCAGCACGATCGGGAAGGAGAAGGTGAAGATCACCGCGTCCTTCTCTCGGAAGAACATCCGGGTCTCGAAGGCCGCCCGGGACAGCCCCACCCTGATCACGGAGGGCGGCCCGGCGGATGCGGGCACTGGTGCGGGTGCGGGTGCGGGTGCGGGTGCGGCGGAGGAGGGGGCGACGGTCTCGCTCATGGGAATCGGTTCTCCATCGTCTGCGTACGGGGGTCGCCGGATGCGTCCGGCGGGGGAGTCTGCGGGGTGCTCGTCCGGCGGGGGAGTCTGCGGGGCGCTCGTCCGGGGAGCGGGGCGCCCGTCCGGGGAGGAGCCGGAGGTCAGCCTCCGATGAGGCTGAGGTAGACGTCCTCCAGGGACGGCCGGGTCACGGTCAGCTCCGGGACCTCGCCGTCGAACCGCTCGCTCAGCTCCCGTACGGCCCGGGTGGGGGTGTCGGTCTCCAGCGACCCGCCCGCCCAGCGGACCGTGGCCTTGGCGGTGGCCCGGCCGCCCAGGGTCGCGGGCTCGCCCTCGGCCACGATCCGGCCCCCCGCGATCACCGCCACCCGGTCGGCGAGCGCCTCGGCCTCGTCCAGGTAGTGGGTGGTCAGCACGATCGTGGTGCCCCGGTGGGCCAGGCCCCGGATCAGGTCCCAGAACCGCCGCCGCGCCTCGGGGTCGAAGCCGGTGGTCGGCTCGTCCAGGAAGAGCAGTTCCGGACGGCCGATCACGCCGAGCGCCACGTCCACCCGGCGGCGCTGGCCGCCGGAGAGCTCGCGGACCCGCCTGCCGGCCTTGTCCGTCAGGCCGACCTGCTCGATCACCTCGTCCGGGTCCTCGGGGTCCGGGTAGTAGCCGGCGAAGTGCCGGACGGTCTCCCGCACCGTGGCCTCGGTCATGTCGTTCGCCGTCTGCAGCACGATCCCGACCCGGGAGCGCCACTCGCGGGTCGGCCGGCCCGGGTCCGTCCCCAGGACGCTGACCTCGCCGGCGTCCCGCCGCCGGTGGCCCTCCAGGATCTCCACCGTGGTGGACTTCCCGGCCCCGTTGGGACCGAGGATCGCGAACACCTCACCCGCGTGGATGTCGAGGTCGACGCCCCCGACCGCCTGCACGTCGCCGTACCGCTTGGCCAGGCCGCGCACTCGCACCGCTGTCGTCGTCATGCCCCAAGCCTCGCCGGGGCAGGGGTCCGGCGGTACCGACGGCCGGTGGAACGTCGTGTCCTCCGTTCGGTGGACACGGCCGCCCGCCCGGAACGCCGTACGGTTCCCAGAGCCGGGCAGGCCGCGGACGGGGAGCACGCCGTACGGAGGAACCGGGGGACCGGCCGGGCCGTACCGGCTAGAACAGCGTCGGGTTCTCCGGCTCGATGCCGCGCAGCGCGGCGTAGTCGAGGGTGACGCAGTCGATGCCGCGGTCGGCGGCCAGCACGCGGGCCTGCGGCTTGATCTCCTGGGCGGCGAAGACGCCCCGCACCGGCGCCAGCAGCGGGTCGCGGTTGAGCAGTTCCAGGTATCTGGTGAGCTGCTCGACGCCGTCGATCTCGCCGCGCCGCTTGATCTCCACGGCCACGGTGGCGCCGCTCGCGTCACGGCAGAGGATGTCCACCGGGCCGATCGCCGTCATGTACTCCCGGCGGATCAGCGTGTAGCCCGCGCCCAGCGTGGTGATGTGCTCGGCCAGCAACTCCTGCAGGTGCGCCTCGACGCCGTCCTTGATCAGGCCGGGGTCCACGCCCAGCTCGTGGCTGGAGTCGTGGAGGATCTCCTCCATCGTCAGCACCAGCTTCTCGCCGGTCTTGCCGTGGGTGACCGTCCAGGTGCCGTCCTCCTCGCGGAGCTTGCACGGCGGGTTCATCCAGTTGAGCGGCTTGAAGGCGCGGTCGTCGGCGTGGATCGACACGCTGCTGTCCGCCTTTATGAGGATCAAACGGGGCGCCATCGGGAGATGGGCCGTCAGCTTCCCTACGTAATCCACGCTGCAACGCGCGATGACCAGCCGCATGGGCCCCAACCCTACCGGCCGGGCGGGGGCGGCCGCCCGGCGAAGCGGACGGCCGCAGGGAACCCCGGCGGACCGGCGCTCCACCGGGAGACCCGGCCACCCGGAGCGCCGCCGTACGGCCCGCAGGAGGCTCCGGCCGGTCGGAGGCGAGGTACGGCCCGCCGGGAGTCCCGGCGGGCCGTACCGCGCACGTCCTCAGGGGAAGCCGGTCAGCGCACCGAAGCCGGTCGGCGCACCACCTCCGCGAGCTTGACCCGCGCGCCCGTGCGCAGGACCGCGCGCTCGTAGATGCGGGCGCCGACGGCGAGCATGCCCGCCGTCGCGACGAGCATCAGCGCCGCCGCCAGGCCGATCTCCCAGAGCGGCACCTCGCCGCCCGCCATGCGGACCGGCATGACCATGGAGGAGAACGGCGGGACGAGCGACATGACCCGGGCCAGCGTGGTGCCGGGATCCATGGTGGCGAAGAAGGCCGCGAAGTAGGAGACCATGATCAGCATCTGCAGCGGGGTCAGGACGCTGCTCACCTCCTCCTGCCGGGAGACCAGGGAGCTCAGCGCCGCCGCCATCACCGAGAAGAAGGCGTAGCCGAGCAGGAACCAGAACAGGGTGCCCAGTACGATGCCGGCCATCCCCGGGGGCAGGTCGACGGCGAAGCCGGTCGCGGCGGCGGCGCCGAGGCCGACCACCATGATCACGACAAGGTTGGCCAGCGCGAGCACGCCCAGGCCCAGGACCTTGCCGCCGAGCAGCTGCCAGGGGCGGATGGAGGTCAGCAGGATCTCCACGATGCGGCTGCCCTTCTCCTCGACCACGCCCATGGCGACGAACATGGCCGACTGGAAGATCAGGAAGAACAGCACGAAGACCACGATGGTCGCGATGCCCGTGCGCGCGGCCGCATAGCGGGTGTCGGCGCCGACGGAGACCTGCTCCAGGGGGGCGACCTGCATCGCCTGGCCGACCTTGGCCGGGTCGAGGCCCGCGTCGGTGAGCTGCTTCTGGGTCTGCACGGTCCGGTGCGCGCTCTCCAGCAGCGCGCCGAGCTCCCGGTCGACCTCGCCGTCGGCGAGCACCCGGCGGTCGTCCACCACGGCCGCGTCCACGTCGCCGTCGAGGACCGCCTGGCGCGCGGCCGCCTCGTCGGCGAACGGCCTGGTGGTGACCTCCGTCTCCCCGGCCGCTCCGGTGAGCGCGGGCTGCAGGGCGGAGGAGCCGACGACGCCCACCGTGTAGGAGTCGGGCCCGTCGAAGACCTTGGGCAGGAAGGCGAACGCGCCGACCAGCACCGCGCTCACCACCAGCCCGGCGATGAACCCCTTCGTACGGCCGCGCGTGACGATCTCCCGCCACGCGACCAGCCACAGTCCGCTCATCAGTGCACCGTCCTCAAGTCGTCGTGGGGGAGGCTCATGCGACGGCCTCGCGGAAGATCTCGGTGAGCGAGGGCCGCTCCCAGCCGAAGTGCTCGACCCTGCCCGCCGCCGCGGCGGCCCGCAGGATCTCCTGGCCGTCGTCTTCCACGCCGGTGAAGAGCACCTCGTCGCCGTTCGCGGTGAGGTCGCCGGGCAGGCCGGCCGTCCAGCCGGGGGCGGCCTCCCGGACGACCACCTTCAGCACGCCGCGTCCCTCCCCGGCCCGCAGCTCCCCGACCGTGCCGCTGGCCACCATGCGCCCGGCGGAGATGATGCCGACCGCGTCGCACAGCCGCTCGACCAGGTCCAGCTGGTGGCTGGAGAACAGCACCGGCGCGCCGGCGCGGCGCCGCTCGACGAGCACCTCGGCGAGCGCGTCGACGGCGATGGGGTCGAGACCGGAGAAGGGCTCGTCCAGGACCAGCGCCTCGGGCTCGTGCACCAGCGCGACGGCGAGCTGGACGCGCTGCTGGTTGCCCAGGGAGAGCGCGCCCACCTCGTCGCCGGCCCGCTCGGTGAGCGAGAGCCGTTCGAGCAGGTCCGCGGTCGCCTTCCGGGCCGCGGCCGGGGCCAGGCCGTTGAGGCGGCCGAAGTACTCGACCTGCTCGGCGACCTTCATCTTCTGGTACAGCCCGCGCTCCTCCGGCATGTAGCCGAACCTGCGCCGGTCGGCGAAGGCCAGCGGCCCGCCGTTCCACCGCACCTGGCCGGAGTCGGCGGACAGCACGCCCATGAGGATGCGCATCGTGGTGGTCTTGCCCGCGCCGTTGGCGCCCACGAAACCGAACATCTCACCCGGTTTCACGGAGAAGGACACGCCCGCCAGCGCCGTCTTGTCCCCGTAGCGTTTGTGCAGGTCGTCAATCTCGATCATGAGGGGATCCTTCCACCAGCCGTCCCGGTACCGGAAGGCGGGCGCCCGTACCCGGGTTTTGGGTCGGGTCGCACCTCTCTGGGAGACTGGAGGGCACGGGGCGACCGAGCCCCGCCGGTGAGCGGTCCGCGGGCGTGATGGGGAGAGGGATGGCGAACACCTTTGAGACGGTCGGCGTGGTCGGCCTCGGCACGATGGGGGCGGGGATCGCCGAGGTGTTCGCCCGCGCCGGGATCGCGGTCGTCGGCGTGGAGACCGACCCCGGGGCGCTGGAGCGCGGCCGGGGCCACCTGGAGGGCTCCACGGGCAGGGCGCTGGAACGCGGCAGGCTGACCGAGGCCGAGCGGGCGGAGATCCTCGGCCGGGTGGCCTTCACCACCTCCCTGGAGGACCTGTCGGACTGCGACCTGGTCGTCGAGGCGATCCCCGAGGTCATGGACTTCAAGCGGGCCCTGTTCACCGACCTCGACCGGGTCTGCAAGCCGTCCGCGGTGCTCGCCACCAACACCTCCTCGCTCTCCGTCACCGCGATCGCGGCCACCACCACCCGGCCCGGCCGGGTGGTCGGCATGCACTTCTTCAACCCGGCGCCGGTCATGCGGCTGGTCGAGGTGGTCCGCACCGTGAGCACCGAGGACGGGCTGGCCGAGGAGGTGGCCGGGCTCGCGCACCGCCTCGGCAAGACGCCGGTGACCGTCGCGGACCGCGCCGGATTCGTGGTGAACCGGCTCCTGCTGCCCTACCTCAACCACGCGGCCGCGCTGCTGGAGCACGGCCTGTCCACCCGCGACGACATCGACACCGCGATGCGGCTCGGGGCGGGTTTCCCGATGGGCCCCTTCGCCCTGCTCGACCTGATCGGGCTGGACACCTCGTACGAGATCTGCGAGGCGCTGTTCCGGGAGAGCCGCGAGCGCCGCCACGCCCCGGCCCCGGTCCTGCGCGAGCTCGTCACCGCCGGGCTGCTCGGCCGCAAGTCCGGGCGCGGTTTCCACGGTGAGGAACCGCCCGCGAACCCCTCCGCCGAGGAGAAACCGTCGGCGAGCACCGTCGCGGTCGTCGGCGCGACGGCCCCGAACGGGACGGGCGCGGCGGACGGAGCCGCGGAGGCGTTCGCCGAGCGGCTCTCCGAGGCGGGCTTCAAGACCACCCCCGTCGAGGAGGCCGACCTGGTCGTCGCCGTCTCCCGCACCCCCGTGATCGAGCAGGCCGTACGGCTCCCGCACCCGGCCCGCCTGGTCGGCCTCAACCTGGTCGGCGACCAGGTCGCGGAGGTCGCCTCCACCGTGCTCACCTCGCCCGGCGCCGCCCAGGTGGCCCGGGGGCTGCTGCGCATCCTGGGCCGGACGCCCGTGTCCTGCCGGGACCGGGCCGGGTTCGTGGTCGGGGCGCTGCTCCATCCCCACCTGAACGACGCCGTGCGGATGTACGAATCGGGCTACGCCTCGATGGAGGACATCGACACGGCGATGCGGCTGGGCTGCGGCTATCCGGCCGGCCCCTTCGAGATGCTCGACCGGCTGGGCCCGGAGACCGTCCGCGACGGCCTGCGCGCCCTCTACGCCGAGTACCGCGACCCCTCCTTCGCCCCCGCGCCGCTCCTCGACCAGCTCGTCACGGCCGGTGTGCGGAGCATCCGCGACCTGTCGTCGTGAGCCCGCGCAAGGCACGGCGGATGGACCCCTTCGACCGCGGCGGAAACCGGGGCGGAGCCCGTCCCGTCGGAGGCTTCGTGCCCGGAGTCGACCAGGTGGAGGAGTGGCCGGACGGCGACTGGCACGTGCGCCGGGTCACCGGCGCGGCGGCCGGCAAGGTCTACCGGTGCCCCGGGTGCGACCAGGAGATCCGGGCGGGGCTTCCGCACCTGGTGAGCTGGCCCGCCTGGGCGGGCGGAGAGGACGAGCGCAGGCACTGGCACACCGCCTGCTGGCGCAACCGGACCAGGCGCGGCCCCGGCCGGAGCCGATACTGAGGGCCGGCGGGCGCCGGACGCGTCCCGGGTCCACCGGTCGCGGAGTCCTGCGCCCACCGGCGGTGAAGAAGGAGAACGATGGAGATCCGGGCCTCTACGGTCCTGCCCGCGCGGCGCGAGCCGATCGAGCTGCACACCGGTGACGGGCTGACCCTCGTCGGCGAGCTGGCCCTCCCGCCGGAGCGCCCTCCGGTGGCCACGCTCGTCTGCCTGCACCCGCTGCCCACGCACGGCGGCATGATGGACAGCCACCTGTACAAGAAGGCCGCCAACCGGCTGCCCGCCCTGGCGGACCTGGCGGTGCTGCGTTTCAACACCCGCGGTACGGCCTCCGAGCGGGGCACCTCCGAGGGGGCCTTCGCCGACGGGGAGGGCGAGCGGTTCGACGTCGCGGCCGCGCTGGAGTACGCCGAGTTCCACGACCTGCCCCGGCCGTGGCTGGTCGGCTGGTCCTTCGGCACCGAGCTGACGCTCAAGTGGGGGCACGACCCGGCGGTGCAGGGGGCGATCCTGCTCTCGCCGCCGCTGCACCGGGCCACCGACGCCGACCTCGACGCGTGGGCGGCGTTCGGCCGCCCGCTCACCGCCCTGGTCCCGGAGCTCGACGACTACCTCCGGCCGGAGGAGGCGCGTCGGCGCTTCGCCCGGGTCCCGCAGGCCGAGGTCGTCGGCGTGGACGGCGCCAAGCACCTGTGGGTCGGCGAGCCGTACGTGCGGATCGTGTTCGACGAGATCGTCCGCCGGGTGAACCCCGCCGCCCACCCCCTGCCCACCGAGGTCGCCGGGGCGTAGGCCCCCGCCGACCCCCCGCCTGCCGAGGCCGCCGGGGCGCGGGGCCCGCCCGCCCTCCCGTCCGGGGGCGTGCCGCGGGGCCCGTCCGTCCTCCCGTCCGGGGAGGTGCCGCGGTGGCCCCGGGCGGGTGGCCGCCGACGGCCGCCCGTGCGACCCGTCAAGCGTCAGGGGGTGCCAGAGCGGCGGTCCCGGATTACGGTGGACGGCGTGCGCCTGTACACCCGGTCGGCGGGCGAGGGACTCCCGGTCGTCCTTCTCCACGCGTTCCCGATGTCATCGACGATGTGGCTGGCCCAGCGCGAGGGCCTCGCCGCCACCTGCAAGGTGATCACTCCGGACCTGCGCGGCTTCGGCGGCTCGCCGCTCGGAGACGACGAGCCCTCGGTCGACGTGATGGCCGACGACGTCGTGCGCCTCCTCGACGAGGAGGGGATCGACCGCGCCGTCGTCGGCGGCCAGTCCATGGGCGGCTACGTCACCATGGCCCTGTGCCGACGGCATCCGGACCGGGTCCTGGGGGCGGTCCTCGCCGACACCAAGGCGACGGCCGATTCCGAGGCGGCCAGGGCGGGCCGGGAGCGCATCGCCGCCGCCGTCCTGGAGCGGGGCACCTCGGTCCTGGTGGACGAGGTGCTTCCGGGACTGGTCGGATCGACCACCCGGCAGCGCCGGGCGATGGTCTTCGGCCGGGTCCGCGGCCTGGTCCAGTCGGCCCCGCCCGCCGCGGTGGCCTGGGCCCAGCGGGCCATGGCCGCCCGCCCCGACTCCTTCGGCACCCTGCGCGGGCTCAAGGTGCCGGTGCTGGTGATCGTCGGGGAGGAGGACGGGCTCTCCCCGCGGTCCGACGCCGAGGCGATGGCGGAGGCGGTGCCGGACGGCCGCCTGGCGGTGATCGAGAAGGCCGGCCACCTCAGTGCGATCGAGCAGCCCGAGGCCTTCAACCGCGCGGTGGCGGCCTTCCTGGAGGACCGGATCCGCTGAGCGGCCCGGTCCCGCGGGAGCCGTACGGGAGGCGGAGGACAGCAGGAGAGCCTGGCGACCGCGAAGGTCGCCAGGCTCTCCCGTAGCCGTCGTCGATGCCCCGTAGCCGGGGGTGGTGCTACTCCTGCCACCACTCCGCGTCGTCCTCGGCCTTCTCGGCCTTGGCGGGGGGAGCGGGGACCGGCTTGTCGGCGCTGCCGTTGGAGGAGGCGGCGATGGCCGGCTTGACGGGGGCCGCGGTGACCGCGGGCTCCGGCTCCACGGCCGGGAGCGGCGCGCCGCCGAGCAGCTGGCGGAGCTGCGCCAGGTGGCTGGTGATGCTGTCGCGCTGACGGGTCAGCTCGTCGACCTGGCGCTGGGCGACCGAGCGGCTCCGCTCCGCCTCGGCCTTGGCCTCGGAGACGATCGACTCGGCGCTGGCCTTGGCCTCGGAGACGACCTGGTCGGCGTTCTTGCGGGCGTTGGCCAGCAGCTGCTTGGCGTGCGTGTCGGCCTCGCGGCGGGTCTGCTCGGCCTGCTGGGTGGCCTTGGTGGCGCGCTGCTCGGCGGTGGCCGCCCGCTGCTCGGCCTCGGCGACCAGCTTCTGGGTGGCGGCCTGCGCGGTGGCGTGGCGCTCGGCCTCCTGGCGCTCGGCCTCCTCTCGGCGGGCGGCGAGCTGGATCTCGAACTCGGCCTCGTCCTGGGCCCGCTTGGCCTCGGACTCCTCCAGGACCCGCTGGGCCTGGGCCCGCATCTCGTCGGCCTGGCGCTTGGCGGTGGTGAGGATCTCGTCGCGCTCGCGCTTGGTCGAGGCGCGCAGCTGGGCGACCTCGCGCTCGGTGGTGGTGCGCAGCTTGGCGATCTCGCGCTCGGCGTCGGCGCGCTTCTCGGCGACCTCGTGGTCGGCGGTGGCGCGGAGCTTGGCGACCTCGCGCTCGGTGGTGGAGGTCAGCTCGTCGGCCTCGCGGCGGGCGGTCGAGCGGATCTCCTCGGCCTCGCGCTCCGCGGTGCCGCGCATGTCGTCGGCCTCGCGGGTGGCCAGGGCGCGCTTCTCGGCCGCCTCGTTCTCGGCGGCGGCGCGCATGTCGGCGGCGTCCACCTTGGCCGCGGCCTTGATCTCGTTGGCCTCGGCGCGGGCGGCCTGGACGAGCTCCGTGGCCTGCTCCTCGGCGAGGCGGAGCAGCTGCTCGATCCGGGCGCCGAGCCCGGAGTAGGTCGGGCGCTCCTGCTCCTGGAGCTGGCGCTGGGAGTCGGCCAGATCCCGCTGCAGGCCCTGGACCTGCTCCCGGGCCTGGCGCAACTCCCCGTCGATCTGCTTCAGGTGGTCGTGGACCTGGTGCCGGTCATAGCCACGGAGCACCACGTCGAATTCCCGAGCGGGGGCGTCTTCAAAGAAGTTGTTGAGCTGGGCGTCGATGTCGGACTGCATGGAGGCTCGATCCTGGGTTGTCGAGACGGCTACACGGGCCGGACGGGGGGTTTCGGACATCCGAGGCGGGAGCCGGGGCGGGATCCACGTCCGGTGGTACGCCAGCGTACTCCGCCGCTGCCGCGTTGGCCTCCTCCTCCGACTATCTGCGTGACTTGTTACGTATGAGCCTTTCTTGTGTTCCGCGTGGTCAAGGTCGCCGCGGGCGGAGCCGCCGGGGTGCGGTCAGGGCCGCTGAGGGCGGAGCCGCCCGGGCGGGGTCAGGGCCGCCGCGGCGGGGCCTGGACGAGCTCGGTGAGCATCCCGCCCACGTCCTTGGGGTGGAGGAAGGCGATGGAGGAGCCCATGGAACCGTGGCGCGGCTTCTCGTCCAGCAGCCGGACCCCCCGGCCGCCGATCTCACCCAGGGCCGCCTCGACGTCCGGCACGCCGAACGCGACGTGGTGCACCCCCTCCCCGCGCTTGGCCAGGAACCTGCCCACGGGGGTGTCGGGGCCGAGCGGTTCGAGGAGCTGGATGTAGGAGCCGCCGCCCTCGCCGTCGGCGATGTGCAGCATCGCCTCCTTGACCCCCTGCTCCTCGTTGACCTCCCTGGCCACCACCGTGAGCTCGAAGGTCCGCTCGAAGAAAGCGATCTTCTCCTCCAGGTCGTGGCAGGCGATTCCCACATGATCGATGCGCATGAACATAGGACCATCCTCCATGGCGGGTGTCCGGGTACTCATGGGTATCGTGGCAAACGCGTCACGTCCTCCGCGAGGGCGCGCCGGTGAACGGGACCGAGGAGCCGAGATCTCCGAGGGGCCGAGCGCGGGGATCCGGCCGCTTCTCCGTCCGGGCCGTGACGCGCAGCGTCGCCATCGACACAGGAAGGCCCCTCCTATGCCTGGTTCCGTCATCGTCGCCGGAGCTCGTACCCCCATCGGCCGCCTTCTCGGCTCACTGTCCGGCCTGTCGGCCGCGGAGCTCGGAGGGATCGCGATCAAGGCCGCGCTGGAGCGCTCCGGAGTCGCCCCCGAGGCCGTGCAGTACGTGATCATGGGCCAGGTGCTCCAGGCCGGGGCGGGGCAGATCCCCTCCCGGCAGGCGGCCGTGAAGGCCGGGATCCCGATGTCCGTGCCGTCGCTGACGATCAACAAGGTCTGCCTGTCCGGGATGGACGCCATCGCCCTGGCCGACCAGCTCATCCGGGCCGGCGAGTTCGACGTCGTGGTCGCCGGCGGCATGGAGTCCATGTCGAACGCCCCGCACCTGCTGCCCGGCCTGCGCCGGGGGGTCAAGTACGGCGACGCCGGCATCGTGGACTCGATGGCGCACGACGGCCTGACCGACGCCTACGACCAGGTGTCCATGGGCGAGTCCACCGAGCGGCACAACGCCCGCCTGGGCCTGACCCGCGAGGAGCAGGACGCGTTCTCCGCCCGCTCCCACCAGCTCGCCGCCGCCGCGATCAAGAACGGCGTGTTCGACGACGAGATCGTCCCGGTCGCGATCCCGCAGCGCAAGGGCGACCCGGTGGTCTTCTCCGCCGACGAGGGCGTGCGCGGTGACACCACCGCCGAGACCCTGAGCCGGCTGCGCCCCGCCTTCAGCAAGGACGGCACGATCACCGCGGGCTCCGCCTCGCAGATCTCCGACGGCGCCTGCGCCGTGGTGGTGATGTCGAAGGCCAGGGCCGAGGAGCTGGGCCTGCCGTGGCTGGCCGAGATCGGCGCCCACGGCAACGTGGCCGGACCGGACAACTCGCTGCAGTCGCAGCCGGCCAACGCGATCAAGCACGCCCTCGGCAAGCAGGGGCTCTCGGTGGACGACCTCGACCTGCTGGAGATCAACGAGGCCTTCGCCCAGGTCGTCCTGCAGTCCGCCAAGGAGCTCGGCGTCCCCCTCGACAAGGTCAACGTCAACGGCGGCGGCATCGCCCTCGGCCACCCGATCGGGGCCTCCGGTGCCCGCATCGTCCTGGCTCTGGCCCACGAGCTCCGGCGCCGGGGCGGCGGGCTCGGCGCGGCGGGCCTGTGCGGCGGCGGCGGCCAGGGCGACGCCCTGATCATCCGCGTCCCCTCGGCCTGAGGGCCGGGATGGGAGACCGGGCGGCCGCCCCGGCCGCGCCGGCGTCAGGGCACCGCGACCGGGCGGCCGCTCCGGCGGCGTCAGGGCACCACGATCGGCGGGACGGAGGCGGCATGGATCTGGACGTCCTGGTCGAGGGCGTCCGCCAGGGGCGGCCCCGGGCGGTGGCCCGGCTGATCACCCTGGTGGAGAACGGCTCGCCGCTGCTGCGGGAGATCTCCGCCGAGCTCGTGCGGCTCTGCGCCGCCCGGCCGGAGCGGGCCCGGATCATCGGGCTCACGGGCTCGCCCGGCGTGGGCAAGTCCACCTCCACCGCGATGCTGGTCCGGACGTTCCGCGAGCGCGGCCGGAAGGTCGGCGTGCTGGCGGTCGACCCGTCCTCGCCGTTCACCGGCGGGGCGCTGCTGGGCGACCGGGTGCGGATGCAGGACCACGCCACCGACTCCGGCGTGTTCATCCGCTCCATGGCCAGCCGCGGCCACCTGGGCGGCCTGTCCTGGGCCGCGCCGCAGGCGCTGCGCGTGCTGGAGGCCGCCGGGTGCGAGGTCATCCTCGTCGAGACGGTCGGGGTCGGCCAGGCCGAGGTGGACATCGCCTCCCTGGCCGACAGCACCATCGTGCTGCTCGCCCCGGGCATGGGCGACGGAGTCCAGGCCGCCAAGGCGGGCATCCTGGAGATCGCGGACGTGTTCGTGGTCAACAAGGCCGACCGCGACGGCGCCCAGGCGACGGTCCGCGAGCTGCGCAACATGCTCGCCCTGGTCGAGCGGTCCTGGCGGCCGCCGATCGTGCCGACGGTGGCCTACCGCGGCGAGGGCGGCGAGGACGTGGCCGGCGCGCTGGACGCCCACCTGGCGCACCTGGAGGAGTCGGGGGAGCTGGAGCGCCGCCGCCGGGCCAGGGCGCGGGACGAGATCGAGGCGGTCGCCCTGGCCGCACTCCGCTCGCGCTTCGCCCACCTGCACGGGGACCGGCGCCTGGACGCGCTCGCCGCGCGCGTCCTGGACGCCGAGCTCGACCCCTACACGGCGGCGGACGAACTGCTCGCCTCACTCGGCTGACGGGCCCCGCCGGCGGACCGCCGGCGGGGCTCCGCCGCCCCCGGGGGCGGCGGTGGATCAGGGCTCGTCGGAGAACTTCACCGTGACCTTCGTGAAGCCGAGGCCGTTCAGCATGCCCTGCAGCATCGCCCTGGTGTTCTGGTCGGCGCGGTTGCGCAGGTCGCTGGCGAGGGCCGCCTCGGCGATCTTCTTCTCGGCCAGCACGTAGAGCTCCTGCTGGTCGGCCGGGGAGGAGGACAGGAACTCCCCGACCCGGTCGAACAGGCCGCGCTGCTGGTCGTAGACGTAGGAGCGCCGGTTGTCGAGGTTGGGCTTCTCCAGCTGGGAGCGCGGCAGCCGTACGGTGACCTCGGTGCGGTCGGGGGAGACGGTGAGCGCGTCCTTGGCCAGGCCGCCGAAGTCGACGTAGGCGTCGACGCCGCCCGCGCCGACGAAGAGGGTCCGGGTGCCCTTGATGGCGTCCGGCAGGAAGTCGGCGTCCTTCTCCAGGTCCACGATGACCTGGAAGTTGCCGGTGGCCGCCTCGAACCGGCTGAGGTCGTGGATGGACTGCAGCAGGGCGGGCTGGCTGCGGTCGACCGTGGTCTCGCCGAAGGGGTCCAGCCACGACCAGGCGACCCTGGCCCCCACGGCCAGGAGGACCACGGCGACGAGGAACCCGGCCAGGAAGCGCCAGCGGCGCCGGCGCGGGGCCGGGGGGGCGACCTCGGGGGGTGCTTCCGGGGGAGCGTTCACAGCCCGTGTCCTTCCCTCGGGGGCCGCTTTCTCACCTGGACCCTACGCGGATCCCGTCACCGCCGCGGCAGGCGCCCGGAGGCCGCGTCCCGCAGGCGCCACCGGAGCGCGTCGTGGACGCTCCCGAGCGGGGAGGCGTCCGCCCGCGGGCGAGGCTCACCGCCGTGGCGGTCCCCGGTCCCGCCGCCCGCGGGTCGGCGGGATCTGCCGCCGTGGTGGTCCCTGGGCCCGCCGTCCCCGCGGCCGCGCGGCTCCCCGTCCCCGGGGCCCCCGTGGCGGGGGAGGGAGCGGTCTCCGGGGGCGGGGCCGTCCGGGCCGCGCCGTCCGTGCGGCGGGGCGGGCTCCTCGGGGGCGGGTGAGACGGCCGGGCGGGCGAACAGCACGTCCTCGGGCGCCTGGTAGAGCTGGCCTGCGCGGGGCGTCCCCTCCGCGAGGCCCGTCCCCCCGAGGCCTGCGGTCTCCTCCCCGGCCCGCTCCCGCCTGGACCCGCCGTGCCCCTTCGGCTCACCGGTCCGCCGCGCGCCGGAGGTCTGGCGGTTCCCGGTCTCCCGGGGCTCCGGCGCCTCCTGCTGCGATCGGCGGGTCTGCTCGCTCTGGGCCGCCTGGGCGCCGAAGTGGGTGCTCTGCAGGCGGCAGCCGGTGAAGTCGGAGTAGTAGAGCCGCAGCCAGCCGCGCCGCTGGGCCTCGGTCAGGCCGGAGAACCAGGCGGCGGCGTACTGGTGCTCGGGCAGCGGGCCGCCGGGCAGCGGTTCGCCGCGCAGCCAGGCCGTCACGATGTCGCGGTATCCGTCCGCCACCGTGCCCTCGCACTCTTCGGCGAGGCCCTCCACGAACTCGTCGGCCGCCCGGTCGGCGAACCCGGCCGACAGGTCGTCGACGTGGACGGGGACCACGCCCGGTGGCAGGACGGCGTCGTCGCGCCGCGGGCGCTGCTCGACCCGGGAGAACTCGCCCGGCGTCCCCGCCAGCCGGGAGGCGATCTTGACGAACGCCGAGCCCAGCTCGTCCAGCCCGGCGCGCATCCCCGGATGCACGCAGACCATGATCGGCCATTCCTGGCAGCTGTAGACCACCCGCTGGATGGCGATCGGCTTCGGTTCGGAGAGCAGGCGGGCGACGCCGGTGCCGGCGGCCAGCACCGCGAGCAGCGCGGCGGCCAGCACGAGCGCCTGGCGGGTCACGATGGCGGCCCAGCCCAGCAGGAGCGCGGCGCTGACGCCCAGCAGCCAGAGGGTCTGGTCGGTGAAGGCCGCCGCGCTCAGCCCCTGGAAGAGGTCGTACGGCTCCCGCGTGGCGGGGGCGAGCCGGTCGGCCCAGGTCGAGCCGTCGGCCAGCCAGCTGAACAGGGCGTAGCAGCCGAGGCCGGCGAGCGCCGGGGTGATCGTCCAGGGCAGCAGCCACCCGGTCACCCAGCCGATGGTGACGTACAGGGCGAGCCCCGACACGCCCATGATCAGGCCGCTGGGCAGCAGCCGCCCCGCCTGCTCGCTGAGCATGGTCTTGACCGCCAGGACCAGCACCGTGGCGGTGTAGGAGCCCACGACGACCACCAGGATCGCCAGCGGGGCGCGCACCGCCTGCCACGTCGTCAGAGCCCTGCCGCCGGTCGCGCGCCGCCTGCGCACCGCCACCCAGGCGGCGAACGCGGCGGCGACCGGTCCGGTGATCCGCAGGGAGCCGATGAGCGCGACGATGATGTTCTCCCAGGCGCTGACACCGGGAATGAGGACGCTCCACGCCGCGACCACGCCGAGCACGAGCAGGACGGCGACCGCCACCAACGCGCTCTGCTGGAGTTCCTCGCGTGAAACGCCCCTGTGCTCACGCACGGGAGGGCGCGGGCCGGGCCCGCGCCGCATCCACCGCCGCGTCCACCGCGCCGGAGCCCGGACCGGAGTCCGGGCCGCAGCCGGCATGGCGTGCGAACGCCTTCGAATCGTCGTCCATCAAGCACCCCCCGTGCGGTGAATGTGCGGAGCCGGTCCCCTCGGCGTCCGGTCCCGCCCGCTTCCCCCGCGGGCCGGACTTGAGTCCCCGTCGCCACTTGGCTGCGGCCTCACCATTCGATGTGGGAACCATAACTGAGTGTGACGTTTCACGTCCGGGTTCTTGGCCAAGCCGCCAATCTGATCACTCTACGTATATGGGCGAACCGGGACGAGGCCGCGCTACCGTAGCCTGCGTGGCTACCGACCAGCTGAACCTGCCGTTCGACCCCATCGAGCGTGCCGCGGAGACATGGCGCACCCGCTTCGGGCCGTCGTCGGCGATGGCCGCGGTTACCTCGATCATGAGAGCGCACCAGATCCTGCTGTCGCAACTGGACACGCTGCTCAAGCCGTATGACTTGACCTTTGCCCGGTACGAGGCACTGGTTTTGCTCACCTTCAGCAGGGCCGGGGCGCTGCCGCTGTCGCGGATCGGCGAGCGGCTGATGGTGCACCCGACGAGCGTCACCAACACCGTGGACCGGCTGGAGCGGGCCGGGCTGGTCCGGCGCAGGCGCAACCCCAGGGACGGCCGCGGGGTGCTGGCGGAGATCACCGACCACGGCCGGGAGGTCGTGGCCCGGGCCACGGAGGCGCTGATGGGCGCCGACTTCGCCATGCCGATGTACGGCGAGGCGGAGCTGGAGCAGATGTTCGGCCTGCTCAGGACCCTCAGGGTGGCCGCTGGCGACTTCGCGGCCGATCAGGGCGCCGGGCGCGGCGCCGATCACGATGTCGATCACGGCGTCGGGCGCGAGGCCGGGCGTGCCGCTCCCGGCCTGGCGAACAAATACTAGGACGTCCTAGTATTTTCCGTAGGGCCCCTTCCGGGATCCGGCCGCCCACAGGCGGGCGCGGACCGCAGGAGGAGGGGCCGGGGCCACGAGCCGGACGGAAGAGGTGGGGCATGAACGCCGAGGAGATCGAGGCGGGCAGGGCGCGCTGGCAGGCGCGGTTCGACCGGGCCGCCAGGCGCGAGTCGGAGTTCCGGACGCTCTCCGGCATGGAGGTGGAGCCGGTCTACGGCCCGCCCGGGGACGACCCGCGCTTCGAGCGCATCGGCTGGCCCGGGGAGTACCCCTTCACCCGGGGGCTGCACGCCACCGGCTACCGCGGCAAGACGTGGACCATCCGGCAGTTCGCCGGATTCGGCAACGCCAGGCAGACCAACGAGCGCTACAAGATGATCCTGGGGGCCGGCGGCGGCGGGCTGAGCGTGGCCTTCGACATGCCGACGCTCATGGGCCGCGACTCCGACGACCCGCGCTCGCTCGGCGAGGTCGGCCACTGCGGCGTGGCGATCGACTCCGCCCAGGACATGGAGCTGCTGTTCGACGGCATCCCGCTGGGCGACATCACGACCTCCATGACGATCAGCGGTCCCGCCGTGCCGATCTTCTGCATGTACGTCGTCGCGGCCGAGCGGCAGGGGGTGCCGGTCGGCAGGCTCAACGGCACGCTGCAGACCGACATCTTCAAGGAGTACATCGCGCAGAAGGAGTGGCTGTTCGCCCCCGAGCCGCACCTGCGGCTGATCGGCGACCTGATGGAGTTCTGCGCCGCGGAGATCCCGGCCTACAAGCCGCTCAGCGTCTCCGGCTACCACATCCGCGAGGCGGGCTCCACGGCCGCGCAGGAGCTGGCGTTCACGCTGGCCGACGGCTTCGGCTACGTGGAGCTCGGCCTGTCCCGCGGCCTCGACATCGACGTCTTCGCCCCCGGCCTGTCGTTCTTCTTCGACGCGCACATCGACTTCTTCGAGGAGATCGCCAAGTTCCGGGCCGCCCGGCGGATCTGGGCCCGCTGGCTGCGCGACGTCTACGGGGCCAGGACCGACAAGGCCCAGTGGCTGCGCTTCCACACCCAGACGGCAGGGGTCTCGCTGACCGCGCAGCAGCCGTACAACAACGTGGTCCGCACCGCGGTCGAGGCGCTCGCGGCCGTGCTCGGCGGCACCAACTCGCTGCACACCAACGCGCTGGACGAGGTGCTGGCGCTGCCCACGCAGAAGGCCGCCGAGATCGCGCTGCGCACCCAGCAGGTGATCATGGAGGAGACCGAGGTCGTCAACGTCGCCGACCCGCTCGGCGGATCCTGGTACGTCGAGGCGCTCACCGACCGCATCGAGGCCGAGGCCGAGGCGATCTTCGCGAAGATCCGGGACATGGGCTCCGACGGCTCGATGACCTCGGGCATCCTGCGCGGCATCGAGGACGGCTGGTTCATGTCGGAGATCGCCGAGGCCGCCTTCGACTACCAGCGCAAGCTGGAGAAGGGCGAGAAGCGGATCGTCGGGGTGAACTGCCACACGGCCTCCGCCGAGGAGCCACTGGAGATCCTGCGGGTCAGCCACGAGGTCGAGCGGGAGCAGAACCGGGTCCTGGCCGCCCGCCGCGCCGCCCGCGACCAGGGCGCCGCCGACGCCGCGCTGGCCGCGATGGTCCGGGCCGCCGAGGGCGAGGGCAACATGATCCCGGCCATGCTCGACGCCGTCCGCGCCGAGGCCACCCTCGGTGAGATCTGCGACGCCCTGCGCGGGGTGTGGGGGGTCTACACCGAGCCCGCGCGCTTCTGACGGCGCCTCCGGCCGACTCCGGGCGCTCTCCGGCCGCGCGGAGTACGGCCGGGCCCTCCTGATGCGGCAGGATTGGAGGTATGAGCCCAGCGGATTTCACTCCTCGACCCGGATCGCTCTACGGTGCCGTCGACCTCGGCGCGCGCAAGCAGGCGCTGGAGGCGCAGGCGCGCAGGGAGACCACCGCGCAGCAGACCGGAGGCGTCCCGGCGCAGGTCATCGATGTCGACGACGCCAGCTTCGCGACGGAGGTCGTCGAACGCTCCATGAACAGCCTGGTGCTGCTGGAGCTCACCGTCACCCGGGCCGAGCAGGCCAGGGACTACAGCCTCCTGCTGGAGAAGCTGGCCGCGGAGAACGCCGGCCGGTGGGTGCTGGCCCGGGTGGACGTCGAGGTCAGCAGGCAGATCGCGCAGGCGCTCCGGGTGCAGAACGTGCCCGCCCTGTACGCCATCTTCCAGGGGCAGCCGGTGGCCGTCGTCCCGGGCATCGCCACCGAGCCGCAGCTGCGCGACTGGCTCACCCAGCTCATGGAGGCCCTCGCGCAGTACCTCCCGCCGCCCGCCGAGGGGCAGGAGGGCGAGCCCGCCTCCCAGGAGCCCCCCGTGGACCCGGACGTCCTCGCGGCGGAGCAGGCCATCGACGCCGGCGACCTCGACGGGGCGACGGCGGCCTACGAGCGGCTGCTGGCCCGCTCCCCGAACAACGAGGACGCCAAGCTGGGACTGGCCGGGCTGGGCCTGATCCGCCGGACCACCGGCGTCGACCCGGCCGACGTGGAGCGCCGCCTGGCCGACCCCGCCGACGTCGCGGCCCAGCTCCTGGCCGCCGACTTCGAGATGCTCTCCGGTGAGGTGGACGCCGCCTTCGACCGCCTCGTCGGGGTCGTCCGCCGGACCTCCGGCGACGACCGCGACAAGGCCAGGGTGCACCTGCTCGGCCTGTTCGAGACGCTCCCCGGCGACGACCCGTCCGTCGTCAAGGCCCGCAGGAACCTCGCCTCCGCGCTGTTCTGAGCCGCGCCCGGAAGCCCGCGTACACCCGATCGTGACCGTGCCCGCGGACCCCGGCAGGCGGTCCGCGGCACGGACACCCGTCCGTTGGTGGCACGATGGAGGCATCCCGAACCGGGCTTGTCGCGAAGGAGCGGATTGACCGTGGCCACCGTGCCGAGTGTGTCGTACTCCATCACCGTGCGCCTCGAGGTGCCCGCCGGCGGCAAGGCCGTCAGCCAGCTCACCCACGCCGTGGAGTCCGCCGGGGGCGTGGTCACCGCGCTCGACGTGACCACCGCCGGGCACGAGACCCTGCGCATCGACGTCACCTGCGCCGCCCGCGACACCGACCACGCGCAGGCGATCGTGGACCAGCTCGACGCCGTCGAGGGCGTCGTCCTGCACAAGGTCTCCGACCGGACCTTCCTCATGCACCTCGGCGGCAAGATCGAGATGCAGTCCAAGGTGCCGCTGCGCACCCGTGACGAGCTCTCCATGGCCTACACGCCCGGCGTCGCCCGGGTCTCCATGGCGATCGCCCGCAACCCCGAGGACGCCCGCCGCCTGACCATCAAGCGCAACAGCGTCGCGGTGGTCACCGACGGCTCGGCCGTGCTCGGCCTGGGCAACATCGGCCCGGCCGCCGCGCTCCCCGTCATGGAGGGCAAGGCCGCGCTGTTCAAGCGGTTCGCGGGCATCGACGCCTGGCCGATCTGCCTGGACACCCAGGACGTCGACGAGATCGTCCAGATCGTCCGCGCCATCGCCCCCGGCTTCGGCGGCATCAACCTGGAGGACATCTCGGCGCCGCGCTGCTTCGAGGTGGAGCGGCGGCTGCGCGACCTGCTGGACATCCCGGTCTTCCACGACGACCAGCACGGCACCGCGATCTGCGTGCTGGCCGCGCTGACCAACGCGCTGCGCGTGGTCGGCAAGGAGCTGAGCGGGGTCCGCGTCACCCTCGCCGGCGCCGGCGCCGCAGGCACGGCCGTGCTCCGCCTGCTGCTCGCGGCCGGAGTCCGCGACGTGGTCGTCTGCGACTACCTGGGCGCCGTGCACCTGGGACGCGACGACCTGGACGACTCGCTCCGCTGGATCGCCGAGCACACCAACGCCGAGGGCTACTCCGGCGACCTGCGCGGCGCGGTCAAGGGCGCGGACGTGTTCGTCGGCGTGTCGGCCCCCGGCATCCTCAACGGCGACGACATCGCCACGATGGCCGAGGACGCCGTGGTCTTCGCCCTGGCCAACCCCGAGCCCGAGGTCTCGCCCGACGACGCCCGCGAGCACGCCGCCGTGGTCGCCACCGGCCGGTCGGACTACCCCAACCAGATCAACAACGTGCTGGCCTTCCCCGGCGTCTTCCGCGGCCTGCTCGACGCGCAGGCCAGCGTGGTGACCGAGGAGATGCTGCTGGCCGCCGCCCGGGCACTGGCCGCGGTGGTCACCGACGAGGAGCTCGGCCCCAACTACATCATCCCCAGCGTCTTCCACCCGGACGTGGCGGGCACGGTCGCGGCGGCGGTGCGCGAGTCGGCCGGCGGCCGGGCGCGCACGGGCATGACCGAGGCGTAGCCCCCTCCCGGCGCCTCCGGACCCGCCCTGCCACGCCGGGCCGTACCGATCGCGCCGGCCGAGCCGTACGGCGGGCGGGACCGGAGCCGATTCCGGGCCACGGCGGGGCAAGGCGGGGGGTAAGGCGGCACGATCCGCGTCCAGCCATCATGATGGGTGTGTGACTCCTCCGCTCCCTGAAGGGAGCGGCTTCTCGCTAAGCCGCTTCCGCAGCCTCACGAAGGGCAAGCCCTGCCCTGAGGATGTTGATCGCCGCGTTCACGTCGGCGTGCGCGGCATGCCCGCACGCCGTGCACCGGAACGCGGCCTGGGTGAGGCGGTTCTCCTTCGCCACATGCCTGCATTCGGCGCACGTGCGGGAGGTGCCGGCGGGGTTCACCGCGATCAGCTCTCGACCGGCGCTTTCAGCCTTGTACGCGAGGATCGTCAGGAACACCCCCCAACCCGCGTCGAGAATCGAACGGTTCAGCCCGGATTTGGCCGCGACGTTGAGGCCGGGTGCGTCGATCGTGCCGGACGCGCTACGGGTCATGTTCGCGACCTTCAGCGCCTCGTGCACGATGACGTCATAGGCGCGGACCAGCGCCGAAGCAGCCTTGTGCGCGCCGTCGAGACGCTGCCTGCGCACCTGGGCGTGCAGCGCCGCGACCCGGGCCACGGCCTCGCGGCGGCGCCTGGAGCCGCGCTGCTTGCGGGCCAGATCCCGCTGAGCCGCCGCCAGGCGTTCGGCGGACGCGGCCAGGTGACGCGGGTTGACGACGTGCTCGCCGCCGCTCGTGGTCACCAGCGAGGCCACGCCCAGGTCGATGCCGACCTCCGCGCCCGCGGCGGGCAGCGGCTCGGCCGGTACGTCGTCGCACGACAGCACCACGTACCAGCGGCAACCCTCCCGCTTCACGCTGACCGTCTTCACCCGGCCCTTGACCGGGCGGTGCCGGTGGACCCGCACGTGCCCGATGCCGAGCAGGTGGACACGCGTCTGTGTCTCGTGCGGTACCGAATCCCACGTCGCGCCGTTCTTCAGCGCGGGCCACTCGACCGTGTCGAAGCGGCCCTTGCCCTTGAACCGCGGGAACCCCGGCGTGCGTCCGGCCGTGACGCGAGCGAAGAACGCTTTGAACGCCTTGTCCAGACGACGCAGCGTCTGCTGCTGGGATCCGGCGGACCACCGGCCCTGACCGTCCGGGTCTGCTCGACGGATCTCTTTCAGCTCCGCCGACTGGTCGCCGTAGCCGACGCTCACTTTCGCCTTGCGGTAGGCGGTGCGCCGGTGCTCCAAGGCGGCGTTGTAGAGCTGCCGGTGATCCTCCAGGCACGCCGCGAGCGCGGCGGCCTGCCTGCTGGTGGGGCGCAGCAGGAACTTGTAGGACCTACGCACGGCCACCGCACTGGGGGACGCGCTCGTCCTGCGCGATGTAGCGCTGCGCCGTCTCGGCAGGCGTCGCGATCGGCCGGCCGTGCTCGCTCGCCTCGGCGCGGATCAACTCCTCCGGGTGGGCCTTCACCTGCCCGCCGAGGACCGAGCGGCGGTCCTTCGGGCACCACACGACGTGGCATTCGAGGTCGTACGCCGCGCCGGGGGAGGTACGCGCCTGACGAGTCACCCGATCACTATGCCAATGCCGCACCTCTACCGCACGACGAACGGAGATCTCCGATGTGCAGACCAGCCAGGTCACTGCACGCTCAGGTCTGGGCGGCCCTCCCGCTCCCGATTCCCCCGTCGCCTGAAGTCGACAGTCCCCTCAGGAGGGCTTGATGGCGGAGGCGATCTATGTCGGCGGGCTGCTGGTGGCGACACCTCAGCTGGAGGATCCCAACTTCCGGCGTTCCGTGGTCCTGATCCTGGAACACGACATCGACGGGGGCACTCTCGGGGTGGTGCTCAACCGCCCGAGCGACGTCTCGGTGACGCAGGTGCTGCCCAGCTGGGACGCCCTGGTCACCGGCCCGCCCGTGCTGTTCCAGGGCGGGCCGGTGCAGACCGACAGCGCGCTGGCGCTGGCCGCGGTCCCGAGCGGGCAGGAGCCGCTGGGCTGGCGGAGGCTGCACACGGGAGCCGCCGCGGTGTCGCGGCTGGGCACCGTCGACCTCGACGCCCCGCCGGAGATCCTCGCGGGGGAGATCGCCCAGATGCGGATCTTCGCCGGTTACGCCGGGTGGACCGGCGGACAGCTGGAGGCCGAGATCGGCGAGGGCGCGTGGTACGTCGTGGACGCGGAACCCGGCGACACCTTCCACGCGGCCCCCGAGATGCTGTGGCGCGCGGTCCTGCGCCGCCAGCGCGGCGAGCTGGCCTACGTGGCGACCTGTCCCGACGACCCGTCGATGAACTGACCTGCACTGACCTGCAGGGCCGCGCGGTGGCCTGTCCCGGCGGTCCCTCGATGAACCGACCTGCGGAGCGGCCCGGCCGGACGGCCGCCGCCGGCCTCGACCGGCTCCCCGGTGCCCCCGCCGCGGTCCTTCGCCGGCCTCGGCCGGGCGCGCCGCTCAGGCCGGTGACGGGGCCTGCCGCGAGGGGCGGTCCCAGCCGGGGCGCAGGGAGCGCTCGGCCAGGGCGAGTATCTGCTCCAGGCGTTCGGTGAGGGCGCTCAGGTCATCGGCGCTCCGGGCCGTGCAGTGCTCGAGGCCGACCCGTGCCACGGTGGTGAACAGGGTGACCACGAAGTGGGGGAGGTGGACGTCGGCGGGCTCCCCCTCCCTCAGTTCGGCGACGACGGCGCGCATGGCGTGGCCGAGCGCGGTGAACGGCGGTTCCCCGGCGGGGCGCGCGGCCAGTTCCCTCAGCATCACCTCATGCCCGTCGACGGGAAGGGAGAGCGCGACGTCCTCGCCCTGCTCCGCGCGGCCTTCCCGGCCGGGAAGCTCAACATGGCGATCGGCGTCTAGGGCGCCACGATCGGCCTGTCCAGCGCGGCCGGCCCCATCGTCGGCGGCCTGCTGGTGGAGAACGTCAACTGGCAGTCGGTCTTCTTCATCAACGTCCCGGTCGGGATCATCGCGCTGGTCGTCGGCCTGCTCGTCATCAGGGAGAGCCGGGCCGACTCCCTGTCCAGGGTCGGCTGGCTCGGCGTCGTGCTGCTCTCCGGCGCCATGTTCTGCCTGATCTGGGCGATCATCAAGGCTCCGGAGGACGGCTGGGGCGACACCCGCACGCTCGCGTTCCTCGCCGGGGCCGCGGTGCTCGGCGCCTCTCCGCTGGCGGGCTCGGCGATCAGCAGGTTCGGCCCGAAGGTCCCGATCGCGGTGGGCATGCTGATCACCGCCTCCGCGATGTTCCTCCTGTCCCGCCTGGGCCTGGAGGACGGCTACGTGGCCAGCGCGATCCCGTTCGTGCTGCTCGCCGGTCATGCCTCCAGCCGCTCCCCCCGGAGCAGATGGAGCTCGTCAAGCAGGGCGCGTCCTTCGCCGAGGCCGGTGCGCCCCCCGGCGCGCCCGAGCCGGTGGTCCAGGCGATCACCGGTGTGGTGAACTCGTCCTTCCTGGACGGCATGCACCTCGGCTTCCAGGTCAGCACGGGCGTCGCGGTGCTCGCGGCCCTGCTCGCGCTGCTGGTCAAGGCCGGCCGCAAGACCGAGGGCGCCCCGGTCCACCTGGGCTGACCGCCCCGCCCGCCGTACGGCCCCCGCCCCCGGATCCGTCCCGGGACGGGGGCCGTATCCGTTGCCCGGAGGTGGCGGACGGGTTGCGGAACCCGGATCGGCGCGGGACCCGCCGGAAGGGGGACATAAAATCGACAGGGTGAGCACGAAGATCCTTCCTGAGAGCGACGTCCGGCCGAACCTGTCGCACGGCGACGGCGACCACGAGCGGTTCGCCCACTACGTCGAGAAGAACAAGATCATGGAGAGCGCGGTCACCGGGACCCCGGTGCGCGCGCTCTGCGGCAAGGTCTGGGTGCCGAACCGCGATCCCCAGAAGTTCCCGGTCTGTCCCGAGTGCAAGGAGATCTACGAAGGGCTGCCGAAGGGGGAGGACGACAGCGGCAAGGAGTGAGTGTCACTCCCGGTCGATCGCTCCCGATGAGGTTACGGTCAGGATGGCACTGGAGACCATCCGGCCAGGTCAGACCACTCATCGGGGGAGTGCATGGTTGCGCGTGCGATCGCCGTCGTTTCGGCATGCCTGTTGACGGCGGGCGCCGTTCCCGCCTCCGCCCCGCCACCGTCGCGCCTCGCGCCCGCGGCGGTACCGGACGGATGCGAGACCGGCGCGCGGACCGCGCACCCGGCGGCCCGGACTGCTCCGGCGGGCCCGGCGGCCCCCGACGTCCCGGGCCGGGGGATCGAACCGCACGCTCCCGGTCCGGAGCAGGTCGCCGAGATGCTCGCCGACCTGGACCGGCACCGGCCGGCGCAGCGCCGCGCGCCCGCGGAGACGGTCACGGTGCCCGTCTGGGTGCACGTGATCACCAGCGGCCGGTCGGGCGCGTCCGACAGCGCGGTGCGCAGCCAGATCGCCACGCTGAACGCCGCCTACGGCGGCCGGCTCGGCGGGGCCGACACCGGCATCAGGTTCCGGCTCGCCGGGATCACCAGGACGAACAACCCGGCCTGGTTCACCAACCCGATCGCCCACGAGGACTCGGTGAAGCGGCTGCGCAGGGGCGGCGCGGAGACCCTCAACCTCTACGTCGCGCAGCTCAGCCGGCTGGTGCTCGGCTACTCCACCTACCCCTACTGGTACATGAACGAGCCCCGCGCGGACGGCGTCGTCGTCGACTGGCGCAGCCTGCCCGGCGGGACGCTGCGCAACTTCGACCGGGGGTTCACCGCGGTCCACGAGATCGGCCACTGGCTCGGGCTGCTGCACACCTTCGAGAACGGCTGCCAGACGCCGGGCGACGGGGTGGCCGACACCCCGCCCCAGGCGGCGGCGACCGAGGGCTGTCCGGCGGGCAAGGACACCTGCCCCGGAGACGGGCCCGACGCGGTCCACAACTTCATGGACTACTCCTACGACACCTGCATGTCCCAGTTCACCGCGGGACAGGGGCTCAGGATGAGGGAGGCGTGGAGGCTGTACCGGGCGACGGGCCCGGACATTAACCTTGACAGGTGACAGCACCGAAGACTCTCGACACTCCGTACGCCCCTCCCCGGATCTTCGGCCCGCGCTACCGGACCGCGACCCTCGGCATCCTGCTCGTCGTCACCCTGATCGCCTTCGAGGGCATGTCCATCGGCGCGGTCATGCCCGACGTCTCGAAGGACCTCGACGCGCTCGACCTGTACGGCATGAGCTTCTCGGCGTTCCTCATCGCCGGGCTGTTCGCCAACGTGGCCGCCGGGCTCTGGTCCGACCGGCGCGGCCACGCCGTACCGTTCCTGCTCGGCGTGGCCCTGTTCGTGACCGGCATGGTGATGGCGGGCGCCGCCGGGTCGAAGGAGATCTTCATCGCGGCCCGCGCGGTCCAGGGGCTGGGCGGCGGCGCGGTCATCGTCGCGATCTACGTCATGATCGTGCGGGTCTACCCGCCGGAGGCCCGGCCCAGGGTCTTCGCCGGGCTCTCGTCGGCCTGGGTGCTGCCCGCGCTGGTCGGGCCCGGTCTCGGCGGGCTCATCGCCGACACCGTCGGCTGGCGCTGGGTCTTCTACGGGATCGTCCCGCTGGTGGTCCCGGCCCTGGTGATGCTGCTGCCCGCGCTGCGCGGCGGCGACGGCGACACCCCGCAGCCGGGCACCGGACCCCGCTCCCGGCCGCTGCGGATGACCCTCGCGGCGCTGGCGACGGCCGCCGGCGGCGGCACACTGCTCTACGGGGTGGAGCGGCTGGACACCGCCCCGCTGCCCGGCGGGGCCGCCACCGCCGCGGGACTGGTCCTGCTCGCCGCGGGGCTGCCCCGGCTGCTGCCCCCGAAGGCGCTGCGGTTCGGCCGGGGACTGCCGACCACGGTGATGATGCGCGGCGTCCTCGCCTCGGCCTTCTTCGGGGTCAACGCCTTCATCCCGCTGGTGCTCAAGGAGGAGTTCGGCTTCACCACCACCCAGGCCGGGGTCGCGCTCACCATCGGCGCCCTGGGCTGGAGCGGCGGCTCCTACCTGCAGACCCGGCGCGAGTTCGACCGGCCCACCCTGGTACGGCTCGGCGCCACGGCGGTCACCGCGGGCATCCTGCTGACGACGCTCGCCCTCGTCCCCGGCATGACCGGATGGATCATGGCGCCCGCCTGGATGGTCGCCGGGTTCGGCATGGGCATCGGCACCACCAGCGTGAGCATCACCACCATGCGCCAGTCGCCCGACGACGAGCAGGGCGCCAACTCCGCCGCGCTCCAGGTCGTCGACACCCTGGGCGGCGCGCTCACCATCGGGTTCGGCGGCGTGCTGGTGAACCTGATCGGCCACGACGACATCGCCACCGGCTACACCGCGATCATCGCCATGACGGCGGCCATCGGGGTGCTCGGCACGGCCGTCGCCGGCCGCATGCGCGACCTCCCCTGACCGGGCCGGCCCGTCCCATATCGGAGATCGCCTATGGCCGGACCGCGGCGGGCGAGGCATGGTAGGACGGAAGGCCGGGACCACCGGGAGGAGGAGGCGTGGGCGAACCCCCCCACCGGGCGTGGCCGCCGGAGGAACCCCCGCGGCGGGCCCGCGACCCCCGCCGGGCACGGCCGTACGGGGCCCCGGTGGACAGGGGCGCGCCGCCCGTGCCCCCCGCACCGCCCGACCTGGAGGCTCTGCGGCCCGGCCAGTCGCGGCCGCCCCGGCAGAGCGGGTGGAGCCCCGGCCGGCCCGGCAGCGCGGGACCGCCCGGCCCGGACGGCGAGGACCAGGACCTGCCGCCCTCGGCCCGCCGGTACGGCATGCCCGCGACGCCGTCCGGCCCCCGGATCCCGCGCCGCCTGCGACGCCTCCTGCCCGGCCTCCTCGCGCTGGCGGCCTGCGCCGTGATCACCGCGGGCGTCGTGGCGGCGGTGCTCCGGGCGCTGCCCGCCCCGGAGCCCGCCCGGGTGACGGACCGGGCCGCGGGTGTCGGCTACCCGCTGCCCGAGGGGTGGCGGACCGGAACGGCGCCCCCGGTCACCGGGTTCACCTCGGCGGCCGGAGACGGCCGGACGGCGACGGTGCTGGTCCGGCCGGGCGGCCGGGTCACCGACGCCCGTGAGGCCGCGGTCACCCTCGCCGACCTGTACGGCAGGCTCCTGCTCCACGGTGACGAGGTGAAGGTCGAGGACGACCGGGCGGTCACCGTGGGCGGGCGGACCGGGCACAGCCGGACCCTCCGGGCCGAGTACCGCGACGTGGTGAACCGTCCCGCCTACCTGCGTGTGGTGTTCCTCACGGCGAGCGCGGGCCGGCCTCCCGTGGTCGTGCTGGCGGTCGCCAAGCCGGACGGCCCCCGGACGCGTGCCGAGATCGACGCCGTGCTCGCCGGGGTCCGCTGAGCCCGGCCGGCCCGGCCGCGGCGCGGCGGGAGGACGACCGCGGGGGAGCGCTCCGGGCCCCGCCGGACGGGAGGGGGATTCCCGGCGTGTCCGCGCGGATCGGGGCCGATCGGCGCGCCCGGCCGGTGACGCAGATTAGTCTGTTGAGATTGTGAGTGAGCCAAGCGAGCGGACCATCAGACACGGCAGGCCCGTCGACGCCCCGACCGGCCGTCAGGCGAGGAGGGGCGCATGAGCACTTTCGCCGCCTCCCACCTGCCTCCCTCCTACCCCGAGAGGGCAGCCTGGGGCACCGCGCCGAAGCTCCGCGCCTGGCAGCAGGAGGCCTTCGACCTCTACCTCAGGCGCGAGCCGCGCGACTTCCTCGCGGTCGCCACGCCGGGCGCGGGCAAGACGACCTTCGCACTGCGCATCGCCAGCGACCTGCTGTCGCGGGGGATCGTCCGGGCGGTGACGATCGTCACCCCCACCGAGCACCTCAAGCAGCAGTGGGCCGACGCGGCCGGCCGGGTCGGCATCGCCATCGACCCCGAGTTCAAGAACAGCCAGGGCGCGACCTCCCGTGACTACACCGGGGTGGCCGTCACCTACGCCCAGGTCTCGATGCACCCGGCCCTGCACCGCGCTCGGACCGAGGCGCGCAAGACGCTCGTCATCTTCGACGAGATCCACCACGCGGGCGACGCCAAGTCCTGGGGCGACGGCGTGCGCGAGGCCTTCGAGCCCGCCGCCCGGCGCCTGGCCCTGACCGGCACCCCCTTTCGGTCCGACGTGAACCCGATCCCGTTCGTCACCTACGCCGAGGACGGCGAGGGCGTGCGGCGGAGCGTCTCCGACTACTCCTACGGGTACGGCCCGGCACTCGCCGACGGCGTCGTCCGGCCGGTCATCTTCCTCGCCTACGCCGGCGAGATGCGCTGGCGGACCCGCGCGGGCGACGAGATCGCCGCGACGCTCGGCACCCCCCTCACCAAGGACCAGCTCGGCCAGGCGTGGAAGGCGGCGCTCGACCCGAAGGGCGACTGGATCCGGCAGGTCCTCCAGGCCGCCGACCGGCGGCTGACCGAGGTCCGCCGGGGCGTGCCCGACGCGGGCGGCCTGGTGATCGCCACCGACCACGAGACGGCCCGCGCCTACGCCCGGCACATCCGCGCCATCACCGGCGAGGGCGCCACGGTCGTGCTCTCCGACGACCCCGAGGCGTCCAAGAAGATCAAGCAGTTCTCGGCGTCGAAGGACCGCTGGCTGGTGGCGGTCCGCATGGTCTCCGAGGGCGTCGACATCCCGCGCCTGGCCGTCGGCGTCTACGCCACCAGCACCTCGACGCCGCTGTTCTTCGCCCAGGCCGTCGGCCGCTTCGTCCGGGCCCGCAAACGCGGCGAGACGGCCTCGGTGTTCCTCCCCTCGGTGCCGACCCTGATGGGCCTGGCCGGGGAGATGGAGGCCGAGCGCGACCACGTGCTCGACCGCAAGCTGCCGGAGGAGGGGCTCGACGACTTCCTCGTCGAGGACGCCAACCGCAAGAAGGACAATCCCGACGTCCTGGGCGACGAACTGCCGTTCGAGACCCTGGAGGCGGTCGCCACCTTCGACCGGGTGCTCTTCGACGGCGGCGAGTTCGGCACGGCCGCCGAACCCGGCTCACCCGAGGAGGAGGACTTCCTCGGGCTGCCCGGCCTGCTGGAGCCCGACCAGGTGCGGACTCTGCTCAGCAAGCGTCAGTCGGAGCAGCTCAAGACCGGCCGGAGCAGGCCCGAGCCGAAGGAGCCGCAGCTCGCCCCGCACGAGCTGATCGCCAACCTCCGCAAGGAGCTCAACGGCCTGGTCGGCGCGTGGAACCACCGCACCGGGCAGCCCCACGGGGTCATCCACGCCGAACTCCGGCGTGCCTGCGGTGGCCCGGCCATCGCCCAGGCGACCGCCGAGCAGGTCCAGGCACGGATCGACAAGATCCGCCAGTGGGCCACCCAGCGGTCGCGCTAGACCGCGCCGGCGACCGTCCGACGCACGGGGCGGCCGCCCGGGGCCCGCGATGCCGGCCGGCGCGGCGCGACCGTCCGGCACCCGCGCGGGTCAGCGCAGGGCGATCGGCCGGCCGGTGCGGCCGTCGACCGCGGTGAGACCCGGCCTGCCGGGCAGCGGCGGGACGAGGCGGACCTGCATGGAGGCCGTACCGCCGGTGACGCTCACCGGGAGCGTGCGGGCGCCGGCGGGATGGTCCGGCACCGCCGTGCCCCCGTGCAGCCACACCCGGAGCGTGCCGCCGCGGCGGCGCACGACGACGGTCGCGGTGTCGCATCCGCCCGCCGGAGCCGCCCAGGAGAGCGCCACCGCGCGGAGCGCGCCCCGGCGCGTGATCAGCCGGGCCTCTTCGGGCACCAGGGGGGAGGCGGAGCAGACCGCCGGGTGCGCGATCACGTTTCCCGGCCGGGTGGGGGCCGGCGCCATGGGCCGGGGGGACGCGGTCGCGGCGGGCCGAGGGGACGGAGAGGACGTGGAGGCGGGCCGGGAGACCTCGGGCACCGCGGGCCCGGAGACCTCGGGCACCGCGGGCCGCAGAGCCGAGGGCCGGGCGGCCGGCGCCCGGGACGGGATCCCCGCGTCGAGCCAGAGGGTGGCCGCCTCCAGCGCGGCGAGTGCCAGAACGGCGGTCACCCGCGCCCAGGCCCGGCCGCGGAGCAGCAGCCATAGGCACACGGGGGCCAGGAGCAGCCACGAGACACCGAGCACGAACATGTGGTCACCACCGCGAGGTATGAGGATTTCAACTCTCCGTCATACTCCTGTCGCAACAGGTGATGGAGGTGTTTACCGCTTCCTTGCCGATCGGTGATCGTCCGCATCCGAAGCGTGAGGATTCCGATAGCGTGTCCTCGTCCTCGTCGCCACACCCCCTCCCCTGGTGGCCACTACGCTTCCCCCAGAAGGAAACATGCACATGCTGCAGCTGCAGAAAGCCCTCCGAGCCGAGATCAGGGAGTACACGGCGCCCATGTTCGAGCAGCTCATGGTGAGGATGGACGACTTCGCCACGAAGAAGGACCTGGAGCGGTTCGCCACCAAGGAGGACCTGGAGCGGTTCGCCACGAAGAAGGACCTGGAGCGGTTCGCCACCAAGGAGGACCTGGAGCGGTTCGCCACGAAGAAGGACCTGGAGCGGTTCGCCACCAAGGAGGACCTGGCCGAGGTCAAGCAGGATGTGGAGGTCCTGAAGACGGACGTGGCGGTCCTGAAGACGGACGTGGCGGTCCTGAAGACGGACGTGGCGGTCCTGAAGACGGACGTGGCCGACCTCAAGCACGACGTCGCAGGACTCAAGCAGGACGTGGCCGGGCTCAAGCACGACGTCGCAGGACTCAAGGCAGACGTGGCCGGGCTCAAGACGGACTTCCGCAGGATGGACGGGAAGATCGACCGGATCATCGACTTCCTGGGGATGCCGGCCGCCTGAGGGCGGGTCAGGGCGTGTGGACCACCGGGGCGCCGGTGAGGACCACTCCGGCCGAGTCGAGCTCGGCCAGGGCGGCCTCGGTGGTCTGGCGGGCGACCCCGGCGGTGAGGCCCAGCGGCACGTGCACGGCCAGACCGTTCTCGACGGCGTCCAGCGCCGTGGCGCGCACGCAGTGGTCGGTGGCGATGCCGACCACGTCCACCGCGTGGACGTGGCGCTCGGCGAGCCAGTCGGCCAGCCTGGTGCCGTCGGCCGAGGTCCCCTCGAAACCGCTGTAGGCGGCTGAGCGGGCGCCCTTGCTGAACACCTCCTCCACCCGCCCGGTGTCGAGGGCGGGGTGGAAGTCGGCGCCGGGGGTCCCGGCCACGCAGTGCGCCGGCCACGAGGTCACGAAATCGGGCTCCGCGGCGAAGTGGCCGCCGGGATCGACGTGGAAGTCGCGGGTGGCCACGACGTGGTCGTAGCCATGCGAGGCCGCGTGCCGGGAGATGGCGGCGGCGACCTCGGCGCCCCCGTCCACGGCGAGGCTGCCGCCCTCGCAGAAGTCGTTCTGGACATCGACGATGATCAGCGCGGTTGCCATGGAATCTAGTCAAACACGGTGGGAAGCGCGGTGTCGCCCCGGGACAGCTGGTGCGCGGTGACGGGGAGCTCGCAGAAGGCCTCGCGGTGCCTGGCGCGGGCCTCCTCCAGCTTCTCCCGCACGACGACCTCGCCGCCCCGGACCAGCGGGGTCTGCAACGGGCGCGCGCCGGGCGGCCGCCGTCCCCCGGTCGTGACCAGCTCGGCGACCGCCGTGCCCGACTCGTCGAGCTGCCGGAAGGCCTCCTTGCGCCCGCCCCGGCTGGGCTTGCCGACGGATCTCTTGGCCACCGCTTCGAGGACGCCCGCGGAGTCCTCCCGGGCGACGAGCTTGTAGACCAGGGCGGCGGTGGGTGAACCCGAACCGGTGACCAGGGAGGTCCCGACGCCGTAGCCGTCCACCGGGGCGGCGGCCAGCGCCGCGATGGCGTACTCGTCGAGGTCGCTGGTGACCAGGATCCGGGTGCCGTGCGCGCCCAGCGCGTCGAGCTGCGCGCGGACCTCGTGGGCGGCCTCGGTCAGGTCGCCCGAGTCGATGCGGACCGCTCCCAGCCCGGGACCGGCGAGCTCGACCGCGGTCCGTACGGCCCGCGCCACGTCGTAGGTGTCCACCAGCAGTGTGGTGCCCGTGCCGAGGGAGGCGAGCTGGGCGGCGAACGCCTGCTCCTCGGAGTCGTGCAGCAGCGTGAACGCGTGGGCCGCGGTCCCCGCGGTCGGCACGCCGTACACCCGGCCGGCCATCAGGTTGGAGGTGGCGGCGAACCCGCACAGGTAGGCGGCGCGGGCCGCGGCCACGGCGGACATCTCGTGGGTGCGCCGCGAGCCCATCTCGATGAGGGGCCGCGAGCCGGCGGCGCAGACCATCCGGGAGGCGGCGGTGGCGATCGCGCAGTCGTGGTTGAGGACGGACAGGATCAGCGTCTCCAGCAGCACGGCCTCGGCGAACGTGCCCTCCACGGTCATGATCGGGGAGCCGGGGAAGTAGCACTCGCCCTCGCGGTAGCCGTGCACGTCGCCGCGGAAGCGGTAACCCGCCAGGAACTCCAGGGTGGCGTCGTCCACCACCCGGTTGCCGGCCAGGAACGCGAGCTCGTCCTCGCCGAACCGGAAGTGCTCCAGTGCGTCGAGCACCCGCCCGGTCCCGGCGACCACCCCGTAGCGCCGCCCGCCCGGCAACTGCCGGGCGAACACCTCGAACACGGCGCGCCGGGAGGCCGCTCCGCTGCGCAGGGCCGCCTGCAGCATCGTCAGCTCGTAGTGATCCGTCAGCAACGCCCCGCTCATGCTCATCGTCACGAGTCGAAGACTAAGCCCGGGATAGGGCAGACTGGTGGACGTGGGTACCACAGCTCCGATGGAGGTCGAGCGTCCGTCGATCGACAGCCGGCCGGATCTGCCCTGGCTGACGATCGTCTGGAACGACCCGGTCAACCTGATGTCGTACGTCACGTACGTCTTCCAGTCCGTCTTCGGCTACTCGCGGGAGAAGGCGGAGAAACTGATGCTGGACGTGCACCACAAGGGCCGGGCGGTGGTCTCCAGCGGCACCCGCGAGGAGATGGAGCGCGACGTGCAGATCATGCACTCCTACGGCCTGTGGGCGACCGTGCAGCAGGACGCATGAGCAGTGGGTTCGCCGCGGGGCGCGGCGGCGGGGTGACCGCCCGGTTCGACGCCGCGGAGATAGCGGTGCTGCGGTCGCTGGTCTCCCAGGTCCTCGATCTGGTCGAGCCCGGCGCGACGGGCGACGACCCGCTGGAGCGCGCCCTGGGGATCGGTTCGCCCGAGGAGCCCACCGACCCGGTGCTGGCCCGGCTGTTCCCCTCGGCCTACGCCGACGACGACCTGTCGGCGGAGTTCCGCCGCTACACCGAGGCGACCCTGCGGGACGGCAAGCGCTCCGACGCGCGGACCATGCTGGAGACCGCGGCGCCCGGCCGGGTGGAGCTCACCGCGGAGCAGGCGCAGGCGTGGATGCGGGCGCTGAACGACGTGCGGCTGGCGCTCGGCACCCGGCTGGAGGTGACCGAGGAGGTGCACGACGAGATCGCCGGGATGGGTGAGGACGACCCCCGCTATCCGGCGTACGTGACCTACGACTGGCTGACCTACCTCCAGGACAGCCTGGTCCGCGCCCTTTGGTAGCTTGCCAGGCATGCTCAGGATCTCCCAGGAACTGGTCGACAAGATGATCGCGCACGCCCGGGCCGACCACCCGGACGAGGCCTGCGGTGTGATCGCGGGCCCCGAGGGCTCCGACACCCCGGCGCGCTTCGTCCCGATGGAGAACGCCGAGCGGTCGCCGACGTTCTACCGCTTCGACTCCATGGAGCAGCTGCGGGTCTGGCGCGAGATGGACGACCGCGACGAGGAGCCGGTGGTCATCTACCACTCCCACACCTCGACCGAGGCCTACCCCTCGCGCACCGACGTCTCCTACGCCGCCGAGCCGAACGCCCACTACGTGCTGGTCTCCACCCGCGAGGAGCTGGGGGAGGAGGCGGAGGTGCGCTCCTACCGCATCGTCGAGGGCGTGGTGACCGAGGAAGAGGTCGTCATCGTGGCGTCGTGACGTCCACCACGTGACACGGCCGTGGGGTCGGGCGCCCCTTTTGGGTAAACTGGACGGCATGCCGACCGTTGACCCGAGCCCCGAGGACGTCGTGCGCTCGCGTCCCGGCGTTCGCGTGCGGCATGCGGGTCTCGCGCCCGTGCAGAACTTCCTCTTCGGGCACACGCCCTTCTCCGTCGTCTACGACTGTCGCTGACCGGTCCCGCCGGAAATCCCCCCGGCCCCACCGGTGTTCCCATCCGGTGGGCGTTCCCATGACGACACGAGTTCCCACGACGACACGAGGAGACCGATTCACGATGGCCATCGAGGTCCGCATCCCCACCATCCTGCGCACGTACACCGACGGCGCCAAGGCCGTGGACGCCAAGGGCGCCACCCTGGAGGAGCTGATCGGCGACCTGGAGTCCCGGCACCCGGGCCTGCAGGCCCGCCTGGTCGACCAGGGCGCGCTGCGCCGCTTCGTCAACGTCTACCTGAACGACGAGGATGTCCGCTTCCTCGGCGGCCTGGAGACGCCGGTGGCCGACGGCGACACCGTCACCGTGCTGCCCGCCGTGGCCGGCGGCTCCCGCTGACCCGCGCCGTGCCGCCGGGACCGCCTCCGGGCCCGGCGGCACGATCCGACGTCTCTCGTCCACCGACACGGAGCGGAAACCCGCACTCATGCGTTTTGACTCGCTGATCGACTCGGTCGGCCGCACTCCCCTGGTCGGGCTGCCCCGCCTGTCGCCGTCGGAGGACGTGCGGATCTGGGCCAAGCTCGAGGACCGCAACCCCACGGGGTCGATCAAGGACCGTCCGGCGCTGTGGATGATCGAGCAGGCCGAGAAGGACGGGCTGCTCACGCCCGGCTGCACGATCCTTGAGCCCACCAGCGGCAACACCGGCATCTCGCTGGCCATGTCCGCCCGGCTCAAGGGCTACAGGCTGATCTGCGTGATGCCGGAGAACACCTCCGAGGAGCGCCGCCAGCTGCTGCGCATGTGGGGAGCGGAGATCATCTCCTCCCCGGCGGCGGGCGGCTCCAACGAGGCGGTCCGGGTCGCCAAGGGGCTGGCGGCCGAGAACCCCTCCTGGGTGATGCTCTACCAGTACGGCAACCCCGCCAACTGGCGCTCCCACTACGAGACGACCGGCCCGGAGATCCTCGAGGACCTGCCGTCCGTCACCCACTTCGTCGCGGGCCTGGGCACCACGGGCACGCTGATGGGCGTGGGCCGGTTCCTGCGCGAGCGCGTGCCCGGCGTGCGGATCGTCGCCGCCGAGCCGCGCTACGGCGAGCTGGTGTACGGCCTGCGCAACGTGGACGAGGGCTTCATCCCCGAGCTCTACGATCCCGAGGTGCTGACCACCCGGTTCTCCGTCTCCTCGGGCGACGCCCTGCGCCGGACCAGGGAGCTGCTGGCCGCCGAGGGCATCTTCGCCGGGGTCTCGACCGGCGCCGCCCTGCACGCGGCCCTGGGCATGGCCGCCAAGGCGGTCAAGGCCGGAGAGCGCGCGGATATCGTGTTCGTGGTGGCGGACGGCGGCTGGAAGTACCTGTCCACCGGAGCCTACGAGGGCACGCTGGACGAGGCCGAGGAGCGCCTGGAGGGCCAGCTCTGGGCCTGACCTCCGGTCGGTCGGCCGCCCGCGGGGCGGCACCGGGAAACGGAGGAGGGGCGGGCGTCCTGTCCTGGACGCCCGCCCCTCCGCATGTGCCCTCAGCCGGATCCGTCGGGGATCCGTCGGGGATCAGTCGAACAGGACCCGCACGGAGAAGTCCGCGTCGCCGCCGGACTGCGTGCCGCTGACGCCGACGGCGCGCAGGACCTTGAGGTTGGCCTGCTCGTCGCCCTGCACGTTCTGCAGGTAGAGCTTCTCGAGCTTGTTGAGGTCGACGTACGCGGCGAAGGTCGCGTCGCCGGCGTTCGGGATGGCGAGCTGGAAGCTCTCGCTGTCGGCCAGGGTGCCGTCCTTGGCGAGCTCGGCCGCGTAGTCCTGGGCGCTGGCCAGGACGAGGAAGCCGTCGCCGGGGACCTTGGCGATCTGCGGGGCGGCGGTGCCGGAGTCGGCGAGGAACCGCTCCAGCTTGCCGACGACCTCCTGGGCCTTGGCCGGGTCGGTGGTGATCCGGGCGCCGACCTTGGGCGAGTTGGCCTCCAGGCCGTTCTCGTCCAGGGCGACGGTGAGGTTCTTGCCGAGCAGCGTCACCAGGTCGGCGGGGAGCGCCAGCCCGTACTTCTGCTGGGCCTGGTCGACGAACTGCTGGAAGGACTGGCCGCCGCCGGCCTGGTCGGCCGCCTTCATGAGCTCGGTCCACTGCTTGCCGATCGCGTCGCCGAGACCGGAGACCGAGATCGCCGCGGCGGTGGAGGCGGGGAGCTTGCCGATCTGGGAGGGCTCGGCGTCGCCCATGCCCACGTCCTTGGCGCCGCGGACGATGGCGGCCAGCTCGACGTAGCCGCTGTCGAAGCGGAGCGCGCCGGCCACGCGGGCGTTCTTGAGCTGCGCGAGGGTGGCGGGGTCCTGGGTGGCCAGCTCCGGAGCGAGCTCGGCGACCTTCCCGGCGTCCATCCAGAAGGACATGACGCCGGTCTCGCCGAGGTCGCCCTGGTCGGCGGAGAAGTTGGCGTTCTGCGACAGCGGGGCCGCGGCGGCGGCCTGGTCGGCCTGCTCCTGCTTCTCGGCGAGCAGCGCGTAGTCCTCGCGGAACGCGATGCCGAACTTGCCCTCGCCGGCCAGCTTGGCGATGCCGGCCTTGGCCTTGTCCTGGTCGGTGACCTGGACGGCCACCACGACGCCGGGCTCCTCGCCGCCCTGCGCGGGGGGCAGCACGGCCACGCCGACGCGGGAGCCGAGCCAGGGCTCGACGTCGGCGGCGTAGTCCAGTTTGCTCAGGCTCTGGTCGTCCTTCTTGATCATGTCGAAGAGGGACTTGCGCGGGTCGTCGCCGGTGAAGGAGTCCTTGGTGACGGTGAACTTCTTGGCGATGTCGAACAGCGCCAGCTTCTGGTTGGCGGCCGGGTCGAGGTCGACGCGGACGTAACCGAGGGCGTTGCCGGGCAGCACCTCGTACGGCTGGGTGCCGCCGCCGCTGAGCAGGCTGACCGCGGCGTAGCCGCCGCCGCCGAGGAGGGCCACGACCAGCGCCGCGATCAGCGCCACCAACCAGCCCTTGCCGCCCTTGCGGGCCGGCGGGACGGGCGGCTGCCCGGCGCCCAGGAACTCGGGGCCCTGCTGCTGCCAGCCGGGCTGGCCGTACGCCTGCTGCTGGCCGTACGCCTGCTGACCATAAGCCTGCTGGCCGTGGGCCTGCTGGCCGTACGGCGGCGGCTGCTGGCCGTACGCCTGCTGCTGGCCGTAGGGCTGCTGGGGCGCCGCCTGCTGCGGGTAGGGAGGAGGAGCCTGCTGGTACCCGCCCGGGTTCTGGGGGTGTCCGCCGCTCTGCGGGGGGTGGCCGGGCTGACCCTGCTGCGGGTAGGCGCCGCCCGGCTGGGGGTACCCGCCCGGCTGGGGATAGGCCTGGGTGTGGGGCTGGTCGTGCTGCTGAGGACGGTATGCGATCGTCCTGTCCGGACTCTCATTCGGATCAGGGAACTGTCCCGGAGGGGTGTTGGCAGACATGCTCACTCACAAGGTGGACTTCGGGGATATGTAGAAGTTAGTGCATCTTCCTAGCGAACCGCTTGCATTGAACTAACTGCGTCTTTGCTGCGTCTAAGGATGAATTGCTGCGCACAGTGCTTCTGACCGGTGCTCTTGTCCCTCTGTCGGAGGCCTCACGTCAAGGGCCGTGGAAATCGCCCATACGGGCGACCCGGGAACGATCGGCCCAAAAACAATCTTCCAACGGCCGGTCCGATGAAGTCCTCCGTCCCGCCGCTCGAAAGCCGGCCGGAAGTCGTCCGGAGGCCGTCCGGAGTGCGCCGGGGCCGGTCGGGCGGGATCGGGGAAGGGCGGGGGCCGCGCGGGATAGTAGAGTGAGCCCACTAGAACAAGGTTCGGGAGGCTGATCCGGCGGACGCCGCCGGACCGGACGTCAGGAGCGAGGGAACGCGACGGCCCGGCGCCGGCCGCGGACGCCCGAGCCGCCGGGTGAAGCGAGGTAGTGGACACAGATGACGAAGTTCGACGAGGCGACGCAGGCCATCCGGGTGGACGAGAACACCTACGACGTGTGCCTGGACCCCGGATACTCGATCGGCGGCCCCCTCAACGGCGGCTACCTGATGGCGGTGGTCCTGCGCGCCGTCGTCGACGCCTCCGCGCACGAGCACCCGGTGACCACCAGCGCCCAGTTCCTGCGCGCGGCCCGCCCCGGCCCCGCCCGGGTACGGCTGGAGCGGATCAAGACCGGCCGCACCGCGGAGATGACCCGCGCCACCCTGCTCCAGGACGGCCGGGCGTTCATCGAGACCCTCGTCACCACCGCCACCCTCACCGCCGGCGCGGTCCCCGACTGGACGGACGGCCCCTCGGCCGCCATGCCGCCCGTCGAGCGGTGCGTCAAGCTGCCCGACCCCAGGCCCGAGTCGAACATGACGCTCAACGCCCAGGTGGACATGCTCTTCGATCCGCCCACCGTCGGCTGGCTCGACGGCGCCCCCAGCGGCCGGCCGGAGTCACGCGCCTACTTCCGGATGGCCGAGCCGCAGGACCCCGACCCCTTCGTGCTGGCCTTCGCCGTGGACGCCCTCCCGCCGGTGGTCTTCTCCGCCGGAGCCCGCGGCTGGGCTCCGACCGTCGACCTCACCTGGCACCTGCGGGCGCTGCCCGCCCCCGGCTGGCTCACCGTGCTCGGCAGCGGCCGCATGATCGGCGACGGCTGGTTCGACGAGGACGTCGAGGTCTGGGACTCCGCCGGGCGGCTCGTCGCCCAGTCCCGCCAGCTCGCCCGCGTCGGCCGCGGCTGACGCGGGGCCCCTCCGCGCGCGGTCCCGCACGCGGCGCGGCACGCGGTCGTTGTGAGGATTCTTACCGTGAGCGGTAGTCCCAGGTCGCCTAACCTTGGGAACCGTGTCGCAAGCGAGCATTGGAATCTTCGACAGCGGTGTCGGCGGCCTCACGGTGGCCAGGGCGATCATCGATCAGCTGCCCGGCGAATCGGTCCTCTACGTGGCCGACACCGCGCGGCAGCCGTACGGCCCCCTACCGATCGCCCAGGTCCGGTCCTATGCGCTGGAGGTGATGGACCACCTCGTCGAGCACGAGGTCAAGATGCTGGTGATCGCGTGCAACAGCGCGAGCGCGGCGGTGCTGCGCGACGCCCGCGAACGCTACGACGTGCCCGTCGTGGAGGTGATCCAGCCGGCCACCCGGCGGGCCGTGCGGGCCACCCGCAACGGCAGGGTCGGGGTCATCGCGACCCGCGCCACCATCCAGTCGATGGCCTACCACGACGCGTTCGCCGCGGCCCCCGACGTCCGGCTGACCGGGGTGGCCGCACCCCGGCTGGTGGAGTTCGTGGAGCGCGGCGAGACGATGAGCGAGGAGCTCATCGAGGTCATCCGCGGCTACCTGGAGCCCGTGCTCGACGACGGCTGCGACACGCTCATCCTGGGATGCACCCACTACCCGCTGCTGACCGGCGCCATCTCCTACGTCGCCGGGGACGGCGTCACGCTGGTCTCCAGCGCCGACGAGACGGCCAAGGACGTCTTCAGGATCCTGCACGACCAGGGTCTGGCCGCCCTCCCCGGCACGCTGCCCCGCCACCGGTTCCGCGCCACCGGCGAGACCGGGCTGTTCGCCAGGCTCGGCCGGCGGTTCCTCGGCCCGGAGATCGAGGCGGTCGAGGCCGCCCCGGTGGGGGCACCGGTGTCAGCACCCGCCCGCGACGCCGGCGTCGCGATGACCACGCGGTCGGGGACCCCGGCCTGAGGGCCGGACCCCATGCCGGAGGCAATCGATGAAACAGGAGGCCGCGTTGAAACTGACGATCGTCGGATGCTCGGGAAGCTTCCCCGGGCCGGACAGCCCCTCGTCCTGCTACCTGCTGGAGGCGGAGGGCTACCGGATGCTGCTGGACTTCGGCAACGGCGCGCTGGGCGCCCTCCAGCGGCACATCGGCCTGTACGACGTGGACGCGATCTGCCTGTCCCACCTGCACGCCGACCACTGCCTGGACCTGTGCCCCTACCACGTGGTGCGCACCTACTCCCCGGACGGCCCGCGGCCGAGGATCCCGGTCCACGCCCCCGCCGACGCGCCCAGGCGCCTGGCCGCCGCCTACGGCATGCCCGACGAACCCGGCCTGGAGACCGCCTTCGACTTCACCGCGCTCGCCCCCGGCACCTTCGAGGTCGGGCCGTTCGAGGTGACCGCCGCCCGCATGAACCACCCGGTCGAGACCTTCGGCTTCCGCGTCTCGTACGGCGGGCGCTCGATCGCCTACTCCGCCGACACCGGCGAATCCGCCGAACTGGTCAAACTGGCCGCCGACGCGGACCTGCTGCTGTGCGAGGCGTCGTTCCTGGACCGGCCCGACCTCCCCGCGGCCCTGCACCTGTCCGGCCGCCAGGCCGCCGAGCACGCGGCGAAGGCCGGAGCGGGCACGCTCGTGCTGACCCACCTCGTCCCCTGGTACGACCCCGCGGACATCCTCCGGGACGCCTCCCGCGGCGGCTTCGGCGGGCGGATGGAGCTCGCGCGGAGCGGGGCCGTGTATGACCTAGGGTGATGTCCATGGCTCGTGCAGACGGACGCAATCCCGATCAACTCCGCCCGGTGACCATCACCCGGGGCTGGCTCGCACACGCGGAAGGCTCGGTGCTCGTCGAGTTCGGCGGCACCCGGGTGCTGTGCGCCGCCTCCGTGCAGGAAGGCGTGCCGCGCTGGCGCAAGGGGAGCGGCCAGGGCTGGGTCACCGCCGAATACTCCATGCTGCCCCGGGCCACGAACACCCGCAACGACCGCGAGTCGGTGCGCGGCAGGATCGGCGGCCGGACGCACGAGATCTCCCGTCTGATCGGCCGCTCCCTGCGGGCCTGCGTCGACTACAAGATCCTCGGCGAGAACTCCGTGGTGATCGACTGCGACGTGCTCCAGGCCGACGGCGGCACCCGCACTGCCGCCATCACCGGCGCGTACGTCGCGCTGGCCGACGCGGTGAGCTGGATGCGCGAGCGCAAGATGTGCAAGGGCGACCCCCTGGTCGACTCGGTCGCGGCCGTCTCGGTCGGCGTCGTGAAGTCCACCCCGCTGCTCGACCTCTGCTACACCGAGGACGTCGCCGCCGAGACCGACATGAACGTCGTCATGACCGGGGCCGGCGAGTTCGTCGAGGTCCAGGGCACCGCCGAGGGCAGGCCGTTCGACCGCGCCGCGCTCGACCGGCTGCTCGACCTGGGCGTCGCCGGCTGCGCCGAGCTCACCCGCCTGCAGAAGGCGGCGCTGGCGTGAGGCGGGTCGTCCTGGCGACGCGGAACACCGGGAAGATCGTCGAGCTCCGCCGCATCCTGGCCGAGGCCGCGCTGCCGGTCGAGATCGTCGGCCTGGAGGAGTTCCCGCAGATCGGCGACGTCCCGGAGACCGGCCTGACCTTCGCGGAGAACGCCCTGCTCAAGGCCCACGCCGTCGCACGGGCGTCCGGCCTGCCGGCCGTCGCCGACGACTCCGGGCTGTGCGTGGACGCGCTCAACGGCATGCCCGGCATCTTCTCCGCCCGCTGGTCCGGGACCCACGGCGACGACAGGGCCAACCTGGACCTGCTGCTCGCCCAGGTCTCCGACGTGCCGGACGGCCGGCGGGGAGCGCACTTCGCGTGCGCCGCGGCCCTGGCCCTGCCGTCGGGGCAGGAGCGGGTGGCCGAGGGCGCGCTGCACGGCTCGATCATCCGCGCCCCGCGCGGGACCGGGGGGTTCGGCTACGACCCGGTCTTCGTGCCGGAGGGCGGGACCCGGACGACCGCCGAGCTGACCCCGGAGGAGAAGGACGCGATCAGCCACCGGGGGCGGGCCTTCCGCGCGCTGGCCCCGATCCTGGCCGAGGTGCTCGCATCAGCGTAAGCGGCGGGTAAGGACTCCGGCCCTCCGGCGGGCGTAGCGTCGAGCCATGGAGAGCAACGGGCGCGCACCCGCATGGGCCGCGGCACTGATCGGGCTGGTCGCCGGCGCGGTGGCGGTCGGGGTGTCCCTGCCGGTCGCCGCGCTGGTCAAGGCCTCGGCCTTCCCCGTCGTCGCGGTCGGGGACGCCGCCGTGGACCTGGCCCCCGCGTGGTTGAAGGAGTGGGCGATCCGCGCCTTCGGCGAGAACGACAAGGCCGTCCTGCTCGCCGGCGTCCTCGCGGTCCTCGCCGCCGTCGCCGCCGGCACGGGAGCGCTGGCGGTCCGCGGCCTGCGGTACGGCCTGGCCTGCCTGGCCGCGTTCGGCGCCGTCGGCCTCCTGGCGGTCCTCACCCGCCCCGGCGCGGGGCCCGGTGACGCCGTCCCCACGCTGCTGGGAGTCGCCGCCGGGATGTCCGCCCTGTCCCGGCTGCTCCGCCGCGCCCGCCTCGGTCCCCCGCCCCGCCTCGCATCCCTCCCCGCGGCCCGCGGTGGGGCCCACGGTGAGGCCCGCGGTGAGGCCGGGCCGCGGCCGGAACCCGGAACGGCCCCGGGGGCCGAGGCGGGCCCGGAGACGGTGGAGCGGCACGGCGTCCCCGGCGGCGTCCCCGGCCCGGCGGTCATGCGCGCGGGGGAGGACCTGCGCTCCTTCGACCGGCGCGGACTGCTGACCGCGGCGCTCGGCGGAGTGGCCGTGGCCGGGATCGGCGGCGCGGCCGGGCGGCTGCTGTCCGGAGGGGCCGAGGCGGACGCGGCCCGCAACGGAGTGGCGCTCCCGCGTCCCGCGGTCCCCGCCCGGCCGGTCCCCGCCGGCAGCGATCTCAAGATCAGCGGGCTGTCGCCGTTCTTCACCCCCAACCACGACTTCTACCGGGTGGACACCGCCCTGCTCGTCCCCAAGGTCGACCCGCGCGACTGGACCCTCACGATCACCGGCATGGTCGACCGGCCGGTCGAGCTGACCTTCGCCGACCTGCTGGGGCGGCCCCTGGTGGAGGCCGACGTCACGCTCTGCTGCGTGTCCAACGAGGTCGGCGGGCCGTACATCGGCAACGCCCGCTGGCTCGGCGTCCGCCTGGCCGACGTCCTGCGCGAGGCCGGCGTGCACGCCGGCGCCGACATGCTGCTCAGCACCTCCACCGACGGCTGGACCTGCGGCACCCCGGCCGACGTCGTCCTCGACGGCCGAGAGGCGCTCCTGGCCGTCGCGATGAACGGCGAGACGCTCTCCGCCGACCACGGCTTCCCCGCCCGGCTGGTCGTCCCGGGTCTGTACGGCTACGTCTCCGCGACCAAGTGGGTGACGGAGATCAAGGTCACCCGGTTCGACCGGGACGAGGCCTACTGGACGCCGCGGGGCTGGTCGGCGAAGGGCCCGGTCAAGACGCAGTCGCGCATCGACCTCCCCAGGCCCGGAGAGGTCCTCCCGCCCGGCCGCACCGTGATCGCCGGGGTGGCGTGGGCGCAGCACAAAGGGGTGGACGCGGTCGAGGTGCGCGTCGACGGCGGGCCGTGGCGGCGGGCCCGGCTGGCCGAGGCGCCCACGGCCGACACCTGGCGCCAGTGGGTCCTCGATGACTGGGACGCCACGGCGGGCGAGCACACCATCGAGGTGCGGGCCACCGACGCCACCGGCCGCACGCAGACCGCCGAGCGGGCCCCGGTGGCCCCGGACGGCGCCACCGGCCTGCACGCGGTCACCGTCAGGGTCGGCTGAACCTCGGGCCTGCGCGCGGTCACCGCCGGGACCGCCCGAACCCCCGGCCTGCGCGCGGTCACCGTCAGGGCCGGCTGAACCTCGGGCCTGCGCGCGGTCACCGCCGGGACCGCCCGAACCCCCGGCTGAGCCCTCGGCCCGGAGGAAGTCCACCGGCCCGGATCTGGTCAACTCACCCGCACCGCCGCGGTGACCGCCCTACGATCGGGGCTGCGAAACGTGGAGCGAGGGGGGATTCATGTGACGCGATGGTCCGTGCCCGCAGGTGTCTACAACCCGGTCGTGACCGCCGACGGGAAACGGTGGCGCGACTTCGAGCTGGACGGAGCCGTCTCGGTCGTCGTGGCCGCGCCCCGGGAGCCCGAACGGGAACCCTGGAGGCCGCCCCGGCTGGACCGGTGCAGGCCGTACGGCACGGCGGGCGGGCTGTCGAGGCCGGAGCCGCAGGCCCAGGCCGACATCGAACAGGCCGTCCCGGTCGACGAACGGGGCGCGCCGCGGCGCTTCCCCGATCCCCGGGGCATGTGGATCCGGCTGATCAACGCCACCGGCCCGGCCGACGACCCGTTCCGCGCGACCAACGCGATGGACTGCGCGATGGCGGTCCTCGCCACCTGGTACGGCATGCCGACCGTCGCCGCCCCCCGGCACGCCGAATACGACCGGATCGGCAAGCCCGTGCTCACCGGCGAGACCGGGGGACCGGCCCGCGCCGAGCGCTGGCTGGGCCACCGCTTCCAGCTCGTCGGCCAGGGCCGCGGCGCCTACGCCCTGGTCGCCCAGCGGCTGCTGGCCGGGGGACACGGCTCCGCCGCGCTCCTGGTGACCCGCTGGCCGACCGGCGGCAGCCACGCGTGGAACGCCGTCAACTCCGGAGGAGAGGTGATCTGGATCGACGCCCAGCGGGGCCACATGGCGGTCGAACCGCCGTACGACGCGGTGACCGGCGTCTTCTGCGTGGCGCTCGACCGCGAGGGACGGCCGCTGTGAACCTGGACCAGGCAAGGGCCGTGGCGGAGGAGTACTTCAACGGCGTCCGCCCCCTCGACGCCGCCCTGGAGGTCAGGGTCCACGCCTTCAAGGAGGGCTACGTCGCCTGGACCAGGGAACCCGGGGAGGACGACCCGGCCGCACTGCCCGAGACCGTCGGCGCCGGCTGCATCGTGATCGACAGGGCCACCGGCGAGGTCTTCATCCGCCCGCTCCTCAACCCCGAGACCGTGGCCGAGCAGTGGCCGGGGCGCCGCCCCCGCTAGTGCGCTGAGTCGGTAGTCCGCCTCCGTTCGCCCGTCAGCTCCGCGAACCACCGCTCGACCAGGTCGAGCCAGGACGTGCCGCTCACCCCGGCGTGTGAATCCGGCCGGTACCGGTCCGGAGAGAAGGCTCAGAGGCCTGTCTCCACCCGCGTATCGAAAGCGTCGCGTGCGCGCTCGATGGCGGGCATGTGCTCCGAGGCCCACGTCAGCAGTACGTCAATGGGCTGCCGAAGGGTCTTGCCGAGCGGCGTGATCCGGTACCTGACCGCCACCGGGCGCGTGGAGACGACCTCGCGTTCGATCACCCCGTTGCGCTCAAGGCGGCGAAGAGTGGCGGTCAGCGACTTCTGAGTGACCGCAGGAATGGCCCGGCGGAGCTCGTTGAAGCGGCAGGGGCGTTCGCAGAGCTCGTTGAGCACGCCGAGGGACCACTTGTCGAGCACCTGATCGAGGAGCTCGCGGTGCGGGGCGTCGATGTGGAGCCGGCCCTCGGTATCCATGGTGAAACCTGGTCTCGTTGAAGTGTCCTTTATGTACTAGATATCTTACGGGTACCTACTTTGAGAAGGAGAAACGGCCATGACTGTTCAGCACTTCACGCCGGAAGGCATGATGCAGCCCGTCCCCTACCATCACGTGGCCGTCGGCAAGGGCACCACTCAGGTACATGTCAGCGGGCAGATCGCCCGCCGGGCGGACGGAACCCCGGTGGCCCCCGGCGATCTCGCCGGGCAGGTCGCCCAGGCCTTGCGGAACACCGCCCTCGGCCTGGCGGGCGCGGGCGCCTCGTTCGCGGACGTGCTGCGCCTGACGTTCTACGTGACCCGGTGGAGCCCGGAGAAGATCGGCGACTTCATGGCCGGAGTGGAGGCCGTCGCCGAAGAGATCGGCCTCCCGCTTCCCATGCCGCCGGCCAGCCTCATCGGTGTCGACTACCTCTTCGAGCCGGATGTGCTCGTCGAGGTCGAGGCGACCGCACTGCTCGACTGATGCGGTACACGTGGCCCGGGTCACGTCCGAACTCTCCCGTGCGCGTCCGGGAGAGCCGCCCGCCGGGCGTCGCCGGCACCGGCCCGCCGGACGCGCCGGTGGGCCCGGCTGTGCCAGGCGAAGCAGAGCGCGGCCAGCACCTGGACGCCGGCCGCGGCCAGGAGCGCCCCGGGGAGCGACCGGTCCGCGACCGGTCCGGCGACGCCCGCCCCCAGCGCGAAACCCGTGATCTTCAGGCTCGCGCCCGTCGTGAAGACCTGACCGCGCAGCCGCCCGGGCGCTTCACGGTGGCGCACCGCGAACAGCGCGGTGAGCTGGGGGCCCTCCGCGATGCCGACGATCACCATCGCGGCGATGAGCAGGGCCGGCCGGCCGGTCGCGAGGAGGACGAGCGCGACGGCGAGGACGATCGTGCTGCACCAGATGACGGTGTCCGGGGCCAGGAGCCGGGGGTGGCGGGCGAGCACCGCGTTGGCGGCGAGCGCGGAGGCGGCGGCGACGGAGAGAAGGATCGCTCCGTGGCCGGCCGCGCCGAGGGACTCTCCGAGCAGCGGGACGCATGCGATCAGCATGCCCTGGCCCGCGCAGGAGACCACCGAGGTGGTCGTCGCTCTGGCCAGTCCCCGGCTGCGGAGGATGACGCGGACTCCGGCGACGAGATCGGAGGTGATCGGGGGGCCCGACCGGCGCTCCGCATCGGAGGCGATCGAGGGGCCCGACCGGCGCTCCGCCGGCTCGGGGACCGCGGGGAGCGTCAGCGCCGAGGGCAGCGCGGCACAGATCAGCGCCGCGGACGCGACGACGCCGGCCGGGGCGCCCCACACCCCCGCGACGACCCCGGCCAGCGCCGGGCCCACCAGGCTCGCGAGGTCGAACGTCATCGCGTCGAGCGCGCCGGCGCGGGGGAGCCGCCCGCCGGTCGCGACGCGGGGCAGCTGGGAGGTCCATCCGCCGGACAGGGCCGGTCCCAGCAGTCCGGCGCACACGGCGATGAGGATCGTGGCGACGAGCGGGACGCGCCCCAGGCCGGCCAGGACGGCCGCGAGCCCCGCCGCGTAGAGGCCGAGCGCCCAGGCGAGCAGGCGGCCCGGCCTGGCCGCCCTGTCGATCAGTACGCCGAAGACGGGACCGCCGACCGCCGCCGAGACCGTGATGCCCGCCAGCAGCCAGGAGGCCGTGGAAGCGGATCCGGTCACCGCCAGTCCGGCGAGCAGCAGGGCCGGTCCCGACATCTCGTCTCCCGTGCGGGCGGTGACCGCCCCGACGGCGTACCACCGCATGGCGTAACGCTTTTTCACGAGGGTCACGTTACGCAGGTAACTCAAAACTCGACCAGATGCGTTACATTCAACCGGTGACCGCTTCGAGTCGTGAATGGTCCACCCGTCATTCGGTGCAGGCCGTCGCCCGGCGGACCGCCGCCCTCCTCAACGCCCTGTCCGGCGAGGACCCGGCCCCGGGTGCGATCGCCGACCTGCTCCGGGAGCACGGAGAGGCCGGCTCCATCGATCTCTCGCCGAGCGATGTCGCCGAGCTGCGCGCCGCCGCCGTGCAGCTGCGGGAGGTCTTCGCCGCCGCCCACGTCGACGCCGCCGCGTCCCTGTTGAACCGGCTGCTACGGCAGAGCCCCGGAGCCCTCCGCCTCACCTCGCACGGCGGCCTCACCCCCTGGCACCCCCACCTCGACAGCGACGACGACGCCCCCTGGGGGGAGTGGTTCCTCGCCTCGTCGTGCATGGCCCTGATGGTCCTCATCTGGGATCGCCAACGTCCACCGGGCGGCCTGTGCGCATCGCCCGGCTGCCGGAACGTCTATCTCACACAGGGAAGCGGCCTGCCGCGCCGTTACTGCTCACGCCGCTGCGCGACGCGCGAACGGGTGGCCTCCCACAGGCGCTCGCGAGCCGCCGGCCCCGCTGCGCGAGGGTCGCGCCGGGAGCTCGACGACTAGGGTCTGTTTCAGAAGTCGATCACACTAGTACCTCAGCCGGAGACCGGCGGTGCCGGGAGGCAGGCCGCAGGCTTCGAGACCGTGTCGAGAGGTCCCGCCCCACGGCCGTGAAGCGGTCATGTCCGTGGTCGGGCGCGGGGATCCCGGTGCCCGTCGAGTCCGGCACACGGGGTTCTGTCGTCCGCCGGTGATATTCATGGCCTCCATTGCGATCTTCGAGACGTGTGAGGCGATGAAATGGCGACGGTCATCTTCCGTGACGAGACGGCAACCGGGAAACCGCTGACCGAGTTCGCCCTGCCGGATCTGCCGGAGAGCATCTCGGCCCGGGAACTGGTACGGCTGCGCGTGCGCGAGGAGGTGGCCCGCCACAACGCCGCGCCCTCCCATCACTTCCGCGGCCTGGTCAAGCCCACCGACGCCGAGGCCGAACTGAACGGCTACCGGATGCGGACCGCGCGCAGGCTCGACTGGGAGAGGCAGGCCGACGCGGCCGAGGCCGCCTTCGCCCGCAACGGCTTCCTGCTGCTCGTCGGCGACCGCCAGATCGAGGACCTGGACACCGAGATCGACCTGATCGCCGACCCGGTCGTGTCGTTCGTCAAGCTCGTGCCCCTGGTCGGCGGCTGACGTGGGGGTCATCGACGGCCTTCCGGTTGAGCTCCACGGCTGGCTCGACGAATTGGACGAGGCGACGCTGGCCGTGTTCCGCCGCCTCGACGCCACCCTCCGTCCCCAAGACGCCCACCGTTTCGTCGACGACGCGCTTCTGAGGGAGCTCTCCTCCGGGTGGGGCGAGGCCGAATGGCGGACAACGGCATTGTGGGCGCAGCTGCTCACGCGGACCACCGACGGCAGCGTCGCCGGTCAGGTGCTTCTCACCAGGCTGGCGCAGCGCAAGCTGCGCTGGACCCCGCAGGAGCGAGAACTGCTGTGGCGGACCACGCTCACCCCGCCGGCGCAGTACAGGACGGACGTGTACTACCGCATCCCGATCTCCTCGATCAGGGGGCTGCCGCCGAGCGAGCGCGAACCGCTCCTGCCCCACCTCATGCTGGCCCGGCAGGAGATGGAGGCGGTCCCGTTCTCGGCCGGGTGGGCGGCCAAGCGGCTGCTGGACGACCTCCTCGCCGAGCACCTGGCCGGCGACCCCGCCGAGGCCACGCGTTCCCTGGTGCCCGAGTGCGACGGCTTCGCCGTGCTGCTGCGCGAGGAGTACGGCGAGCGCCTGGGCGAGGCCGACGCCCTCCCGCTCCTGAGGCACTGGACCACCGCGACATCCGCCACCCCGGCGCCGCAGTGGACGGCACGCGCAGCCGAGCTGCTCACACCCCGTACGATCGAACTGATACGGGAGATCTTGGGCCGCGTGCCGGCGTACCGTGAAGGACCCTGGCACAACGGCTACCGGGAGGTCGTCACCTATCTCCGGGAGCGCACCGCCGAGCTCCTGCGCGGCATGATCTGGACCTGCGAGCTGATCGACGAGCCCTGGGTGACCGGGCTCCTGGGCGACGTGGCCCTGGCCACCGGCACCGGGATCGGCGGATCAGGCCCGAACTCACGAAGCGAGCGCATGGCCAACGCGGCCCTCGGCGTGCTGGCCCGGCGAGGGGGCACGGAAGCGGTCGCCCAACTGGCCCGCGTCCAGGCCAAGGTGCGGAGGAAGAGCATTCTGGCCAAGGTCGAGCAGATCCTCGAGTCGATCGCCGTACAGACGGGCCTGTCCCCGGAGCAGTTGCTCGAACGCACCGTCCCCACCTTCGGCCTGGACCACGACGGCACGCGCACTGAGCAAGGACTGACCCTGTCACTGACCGGCGCGATCACCTACAACGGCCGCAAGACCATTCCCAGGAGCGTCGAGCGGGAGTTGCTGGCCGACTTCAGGGCCACGGCCAAGGAGCTGAAGAAGGCGATCCTCGCCGAACGGTTCCGCGTCGAGCACGCCCTGGCGTCCGAGCGGACCTGGTCATGGCAGGAGGCGTGCGAGTTCTACCTCGACCACCCGATCACCGGCGCCTTCGCCCGGAACCTGATCTGGGAGATCCTCCAGGGCCCGGCCGGACTCCCCGTCCGCGTCGACGGAACCTGGGAGCTGACCGACCCGGCCGGACGCCGCACCCAACCGCGCCCTGACACCCCGGTTCGCCTGTGGCACCCCATCTCCCACACCGCCGACGAGGTCCGCGCCTGGCGGGACCACCTCCTGGCGATCGGTCTGCGCCAGCCGTTCAAGCAGGCCTTCCGCGAGGTCTACCTGCTCACTCCCGCCGAGGAGGAGACACACGACCACTCACGCCGGTTCTCCGATCACCTGCTCCGCTACGGCCAGGCCAAGGCCCTGCTCACCGAGACCGCCCGCACCCGGCGCGACGCGCTGGCCCGCCTCCTGCCCCGGCTGAAGATCGCCGACCGGGCCGAGCTGACCGACCGGTTCCTGCGCGTCCGCGGCGACCTGCGCACCTACCGGATCCATCTCGGCTCGGGCAACATCCTGATGGAACCCAACGACGCCCACCTGTGCATCGTCCCCGGCCGCGACCGCGACACCGGCTCCGTCTTCCTGCCGTTCGAAGAAGACGGCGGCATGCTCTCGGTCATCCTGTCCAAGGCGTTCCTGCTCGCCGCCGACACCGCCATCACCGACCCGTCCATCACCCGGCAGCTCACCGGATGAGACACGCCCCGCCGGTGACGGGCCCCTCGCGGGACCCCCACCGGCGGGCACGCCCCCAGCGGCGGGACCGGGGCACCGCCCCCGTCGAGGGTGCCCCGGTCTCCGTCTCGGCCCGGCCTCCGTCTCGGCCCGGCCTCCGTCTCGGCCCGGCCTCCGTCTCGGCCCGGCCTCCGCCTCGGCGCCGGACCGCGCCCCGATCAGCCGCTCGCCAGCGAACCGACGATGGACGCCCGCGCCGCCCTGCGCGCGGGCAGCACCGCGGCGACCACCCCGGCCAGCCCGGACAGCGCCACGAACGCCAGGATCTGCAGGACCGGCACCTGGAAGGAGACGTCCGTCGTCATCGTCCGGGCCGCCGCCCAGGCGTAGGCCACCCCCAGCACGACGCCCACCAGAGCACCGATGAGCCCCAGGATCAACGCCTCCACCGAGAGCATCCGCCGCAGCTGAGGCCGGGTCAGCCCCAGCGCCCGCAGCAGCGCCGACTCCCGGGTCCGCTCGTGGACCGAGAGGGACAACGTGTTCGCGATGCCCAGCAGCGAGATGAGGACCGACAGCCCCAGCAGACCCGTGATGATCATCAGCATCATGTCGAGCGACTCGTCGAACTCGCTCCGGACCTCCGTCGAACTGGCGACCTTCGCCGTCGGGTACGGATCCGCCGCCGCGTCCACGGCCGCCCGAGCCCGGTCGAAAGCGACACCGTCCCGGGCGTTGACCATGATCGACGAGTCGCCGACCTTCCCGAAGTAGCGGTCGAACTCCGCCTCCGGCACCGTCACCCCCGACAGGCTCGCCCGCTGCGGATCGAACAGCGCCACGACCGTGAGCTCGACCGTGCCGGCCTCGGCCGTCTTCACCGGCACCCGGTCCCCGACCCCGATCCCGAGATCCTCCGCCACGTAGTTCGCCACCACCGCCGTACCCGGCCTGAGCAGGTCGATCGACCCCGACTCCAGACTCGGCCGGAAATCCCGCGACGCGGTGAAGGTCCCAACCTCGTACTCCGCGCCCTTCCCCCCGACCTCGGCGACCGCCCCGCGCATCGCCACCACCGACGTCAGCTCCGGCCGGGACCGCAGATCCTCCGCCAGCGCCCGCGACAGCTCCGACCCCCGGTCCTGCGGCTGGACCATGTAGTCGACCGGGAACTGCTCGTCCAGCTTCGCCGAGTACGTCACCCGCAGCGTGCCCGTCAGCACCGCGATCAACGTCATCAGCGTCACACCCACCGTCAGCGCCACCGTGGTGGTCGCCGACCGCTTCGGATTGCGGCGCGAGTTGTCCGTGGCCAGCCTGCCCGGCACCCCGAACAGCCTCCCCGGTACCCAGCCCACGAACGACGACAGCGGCCTGACCAGCACCGGACCCAGGATCAGCAGCGCGAAGAAGACCAGCGAACCACCGGCCATCACCACCACCAGCGCCGCCTGGCCGACCGGCATGCTCAACGCCGCCACCGTGGCGCCCACACCCGCCACCAGGAACAACGCGGCCGCCACCACCCGCACCGCCCCGGTCCGGAAGACCCGCTCCTCCACCTGCGCACGCAGCGCCGCGATCGGCGCCACCCGCGTCGCCGAACGCGCCGGCAGCAGCGCCGACCCCACCGTCACCACGAGCCCGATGACCAGACCCAGCGCGATCGTGCGCGGCGCCAGCGACGGCGTCACCACCGGCAACGGCACGTCCAGCGACGACAGCACCGCCAGCGCCCCCGCGCCCAGCCCGTAACCGAGCAGCAGACCCAGCCCCGAGGAGAGCAGGCCCACCACGACCGACTCCAGCACGATCGAACCGAACACCTGCCCCCGGGTCGCGCCGATGCACCGCAGCAACGCCATCTCCCGCGTCCGCTGGGCCACCAGGATGTTGAAGGTGTTGTAGATCACCAGCGCGGCCACGAACATCGCCACCAGGCCGAACATCAGCAGGCCCATCGTGATCACGTCGTCGTCGGCGCCGTTGACCCGCGCCATGTCCGCGGCATAGGCCTCACCGGTCTTGACCGTGACACCGCTCCCGAGCGCCGCCGCGACCGAGGCCCGCAACTCCTCCTGGCCCACCCCCTCGGCCGCCAGCGCGTCGATCTCGTGGAACCCCTCCGCCCCGGTCATCGACCAGGCCGTCTCGGTGGTGAAACCGACCGCGCCGGTGTAGACCAGCTCCTGGTCCAGACTCAGATCCACCAGCCCGACGAGCCTGAACTCGTGCCGGGCCTCCTCCGCGTCCAGCACCGCGATCGTGTCGCCCACCTTGAAACCGTGCCGCTCGGCGGTGCCCTCGTCCAGCACCGCCTCCCCGCCGTTCCGCGGCGCCGCACCACTGGAGATCACCGTACGGTTCAACCGGCCCTCGGGGACCGAGATGCCGCTCGTCGGCCGGTCCCCGGCGGCCTTCCCGTCCTTGCCGAGCAGCGCCGCCGTACCGCGCACCAGCCCCTGCGCGTCGGCGAGCCCGTCCACCCCCCGGACCTTCTCCAGCACCGAGGCCGGCAGGGACGGCTCCTCCTCACCGCGCCGCCCGGAGTCCGGGAACACCGCGACGTCGATCTTGTCGCCCGCCGCCGCGAACTTCTGCGTGAACCCCGCCTGGATGGTGTCGGTGAGCACGAACGTGCCCGCGATGAAACCCACCCCCAGCGCGATCGCCAGAGACGTGAGCAGCAGACGCAGCCTGTGCGCCCGCAACCCGGCCAGAGTCGTCCTGAGCACCGTCACGCCTCCAGCTTCATCAGCGTGTCCAGCACCGTCTGCGGCGTCGGCCGCTCCAGCTCGCTGACCAGCCCGCCGTCCCGCAGGAAGACCACCCGATCGGCGTACGACGCTGCGACCGGGTCATGCGTGACCATCACGATCGTCTGCCCCAGCTCCCGGACCGACGAACGCAGGAACGACAGCACCTCGGCACCGCTGCGCGAGTCCAGGTTCCCGGTCGGCTCGTCGGCGAAGATGACCTGCGGCTTGCTGATCAACGCCCGGGCCACCGCCACCCGCTGCTGCTGACCACCCGACAACTCGGTCGGCTTGTGCCCCAGCCGATCGCGCAGCCCCACCGTCTCCACCACCCGGTCGAACAGGACCCGGTCGGCCTGCCGACCGGCGATCTCCAGCGGGAGCAGGATGTTCTGCTCGGCCGTCAGCGTCGGCAGCAGGTTGAACGCCTGGAAGATGAACCCGATCCGCTCCCGCCGCAACAGCGTCAGCTGCTTGTCGCCCAGCCCCGTCAGCTCCACGTCCCCGATGCGGACCCGCCCGCCGCTGACCGTGTCCAACCCCGCCAGGCAGTGCATCAGCGTGGACTTACCGGACCCCGAAGGACCCATGATCGCGGTGAAGGCGCCCGTCGCGAAGGAGACGTCCACCCCGCGCAGCGCGTGCACGGCCGCGTCCCCCTGCCCGTACACCTTGGTCAGGCCCTCGGCCACCACGGCCGGCGCCCCGCTCTCCCGCGCGCTCCACGCGCCGATCTCTCCGGTGACGGTCACGTCGACCCCTCCTCGGCATAGATGCGTTATGACGGGCAAAACGCTATTGCCGAGAAAGCCGGGATCCATCGGACGAGCGGCCGGACTTCCCCTCCACCGAAGAGGCACGACGACACCACCGGTGCGACCTCCGGCGTACCGGCCCCATCGGCCATTCGGCCGATGGAACCCACCGCCGCCTGACTACCCCGCCGAATGCGGGACGACCAGCCCCGCCTCATAGGCGAACACCACCACCTGCGCCCGATCCCGCAACCCCAGCTTCGCCAGCACCCGCCCCAGATGCGTCTTCACCGTCGCCTCCGCCAGCTCCAACCGCCCCGCGATCTCCGCATTCGACAACCCCCGCGCCACCAGCACCAGCACCTCCCGCTCCCGCGCCGTCAACCCCGACACCGCCTCCGGCTCCACCCCGCCCGGCGAAGGAAGGTGCACCGCGAACCGCTCCAGCAACCGCCGCGTCGCACTCGGCGCCACCACCGCGTCCCCACCGTGCACCGCCCGGATCGCACTCACCAGATCCACCGGCGGCACATCCTTCAACAGGAACCCCGACGCCCCCGCCTTCAACGCCGCGAACACGTACTCGTCCAGATCGAACGTCGTCAGGATCAACACCCGCGGAGCCCCCTCCACCGCACGGATCAACCGGGTCGCCTCCACCCCGTCCATCACCGGCATCCGCACGTCCATCAGCACCACATCCACCTCGACCCCGCGCAGCACCTCCACCGCCGCCCGCCCGTCGGCCGCCTCCGCCACCACCTCGATGTCCGGCTGCGCCCCCAGCACCATCCGGAACCCCGTCCGCAGCAGCTCCTGATCGTCGACCAGCATCACCCGGATCACGCCGCCCGACTCCCGCCCACCTCACCGAACGGCAACCGCACCACCACCTGGAACCCGCCCCCCGGCCGCGGCCCCGCCTCCACACTCCCGCCGAACATCGCCACCCGCTCCCGCATCCCCACCAGCCCATGACCCCCAGACCGGCCCGGCGCCGCAGCCCCCCGGCCGTCATCGGCCACCCGCACCACCAGCTCCCGCACGCCGTACTCCATCTCCACCTCGGCCCTGCTCGCCGGACCACCGTGCTTGAGCGTATTGGTCAACGCCTCCTGGACGATCCGGTACACCGTCAGCTGCTCGCCCTCCGGCAACTCCCGCACCGTCCCCGAGACCCGCAATCCCACCGGCAACCCCGACGAACGCACCTGCTCCACCAGATCGTCCAACTGCGACAACCCCGGCTGCGGAGCATAATCCCCCCGGTCCTCCCCACCCTCCGCCCCCGCGTCCGCCCGCAGCACCCCCACCATCCGGCGCATCTCCGCCAGCGCCCGCCGCCCCGTCGCCGAGATCGCCTGCACCGCCAGCCGCGCCTGCTCCGGATCACCGTCGATCGCGTACCCCGCGCCGTCCGCCTGAACGATCATCACGCTCACGTTGTGCGCCACCACGTCGTGCAACTCCCGCGCGATCCGCGCCCGCTCCGCGGCCGCCGCCAGCCGGGCCTGCTGATCGCGCTCCCGCTCCGCCCGCTCCGCCCGCTCCTCCAGACCCTCCAGATAACGACGCCGCGTGTTCGCGTAGATCCCCGCGATCCAGACCGCCACCACGAACACCGACGTGCTCGCCCACGACCTCGGATCGGGCCGCTCCGTGATCCGCCCGTACGAGAGCGCCAACCCCAGCTCCGCCACCAGCCCCGCCGCCACCGCCCAGCGCAACGGGCGGTACGACGCCACCGCGTACATCGCGATCAGCACCGACAGGTTGACCGGCAGCGGCTCCACCCCGAACGACCACTGCACGAAACTGGCCAGCGCGACGACCGCGAACACGCCCACCGGCCACCGCCGCCGCCAGAACAACGGCACCAGCAGCACCACGCCCAGCACCCCGTGCACCACCAGCGGAGGACCCCCCGGCAGGAAAGCCGGATCCCTCGCCAGGACCACGAGATTGGACGCACAGAACAACACGAACGGCGCCAGCCACAACGCGTCCACGACCCTCGGATGGCGCCCGCTCCAGGCGTGAAGTCTGCCGAACATGCCACCACCCTACGTATCCCCAGCTCAGCGCCCTTCCCCCGAAAGGGGGAGACCCGCCTACGACTCAGGTCGCACACCCACCACCCCCGCGCCGCCCCTTACATCCCGCTTACGCCCCCTCCGGCACCATGGTTTCCGGGAGCACCCCCTCGGGGGTGAGTAAAGGGAGAGATTGCCTGTGACGGCGGATCGCAACAACCCCGGGTCGCGCGACGACGAGAACACGCCACGCGACCCGGGGCCCCGGGACGGAGACACCCGGAACCTCCCCGCCCAGGACGACGCGCCCACCGCGCACACCCCCACCGACGCGTACGGCGCCCCCGCCGCATACGGGCCCGGCGGCACCGGGGCCCCGGCCGCATATGGGCCCCATGGATCCGGCGCCCCCGCCGCGTACGGGCTCCACGGCCCCGGCGACACCGGCTGGAACGTCCCGGGCCCGCACACCCCCACCGACGAACGACCCCGCCCCGGCCGCTACGCCAGGATCGCCCGCGCCACCCGCGGCAAACCCTTCCAGGTCGCCGCCGCAGCCGTCATCGGCGCCGTCCTCGGCGGCGGAACCGTCGCCGTCGTGGACACCATCGGCGACCGCCACCGCGCCGGAAACGCCTCCAACCGCGTGGACGACCACCGCACCCCGCCCGGCGACGGCTTCGACCGCCTGCTCGAAGGACGCGGAGACGAAGGGTACGGAGCCGGCGAACGCGGGAACGGCGAAACGCGCATCTTCCAGGGCGGAAGCGACGAGTGGAACCCCGGCGACGGCTTCCGGATGCCCGACCAGTGCGAATCCACCCAGGACGGCTTCCGCTGCGCCGCCCCCACCTCGGCGCCCTTCACGCCCTGACCCGCGACTATCGCCCCGAAAAGGTCCGCGGCCGATCAGAGCGTGAACAAAACGGCGGCTCAGGCTGTCTGGTGGCGTCCGCTGTCTGAGTCGTAACTCATCAGCCAGTCCCGTTGCGTACTGGTGCTCTTTCGTCAGAGCGTGAGGTGCATACGAAGCGCCTTATTCAGGCGGTGAAGCGCGCCAGCTGGGATTCTGTCGATCCTGGTATGAACGCGCTCTATGGAGACCGCACGGATCTGTTCCGGCTGTGCTTTGGAATCGTTGGCTAGTCCGCATTCGTCTGCTGTGAGCAAGACGTGGAAAGAGAGCACACGCTGCGTATTGGAGGTGATGGGTACCACGGTCACGACGCCTCGGCCCTTGCGCTCCGCGGTACGGTTGGCCGCGTCGTTGCTGACGATCACGGCCGGTCGTGTCTTGTTCGCCTCTGAGCCTCTGACCGGTTCGAGGTCTATCCAATAGATGTCACCTCGACGCAACAGGGGCCCCATCACCTGCGGTGGCCTCCCACAGCGCGGCGTCTTCACTGCCTTCCCACTCGCTGAAGGCGAAGTCGTACTCTTCTTCCAGTTTGGCCGTGCGAAGCAGGGCTATCGCTGCATGGAGCGCGGCCGATCGAGAGGCGGTGCCGGTCTGATCGATGTATTCATCGAGAAAGGCCACGTCTTCTTCGGGCAAGCTGACGCTTAGCTCCATGACATCGATGCTACCTGGGGTGCTACCAGCGTGGCTACCGCTTCTCGGTTGTGGGGCCGGCGGGATTCGAACCCGCACTGTCATGATCCTAAGTCATGCGTCTCCTGCCGTTGGACTACGGCCCCGCCGATACGGCCGGTGCCATCCTAGTTCAGGTAAAGGCACCAACCGCACCTCATTAGCCGAGACCGAGTTCGCGGCGGAGGCGGGCCACGTGGCCGGTGGCCTTCACGTTGTAGAGGGCCTTCTCCACCTTTCCGTCGGCGTCGATGACGAAGGTGGAGCGGATGACGCCGACGGTGGTCCTGCCGTACATCGTCTTCTCGCCGTAGACGCCGTAGGCCTTGTGCACCTCCAGCTCGGGGTCGGAGAGCAGGGGGAAGGTCAGCGCGTCGTGCTCGGCGAACTTCGCGAGCTTGGCGGGGGTGTCCTTGGAGACGCCGAGTACGGCGAAGCCCGCGGCGGTGAGGGAGTCGAGGCTGTCGCGGAAGTCGCAGGCCTGCTTGGTGCAGCCGGGGGTCATGGCGGCGGGGTAGAAGTACAGGATGACGCGCCTGCCGCGGTGGGCGTCGAGGGAGACGGTGGTGCCGTCGGCGGCCGGTAGGGCGAACTCCGGGGCGGCGTCGCCTGGTTCGAGTTTCGTCACGTTTCCTCCGAGGAATGGTTCTCCCTGGTCAACTTACCGGCCTGCCCGAAGTGTCAGGGGAGCGTCGGACCTGAGAGACTGATCGTCGTCGAGGGCGACGAGAGGAGAGCCATGGCGGAGACCGATCCGGCTGAGCTGGAGCGGCGGATCGAGCGCACGCGGGCGGAGTTGGCCGAGACGGTCGACGCCATCGCGGACCGGGTGCGCCCGAAGAACGTCGCGCGGCGGACGGTGGCCAGGGTGGAGGCGAACGCGAAGCAGTTCGTCGCGTCCGTCGGGGACAGGATCGGTGACGCGGTGGGGGTCTCGCCGCGTCCGGTGAAACCGGCGGGTGAGCCCGGGGACGACCTGTGGGCGGACGAGGCGCCGGGTCTGGCGCCGGTGCTGATCGGCGTGGGGGCGGTCCTGGTGGTCGGGGCGGCGGTCCTGCTGGTGAGGCGGCGCCGCCGGAGGTGACGTGCCGCCGGAGGCGGCGTGCGGGGCGGGGCCGCGGGTGCGGCCCCGTGCTCCGGTGGGTGGGATGCGTGGTCCTTCGCGGGGCCCGGTGTGGTTCCGTGCTCCGGTGGGCGGTGGTGCGCGGCCCTCTCGGGGCGAGGCCCGGTGGGGCCGGTGCTCCGGTGGGCGGCGGGGTCAGAGGAAGGTGCGGCCCTCGCCCCGGTAGGTGGGGACCTCGTCGACGATCTCGTCGCCGTCGATGAGGTGGAGGGTGGCGAAGCGTTCGCAGAGTTCGCCGGCCTTGGCGTGGCGGAACCATACGCGGTCGCCGAGGCGGAGGTCTTCGGCGGGCTGGCCGATGAGCGGGGTCTGGACTTCGCCGGCGCCTTCGCGGGGGTCGTAGCGCAGGCCGCAGGGCAGGTAGGGCTGAGGGAGCCGGTCGGGTCCGGGTGTGCCGGAGGCGGTGTAGCCGCCGCCGAGGACGGTGGCGACGCCGGGGGCGGGGCGGCGGACGACGGGCAGGGCGAAGAGGGCGGCGGGGCGGCCGGTGAAGCCGCGGTAGAAGTCGAACAGGCGCGGGTGGTAGAAGCCGGAGCCGGCGGTGAGTTCGGTGACGGCTTTCTCGCGGGTGGTGGTGGCGAGGCTGCCGGTGCCGCCGCCGTTGACGAATTCGAGGTCGGCGAACTGGCGGACGGCCTGGACGATGCGGCCTCTGCGGAGGATGAGTTCGCGGCGGGAGCGGGCCTGCATCCAGCGGATGGCGCGGGCGGTGAGGGGGTGGCCGGGCGGGTCGTCGCCGACTCCGGCGATCTGGGCTTCGTAGGCCATGACGCCGGTGAGGCGGAGGCCGGGGCGTTTGGCGATGTCGGCGGCGAGGTCGGCGGCCTGGTCGGCGTCGCGGACGGGGGAGCGGAGGGCTCCGGCGCGCAGGCGGCCGCCGAGGGCGGTGTAGCCGGCGTCGACGTCGAGGCAGAGGCGGATCTCGTGGCGGTCGCGGAGTCCGGCGGTGGCGGTCTCGATGAGGTCGAGGTGGTCGGTGCGGTCGACCATGAGGGTGATCTCGCGGGCGGCGCGGGGGTCGGTGGTGAGCCGGGTCATGGCGGTGCGGTCGGCGGTGGGGTAGGCGACGAGGATGTCGCGCAGGCCGGTGGAGGCGAGCCAGAGGGCTTCGGGGAGGGTGTAGGCCATGGTGCCGGTGTAGCCGTCCATGGCGAGGATGCGTTGGAGGACGGGGCGGGAGCGGATGGACTTGCTGGCGACGCGGATGGGTTTGCCGCGGGCGCGCCGGGTCATGTCGGCGGCGTTGGCGCGCAGGGCGGCGAGGTCGAGCACGGCGAACGGGGGTTCGAGGTGCGCGGTGGCCCGGTCGTAGCGCTGGCGGTCGTCCATGGGGGCAGGATAACTCCGCCCGACCATACATGAGTAGCTCTCATGTTAACCGGCCGCGGGTAAATTCTTCCTCCGGATCGGGTCAGCAATCGCGTGGGCCGGTGCGTCGTGCCGTACCGGGGCGGGGGTGGGCGCCGTAGACCTGGCCGGGTGATGACTACTCTCCAGGAGATCCTGGCGGGCCCGGGAGGCGCGCCGGAGGCGCCCGAGGGGCCGCGGCCGCAGGCGGGCGGGCGCAGGGCGGCGCGGTTGCTGCGGCCGAGCCGGGGCCCGGCGGGCGCGGTGGTCGCGCTGGCGGCCGCGGTGGTGCTGTCCGCGCTGGCGGCGGGCACGGTGACGCTGCTGAGCGGGTCGTCCTCGGCGCTGGCGGTGTACGGCCGGCTCGCGGCCGGGCCGGGTGCGCTGAGCTGGTCGGACCCGGTGGTGCTGGGGGCGGCGTTGGGCGTGGTGGCGGTGGGTGCGGCGCTGGTGGCGGTGGCGGTCGTGCCCGGGCGGCCCCGGCTGGTGCCGCTGGAGACGGGGGATCCCCTGGCGGTGATCGGCCTGACCCGGTCGGGGCTGCGCCGTACGCTGCGGGCCGCGGCGGAGTCGGTGGACGGGGTGGGCCGGGCGCGGGTGCGGCTGGGCCGCGGCGGCGTGGAGGTCCTGGTGGTCGCGGAGACGGACGGGACGGGGCGGTTGCTGCGCCGGGTGGGGGCGGAGGTCGGGGACCGGCTGGCCGCTCTGGGCGCGGTGTGCGGTGACGAGGTCGTGGTGCGGTTGCGCGGCCGGGGGATCGGATGAGGGTCTTTCCGGACGGTCTGCGCGGCCGGGGGTCCGATGAGGGCGTTTCCGGGCGGTCTCCGGGGTCGGGGGTCCGATGAGGGTGTTTCCGGGTGGTCCGGGCGGGCGGAGGGGCTGATGAGGGCGTATCTGGGCAATCGCATCGGTCTGACCGTCACCGGGCTGGTGCTGGCCGGGGCGGGGGCGTACGGCGTGCTGCGCGGGCTGGGGGAGGTCCCGGGGCACGCGGCGGAGGCGCCGGTGCTGGACCCCGGACTGCCGGCGCGGCTGGCGGAGGACCCCGGGGCGGGGTGGCTGGCGGCGCTAGTACTTGTAGTACTGGGGCTTGTCGCGGTCCGCTGGCTGCTGCGGTCCCTGGGCTGGGGGCGGCGGGGCCGCCGCAGTGAGACCGGGATCGCGATGCTGGGGGTCGCGCTTAAAGAAGTCGAAGGGCTGAGCCGGGTCCGGGTCCGGACGGTCGAGGGGGACCGGATCCGGATCGGGGTACGCTGCGGGCCCGCGACCGACGTCGGCGAGCTCGTAGCGCGGATGAACGAGGACGCCGTCGACAGGGTTCGGCGGGCGGTAGGGGACGATGCGCTGGGGGTCTCCGTCCGGGTGCACGTCCGCCGTCGCTGAGGCCCGCCGGGCGGCCTGGTCCGGGGGGCTCACGGGGTCCTCGGCGGGGGCGCCGGGGGTGTCGGCGGCGGTCTCGGAGTCGCGCCCGCCGAAGGCCAGTCCGGCGGCCAGACAGGCGAGGGGTGCGGCGACCGCCGCGTGGCGGTGGTCGAAGGCCGAGGTGAACTGCGGCAGCGCGATCAGGGCGGCGGCCGCGGTCCAGGGCGGGAGGAGGGCGCCGCCGAGGCGCCGCCAGCGGGTCAGGACGCCGATCAGGCCGATGGCCAGGACGACGCCGAGGAAGGGTCCGCGCAGGAAGCCGTGTTCCTGGTAGGCGCGCAGCCAGCTCGCGTAGGGGTCGACGAGGCGCGGTTCGCCGGGGTCCGCCTGGTAGGCGGTGGCGAGCTCGGCGGCGGTGCGGCCGCCGGCGGCGGGGGTGTCGGGTAGCGAGGCGGCGGCGTCGGGGAAGACGTGGGCGCTCTGGTCCTCCGTGGTGGGGTAGACGCGCCGGTCCCAGTCGAAGACGTGGGCGAGGTCGGTGAGTCCGGTGCGCAGGAAGTCGGCGGGCTGGGCTCTGACGGCCTGCAGGGCGAAGTCGCCGGCGAGCGCGTCGCGTTCGGCGGGGGAGCCCTGGAACCTGTTCAGCGGCGAGCCGCCGTCCGAGAGGTAGGCGGGGGGCGGCTTGCGCTCGCCGGGCGGTTCGGCGGGGCAGAGGGCGGCGGCGGGGCCGGTGGGCCTGATCCGGGCGCAGTCGGCGAAGGTCGTCGTGCGGGCCCAGAGGTGGGCGTTGCCGCGGGTCAGGCCGTGGTCGCCGAACTCGGTCCTGAACCAGGCGGCGTGCGCGCCGAGGGTCAGGGCGGCGGCCGCGGCGGCGGCGGTGACGGCTTTCCAGCCGGCGCGGCGGACGGCCAGGCAGACGAGGACCAGCAGGAGCAGCGGCAGGCCGATGACGCGGGTGGCGGCGGCCGCGGCCAGGAGGGTGCCGGCGAGCAGGGCGGTCCGGGCGGACGGGCGGCGGTTCCACAGCAGCAGGGTGAGGGCGAGCACGGTGAGGGTCTGGAAGAGCGCGTCCGCCGTGACGAGGTGTTCGAGCTGGATCTGGTGGGCGTCGAGCAGGGCGGGGAGCGCGGCGAGGGTGGCGCCCCAGCCGGGGAGCCCGGCCAGGCGGCGCAGGAGGAGGTAGACGCAGCAGGCGGTGGCGAGGCCGAGCAGGTGCTGGGCGACGACCACGGCCTGCACGCTCTGCAGCGGGCTCAGCAGCCGCAGGAAGAGGGGGTAGCCGGAGGAGTGCGACTCGGTGGGGCGGAGGGCGAGGGCGGCGTCGAGGTGGGTGAAGGAGTCGGGCCAGAACCACAGGGCGGGGCGGTAGCCGAGTACGGCGAGGGCCCGCAGGGCGCCGCCCGCCGGCAGCGCGACCAGGAACAGCCAGTGGGCGCGGAGGAAGCGGCCCGCCGGTTGGGCTTCCGTCGTCACGCGACCTCCCTGACCTTCACGAACAGGTTGACCACGATAGTCCCAGGGACGGGCGGTCTCGTCCGCGATGACGGACTTGGCGGTGCTTGAGGGTGTTCGCAGCGTCCGCCCGGATGTCCGCCCGGCCGGCCTGCCGGGCGGACGTCCGCCGTCAGCACTCGATGACGTTGACGGCGAGGCCGCCGCGGCTGGTCTCCTTGTACTTGTCGAGCATGTCGCGGCCGGTGTCGCGCATGGTCTTGATGGCCTTGTCGAGGGCGACGAAGTGCCGGCCGTCGCCGCGCAGCGCGATGCGGGCGGCGGTGATGGCCTTGATGGAGGCGACGGCGTTGCGCTCGATGCACGGGATCTGGACCAGGCCGCCGACGGGGTCGCAGGTCAGGCCGAGGTTGTGCTCGATGCCGATCTCGGCGGCGTTCTCCACCTGCTCGGGGGTGCCGCCGAGCACCTCGGTGAGTCCGGCGGCGGCCATCGAGCAGGCCGAGCCGACCTCGCCCTGGCAGCCGACCTCGGCGCCGGAGATGGAGGCGTTCTCCTTGAACAGCACGCCGATGGCCCCGGCGGTGAGCAGGAAGCGGACGACGCCGTCGTCGTCCGCGCCGCCGCCCGGCCGGCCGTCCGCGCCGTCGGCTCTGCGGACGAAGCGGTCGTAGTAGGTGAGGACGGCGGGGATGATGCCGGCGGCGCCGTTGGTGGGGGCGGTGACGATGCGGCCGCCGGCGGCGTTCTCCTCGTTGACGGCGAGGGCGAACAGGGAGACCCAGTCCATCGTCTGGAGGGGGTCGCTGCCGGGGTCCTCGGCCTGCAACTGCCGGTGGAGCTGGTGGGCGCGCCTGCGGACCTTGAGGCCGCCGGGGAGCATGCCCTCCTTGGCGATGCCGCGCCGTACGCACTCGGACATGACGCGCCACAGGTCGAGCAGGCGGGCGCGGATCTCGTCCTCGGTGCGGCCGAAGGCCTTCTCGTTCTCCAGCATCAGGCCGGAGACGGACAGGCCCGTCTCGCGGCACCGGGCCAGCAGTTCGGCGGCGGTGGTGAAGGGGTGCGGCAGTTCGGTGTCGTCGGCCTTGATGCGGTCGGCGCCGGTGGCGTTCTCGTCGACGACGAAGCCGCCGCCGACGGAGTAGTAGACCTTCTCGCGGAGGGTCTCGCCGTTCTCGTCGAAGGCGGTGAAGCGCATGCCGTTGGGGTGGCCGGGCAGTGAGATCTTCCGTTCGAAGACGAGGTCCTCGCCGACGACGAAGGGGATCTCGCGGGAGCGGTACAGCCGGATGGTCCCGGAGGACCTCATGGCGGCCAGCCGCTCGTCGACGGTGTCGACGTCGACGAGTTCGGGTTTCTCGCCGGACAGGCCGAGCAGGACGGCCTTGTCGCTGCCGTGGCCCTTGCCGGTCAGGCCGAGGGAGCCGTACAGCACGGCCTCGACGCGGGCGGTCTTGTCCAGCAGGCCGTCGCGGTCGAGGCCGCGGGCGAAGCGGTGGGCGGCGGCCATCGGTCCGCCGGTGTGGGAGCTGGAGGGGCCGATGCCGATTTTGAAGAGGTCGAAGACGCTGATCGCCATTGATCGGTCCTTGTCCTTACGTCACCGGGACCGCGCGCGCCGGGCGGCGCGCGCGATCACGGCGCGGGAGAGAAGATTTCAGGATTCGCCGGAGGTGAGGGCGGTGTACTCCTCGGCGGAGAGCAGGTCGGCGGCGTCGCCTTCGAGGCGGACGCGGAACAGCCAGCCCTCGCCGTACGGGTCGCCGTTGACCAGGGAGGGGTCGTCGACGACGGCGGTGTTGACCTCGACGACCTCGCCGCCGACGGGGGCGTAGATGTCGCTGACCGACTTGGTCGACTCGACCTCGCCGACCGCGTCGCCGGCGGCGACGGTCGCGCCGACCTCGGGGACCTGCACGTAGACCACGTCACCGAGGGCCTCGGCGGCGTAGGCGGTGATGCCCACGGTGAGGACCAGGCCGTCGTCGACGCCCGCGATCCACTCGTGTTCCTTGGTGTAGTGCAGTTCGTCGGGAATGCTGCTCACTTGTTCCTCCTGTAGAAAGGCAGGTCGACGACCTCGACCGGCTCGTGGCGGCCCCGGATGTCCACCGCCAGCTCTTCCCCCGTCGCGGCGGTGTCCACGTAGGCCATGGCGACGGGCCTGCCGAGCGACTGCGAGGGGGCCCCGCTGGTGACCTCGCCGACGACGGTGCTGCCGCCGGAGGCCAGCACCACCGGGTAGCCGTGGCGGGGCACGCGGCGGCCGGCCGCGACCAGGCCCGTCAGACGGCGGGCCGGGGGGACGTCCTTGAGGGGTTCGAGGGCCGCCCGGCCGACGAAGTCGCCCGGTTTGTCAAACTTCACCACACGGCCGAGGCCGGCGTCGAACGGGGTGAGGGCGGTGGACAGCTCGTTGCCGTACAGCGGCATGCCCGCCTCCAGGCGGAGGGTGTCGCGGGCGGACAGGCCGGCGGGGAGCAGGCCGTGCGGCTCGCCCGCCTCGGTGAGCGCGGTCCACAGCGGCTCGGCGTCGTCATTGGCGACGAACAGCTCGAAGCCGTCCTCGCCGGTGTAGCCGGTGCGGGCGATGAGCGCCTCGCGGCCGGCGACGGTGGCGGGCAGCCCGGCGTAGTACTTGAGGCCGCCGAGGTCGGCGTCGGTGAGCGCGGCGAGGATCTCCTGGGACCTGGGGCCCTGGACGGCGACGAGAGCGTACTGCTCGGAGCGGTCCTCGACGACGGCGTCGAAGCCCTTGGCCCGTTCGGCGAGCCTGGCGGCCACGGCGGGGTAGTTGGAGGCGTTGGCGACGACCATGAACTCCTCGGGGGCGAGGCGGTAGACGATCAGGTCGTCCAGCACGCCACCGCGGGAGTTGACGATCATGGTGTAGCGGGCGCGGCCGGGCTCCAGCACGGACAGGTGGCCGACGAGCGCGTAGTCGAGGGCCTGGCCGGCCTGCGGCCCGGTCACGAAGATCTCGCCCATGTGGGAGAGGTCGAACAGGCCCGCGGCCTGGCGGACCGCGTTGTGCTCGGCTGACTCGCTGCCGTAGCGGAGCGGCATGAGCCAGCCCGCGAAGTCGGTCAGGGTCGCGCCGAGAGACGTGTGGACGCCGCGCAGTGGCGTGGGTCGGGGCATGATCGCACCTCAGGCATGGGTCGGATGAGAGCATCCTCCCCCTCTGTCGTGGATGCCTGAGAGTTTCGCCCGGTTTTTACCGGACTTTCACCTTCGGCGAGACCTCGGGGGCCTGCTTTCCAGAGGGCACCTACCCGCACGGTCCTTTGCCTTGAGAGGTTCGCGGGGAGGGCTTGCTCCTTCAGGGGTCCTGGCCTGGATGTCAGGACGCTCTCCCGCACGGGGTTCACATCGGTGTCGCGGCCAGCCTAACGGCCCGGGACCGCCGAGCGAAATCCCCCGCCGGGACCTCTCCGCCGCCCCGCCACCACCGCCGTCGTGCCCCCCTGCCCCGGCCGCCGGCGCGCTCAGCGGCGGGCGTGCCCGACGAGCGCCTCGAACAGGGCCGATTCGTCGTCGGCCTCGGGGTGCCACTGGACCGCCAGGGCGAAGGGGTGGTCCGCCAGCTCCACGGCCTCGACGGTGCCGTCCTGGCTCCGGGCGGTCACGGTCAGGCCGTCGCCCAGCCGGTCGGCGGCCTGGTGGTGGTAGTGGGCCACGTCGTCGGTCTCCACCCCGAGGATCGCCGCGATCCGGCTGCCGGGGGAGAGCCGTACCGGCATGCGTCCGAAGGCGCCCGGCGCGGGGGCGTGCCCGGTGTGGCCGACCGCGTCGGGCAGGTGCTGGCAGAGGGTGCCGCCCAGGGCCGTGTTGAGGATCTGCAGGCCGCGGCAGACGCCCAGGAACGGCAGGCCGCGGTCCAGGGCCGTCCGGACCAGCCCCAGCTCGGCGTCGTCGCGGAAGCCCCGGACATGGCTCGTGCGCTCGTGCGGGCGCTCGCCGTACCGGGCCGGGTCGATGTCGCCGCCGCCGACCAGGATCAGCCCGTCCAGGCGGTCGGCCAGGACGGAGGGGTCGCCGGCCGGGGGCAGGATCACCGGCTGGCCGCCCGCCCGGACGACGTGGTCGACGTAGTCGTACGGCAGGAGCGCCGCGGGCGTCTCCCAGACGGTGAAGCGGGCGGGCTCGACGTAGCAGGTGACGCCGATGACGGGACGGGGCACGGCTACAGCGGGGTGACGTAGGCGCCGGAGATGCCGCCGTCGACCAGGAACTGCGAGGCGGTGACGAAGCTCGCGTCGTCGGAGGCCAGGAACGCCACCGCGGCGGCGATCTCGGCGGCCTCGGCGAACCGGCCGAGCGGGACGTGCACCAGGCGGCGCCGCGCCCGCTCGGGGTCGGCGGCGAACAGCTCCTGCAGCAGCGGGGTGTTCACCGGTCCCGGGCACAGCGCGTTGACCCGGATGCCCTCGCGGGCGAACTGCACGCCCAGCTCCCGCGACATCGCCAGCACGCCGCCCTTGGAGGCGGTGTAGGAGATCTGGCTGGTCGCCGAGCCCATCACCGCGACGAACGACGCGGTGTTGACGATCGAGCCCCCGCCGCGCCGCCGCATGTGCGGGATGACGTGCTTGCAGCACAGGTAGACGCTGGTCAGGTTGACCTCCTGGACCCGGCGCCAGGCCTCCAGGCCGGTCTCCAGGATCGAGTCGTCGTCCGGCGGGGAGATGCCGGCGTTGTTGAAGGCGATGTCCACGCCGCCGTAGGCGTCGGCCGCCGCCTGGTACATCCGGACCACGTCGCCCTCGTCGGTGACGTCGGCGCGCACGAACAGGCCGCCCACCTCGGCGGCGGCCTTCGCGCCTGCGGTCTCGTCGACGTCGGCGCAGACCACCTTCGCGCCCTCCTGGGCGAACCGGCGCGCGGTGGCCAGCCCGATCCCGCTCGCCGCGCCGGTGATGACGGCCACCCGGTCCTGCAGGCGCTGCATCGGTCCTCCCTGCATCAATCCTCCGAAATGAAGACGTTCTTGGTCTCGGTGAACGCGGACAGGGCGTCCGCCCCCAGTTCGCGGCCGAGCCCCGACTGCTTGAACCCGCCGAACGGCGTCCAGTAGCGCACCGACGAGTGGGAGTTGACGGAGAGGTTGCCCGCCTCGACGGCGCGGGCCGTGCGCAGCGCCCGCCCCACGTCGCGGGTCCAGATCGAGCCGCTGAGGCCGTACCGGGTGTCGTTGGCGATCCGTACGGCGTCGGCCTCGCCGTCGAACGGGACGACCGACACCACCGGGCCGAAGATCTCCTCGGTGAACGCCGGGTCGGTGACCTCGGGCGTCAGGACGGTGGGCGGGAACCAGAAGCCGGGTCCGGACGGGCAGGAGCCCTGCAGGTAGGGGGTGCCGGTGACGAAGGAGGCGACCCTCTCCCGGTGGGCGGCGCTGATCAGCGGTCCCATCTCGGTGTCGGCGGCGCGCGGGTCGCCGACCTTCACCGCGAGCACCGCCTCCGCCAGCAGGCCGAGGAACTCGTCGTAGACCGGCCGTTCCACGAGGACGCGGGAGCGGGCGCAGCAGTCCTGGCCGGCGTTGTCGAAGACCGCGTACGGCGCGGTGGCGGCGGCCTTCGCCAGGTCGGCGTCGGCGAAGACGATGTTGGCGCTCTTGCCGCCCAGCTCCAGGGTGAGCCGCTTGACCCGCCGGGCGCACACGGCGCCGATCTCCTTGCCGACCTCGGTCGAGCCGGTGAACACGATCTTCGCGACGTCCGGGTGCTCGACGAGGCGGGCGCCGGCCGTCTCCCCCTCGCCGGGCACGACCTGGAGCACGCCCTCGGGCAGGCCGGCCGCGAGGGCCAGCTCGGCCAGGCGCAGCGCGGTCAGCGGGGTCTGCTCGGCGGGTTTGACGATCACGGTGTTGCCCGCCGCCAGCGCCGGGGCGGCCCCCCAGGTCATGACGACCATGGGGAAGTTCCACGGCACGATCACCCCGACGACGCCCAGGGGCTCGGCGAAGGTGACGTCCCAGCCGCCGGGCACCGGGATCTGCCGGCCGTGGTCGCGCTCGGGCGCGCCGGCGTAGAAGTCCAGCACGTCGCGGACGTTGCCCGCCTCCCAGCGGGCGTTGTCGGCGGTGTGCCCGGCGTTGGCGGTCTCCAGGGCGGCCAGCTCGGCGGCGTGGGAGTCGACCAGCGCGGCGAAGCGGCGCAGCAGCCGGGCGCGGTCGCCGGGGGCGACCCGCCGCCAGGCGGGGAAGGCGGCCTTCGCGCGCTCCACGGCGTGGTCCACCTCGGCGGCGCCGGAGAGCTCGACCTCGGCGAGGACCTCCTCGGTCGCCGGATTGACGATCTTCATGTTCACATCCGTTCGAATCCGCGCACCAGCTCCCAGTCGGTGACGGCCGCGTCGAAGGCGGCCAGCTCGACCCGGGCGGCGTTGGCGTAGTGCGCCGCGACCTCCTCGCCGAAGGCGTCGCGGGCGAGTCCGGAGCCCTCCCACAGGGCCAGGGCGTCGCGCAGCGTGCCCGGGACCGTTTCGGAGCCGGAGGCGTAGGCGTTGCCGGCGAACGGCTCGCCCGGCTCCAGCCCGTTCTCGACGCCGTGCAGCCCGGCCGCGATCATCGCGGCGACCGCCAGGTAGGGGTTGACGTCGCCGCCGGGCACCCGGTTCTCGACCCGCAGCGACGCGCCGTGGCCGCCGACCAGGCGCAGCGCGCAGGTCCGGTTGTCCACGCCCCACCGGACGGCGGTGGGGGCGAAGCTGCCCGGCGCGTACCGCTTGTAGGAGTTGACGTTCGGCGCGTAGAGCAGGGTGAACTCCCGCAGGCAGGCGAGCTGCCCGGCGATGAAGCGCCGCCCGGTCTCCGACAGTCCGTACGGCCCCGGCCCGGCCATGACCGGGTCGCCGTCCGGCGAGCGCAGCGACAGGTGGATGTGGCAGGAGTTGCCCTCGCGGGCGTTCGGCTTGGCCATGAAGGTCAGCGACATGCCCTCCTGGGCGGCGATCTCCTTGGCGCCGTTCTTGTAGACCGCGTGGTTGTCGCAGGTGGCCAGGGCGTCGGTGTAGCGGAAGGCGATCTCGTGCTGGCCGAGGTTGCACTCGCCCTTGGCCGACTCGACGTACATCCCGGCGCCCTCCATGCCGAGCCGGATCCGGCGCAGCAGCGGCTCGATCCGGGCGGTGCCGAGCAGCGAGTAGTCGACGTTGTAGAGGTTGGCCGGGGTCAGGTCGCGGTAGCCGCGGCGCCAGGCCTCCTCGTAGGTGTCGCCGTAGACGACGAACTCCAGCTCGGTGCCGGCGAAAGCGTCCCAGCCGTGCTCGGCCAGCCGGGCGAGCTGGCGGCGCAGGACCTGCCGGGGCGAGGCCGCGACGTCCGAGCCGTCCTCCCAGACGAGGTCGGCCATGAGCATGGCCGTGCCCTCCTGCCAGGGCACCCGGCGCAGGGTGGACAGGTCGGGCCGCATCACGAAGTCCCCGTACCCGCTGTCCCACGACGACATGGCGTAGCCGTCCACGGTGTTCATGTCGACGTCCACCGCGAGCAGGTAGCTGCAGCCCTCGGCGGCGTGCTCGGCGACCTCCTCCAGGAAGTAGCGCGCGGACAGCCGCTTGCCCTGCAGGCGGCCCTGCATGTCGGCGACCGCCAGCAGCACCGTGTCGATCCGCCTGGCCGCCACCTCGCTGCGCAGTTCGCTGAGGTCCACGCGCCCTCCTCGCCGGAATCTCATTGGGCTACTATCAGACCATTGATGTGCACCGAGGACGGGGTTGTCAAGAGCCGGAGGTGATGTTTGGACGAGTCGCCGCTGACGGCGGTGCTGCGGCCGGTGCGGTCGGGCAACGCCTTCGAGGAGACGGTGGAGCGGCTGCTCCAGGCGGTCAAGCTCGGGCTCGTCGTGGAGAAGCTGCCGCCCGAGCGGGAGCTCGCCGCGCGGCTGGGGATCAGCCGGGTCACGCTGCGCGAGGCCATCCGCGCGCTGGCCGAGGCGGGCTACCTGGAGGTGCGCCGGGGCCGGTACGGCGGCGCGTTCGTCACCTACGCCCCGCCCCCGCCCCGGCGGGGGGACCTGCGCCGGGCCGTGGCCGACATGGGCACCGGCCACCTGGCCGACGCGCTCACCTTCCGCACGGCCGTCGAGTGCGGCGCGGCCCAGGTGCTGGCCACCGCCGAGCCGGCCGGGGAGTGGCGCGAGACGCTCCGCCGCCGCCTGGCGGAGGTCAACTCCGCCGGGCCCGACGACTACCGCCGCCTGGACACCGCCTTCCACCTGTCCATCGCCGAGCTGACCGGCTCCCCGCTGCTCGCCGCCGCCTGCGCCGACGCGCGCCTGCGGGTCACCGACCTGCTGAACGCGATCCCGGTGCTCCAGCGCAACATCGAGCACGCCGCGGTCCAGCACGAGGCGATCGTCGCCGCGATCCTGGCCGGCGACCCGGACGCCGCCCGCCGCGCCGTGGCCGAGCACCTGGAGGGCACCGCGGCGCTCCTGCGGGGGTTCCTGGCATAACCTGGACGGACTGTGGGGGAGTGGTTCCAGCAACGGATCATCGAGACAGGACGGCTGCCGCTGTTCTGCTTCTTCGTCGCGCTGATCGTCGCCTTCGTGTTCACCCGCGTCAACGTCCGGCTCATCCGGGCGAAGATCGGCTGGTTCCGCAACGTCAGCGTCGGTGAGATGCACATCCACCACGTGGTGTTCGGCGTGGTGCTCACCCTGCTGAGCGGGGTCGCGGGGCTGCTCGTGTCGGGCGTCTCCGACACCTGGTACGCCGTGACGGCCGCCCTCTTCGGCGTCGGCGCGGCCCTGATCCTGGACGAGTTCGCGCTGATCCTGCACCTGCACGACGTCTACTGGGAGGAGGAGGGCCGCACCTCCGTCGACGCCGTGTTCGTCGCGGTCGCGGTCACCGGCCTGCTCCTGCTCGGCCTGCGCCCGCTGGGCTGGGAGGACTCCGGAGAGACCCCGCAGGGCCCCTGGACGGCGGTCGGCCTCATCGTCGCCAACCTGCTGCTGGCGGTCGTCACGCTGCTCAAGGGCAAGATCTGGACCGGCCTGGTCGGCCTGTTCGTCCCGGTCCTGCTGATCTTCGGTGCGCTGCGGCTGGCCCGACCCGGCTCGCCCTGGGCCCACTGGTTCTACGCGCCGGCCGCGCGCCGTCCCCGGCCCGGCCTGATGGCCCGCGCGGTGCGGCGGGAGAAGCGCTGGCGCCGCCCGGTCATCCAGGCCAAGATCGCCTTCCAGGAGTTCGTCTCCGGCCGCCACGACCTGCCCTCCACCCGGCTGCGCCCCCGCCGCTGAATCTCCGGTTCGGCGGGCATGCTGCAGTCATGAGCATGTTCCCACCCGGCACGGTGCCGGACGAGATCCCGGACGAGACCGTCGGATCGATGATGCGCGCCCTGCACGAGCGCGGCCTCGCCGGTGACGTCGCCGCGGTCGCGGGCGTGTGGGAGTCGTACGGCTTCCGCGAACTGGAGCGTCTCGGCCGGCTCCGCACCGGCGACTTCTCGCTCGCCGAGCTGATGATGCGGCTGGAGTTCGTCGACCTGATCGCCGACGAGGACTTCGAGGCGTGCGGGGCGGACACCGGCCGGATCAGGGAGATCCGGCTGTTCGCCACGGCGTGGGTGGAGGACATCAAGCTCCGCCGGGCCGAGGAGGGCGACGCCGACTACGACTTCGACGTTCCCGACATCGATTGATGACAAGCGGAGAAACGACCGTGATCCTGAAAGGCCGTCGGCCGGACTCTGTTGCCTATAATTATGTACATGACAGTTCTTCCTTTGGCTGACGCCCGGGCGCGGTTGTCGGGCATCGTGGAGTCCGCCGTGAGCACGCACGAGAGATTCGAGATCACACGTAACGGGGTGCCCGCTGCGGTGTTGATGGCGGCCGACGACTACGAGACGATGCGTGAAATGATCGAGATCCTCTCCTCCTCCGAGGCCGTGGCGGCGATCCATGAAGGGCTCGCCGATCTGGAGGCCGGACGCACCCACTCCCAGGCCGAGGTGGAGGCCGAGCTTCGTCGGGCCGGCCGGTTGTGAGCGGACGATACGAACTTCACCTCACCCGCAGAGCCAGGCAGGACCTCGCCGAACGGCTACCGGCCAAGGTGGTGCCCGCAGTCTGGGAGTTCATCACCGGGCCACTGCTGGACAATCCTCGCCGAGTGGGAAAACCGCTGGACGAGCCTCTCGCCCCGCAGTGGTCTGCGCGCCGAGGAGAGTATCGCGTGCTGTATCTGATCGATGACGATCGCGTCGTGGTCCAAGTGGTCACCATCCAGCACCGGGCGGATGCCTACCGATCGCATTAGTGATTCCTCCGAGCCGGAGGCCGGGTCAGCGGCAGGCGATCGGAGTTCTCGCTCATGCAGGGAAGGGAGCAAGGGCGTGAGGGCTGCCCGAAACCCGTTCGGAAACGCATGGCCGAGCGGGGCCCGGGTAGGTGGTCGGCCAGCCTGACGAAGGAGTGAGCCTCGTGGAGAAGTTCGGTCTGCGTGAACTGAAGGCCCGGGCCAAGCGCGCGCTGGGCAGGAGCACCGGGAACCGCCGGCTGGCCGCCGAGGGGCGGACCGAGGAGGCCGAGGCCAAGCTGCTGCGGACCCAGGAGGAGATCCTGGAGACCGTGGCCGAGGCGCGCCGCGAGCACGCCGCCCGCCGCGCTCACTGATCCGCTTCAGACCTGCCCGGCGAGCTCCAGGAGCCGAGCGGTCTCGTCGTCGTGACGGCCGCGGGCGAGGCGGGGGACCGCGACGACGGCCGCCAGCGCCCGGCACCAGGCCGTGACGCGGTCGGCGTCCTCCAGATCGAGCCGGGCGGCGGTCTCCTCCGCGTGGGCCGCGCCGCCGCCGAGGACCCAGTCCACCGCGTCGAAGGCCGGGTCGCCCACGCTGGGGCGGGGGTCGATGGCGACCAGGCCGCGTGCCCCGCCGTCGAGGACGTTGCCCGGGTGCAGGTCACCGTGGACCAGGCCGGCGGGGCCGCCGTCGGTCAGGGCGAGCGCGGCGGGCAGCGAGCGGTCGAGCAGGCGCTCGGCGGTCCTGAGGAGTCCGCCGGTCTCCGCGGCATCGATGCCTCCAGTCGTGGGGCCGGATCGCAGCCTGCGCCGGGTGAGCTCGAAGAGGAACTCCACCCGCTCCCGCAGCGGCGGCAGCTCCGTGGGGGCCTCCTTCACCCGGAGTGAGCGCAGCAGGGCCGACACCTGCTCCGGGGAGGGCGGTACGGCGAGCTCGTTGACGCGCGTGCCGGGCTCCACGGCTTCCAGGAGCAGCGCTCCGGCCCTTTCGTCGGCGTCGATCAGTCGGACGACGTGCGGACTGCTCGTCCAGACTCGCAGGGCGAGGGCCTCGGCGGCGCAGATCTCCGGCTCCGGAGTCAGCTTCAGGAAGGCGGCCGAGCCGTCCGCCCGCCGTACCCGGAAGGTGCGTGAGGTGCTCCCGTGCGGGACGGCCTCGGTGACCTCCAGGTCCCACCGTACGGCGAGTCGCCCGACGAGTTCGGGCAGGGCGGCCAGCCAGCCGCGCACCTCAGAGCCGAACCGGGTCACGAGACGGGCCTCGGCATCGGGCCCGGTGCTCGGCCCGGTGCCCGGTACGGCATCCAGTGGTCTGTTCGGCGCGGTATCCGGTACGGCGTTCGACATGGTGTGAGTCTGCCACCTCCGTCAATTTCCGTTGACGCCGCCCATCTCGTCAACCTATGTTGACTGCGTCGCCTTTGATTGGCGAAAGACGACTTTGGTCTATGGAAACGGGCGAAACGCTCGAGGAGACGGCATGGGCGGTAGACAGGAAGGACGGCGGCCGGGGGACGGTCACGCCGGTGCGGAAGGGATGAGGGTGGCCGAGACCGAAGCGACCAAGGGGATCGGGGAAGCCGGATCGGGAGAGGATCCCGGACCGCTCGGCGGGGCCGGGCGGGTCGGGTCCTGGAGGCTGCTGCTGGGCTATGTCCGGCCGTACCGGGGGGTGCTCGCGCTCGGCGGGGTGCTCAGCCTGGTCAGCTCGCTGGCCGGGCTGGCGATGCCGCTGCTGGCCAAGACGGTGATCGACGCGTTCGGCGAGCAGCGGTCCCTGGCCGGGCCGGTGATCGGGCTGACCGCCGCGGTGATCCTGGGGGCGGCCGTCGGCGCGTTCGGCAGGTACATGCTGGAGCGCATGGGCGAGGGCATCGTCTTCTCCGCCCGGCGGAGCCTGGTGGACCGGATGCTCCGGCTGCGCGTCTCGGAGGTGGACCGGCTCAAGCCGGGCGACCTGCTCTCCCGGGTCACCTCCGACACCACCCTGCTGCGCGCGGTGTTCACCGACGGGATCGTCGAGTCGGTGAGCGCGGTGTTCATGCTGGTGGGCGCGATCGTGATGATGGCGCTCATGGACGGGTTCCTGCTGCTGGTCACGTTGGTGATCCTGGTTCTGGTCGGCGGGCTGGTGGGACTGGTCATGCCGCGCATCCAGCGGGCCTCGGTCGAGGCGCAGGCCTCGGTGGGCGAGATGGGCGCGGTGCTGGACCGGGTGCTGCAGGCCTTCCGCACGGTCAAGGCCAGCGGCGCCGAGGACCGGGAGATCGCGGCGGTGGGGGAGGCGGCCCGCCAGGCCCGGGACCGGGGCGTCGCGGTCGCCTGGTGGACCTCGATGGCGGGCATCTCCGCGTGGGTCGCCGCGCAGCTGGCCTTCGTGGCGGTGCTCGGCATCGGCGGGGCGCGGGTCGCCTCCGGCACGCTGGAGGTGTCGTCGCTGATCGCCTTCCTGCTCTACCTGTTCTACCTGGTCGCGCCGGTCGGCCAGCTGGTCCAGGGGGCCACCCAGGTGCAGGGCGGCCTGGCGGCGGTGCGGCGGATCCGGGAGGTCGAGGAGCTCCCGGTCGAGGAGGCGGCCGCACAGCGGGGGCCCGGAGCCGCGGCGCCGGGCACGGAGGCGGGGCCGGACACGGGGATCGGGACGGCGCCGGGCACGGGGATGGAGGCAGGCACGGGCACGGGGGCGAAGACGGGGACGGGGACGGGGATCGGCGCGGCATCCGGCGCAGCGGCCCCGTCCGCCGCCGAGCCGGCCGGGCGGGCGGCTCCCGCCGGGGTGGTGTTCGAGAACGTCGCCTTCCGTTACGGTGACGACCGGCCGGTGGTCCACCACGACGTGTCCTTCGAGGTCCCGGCGGGCGGGATGACCGCGCTGGTCGGCCCGTCGGGGGCGGGCAAGTCCACGGTGTTCGCCCTGCTGGAGCGGTTCTACGACCACCAGGCCGGGACGATCGCCGTCGACGGCCGGGACGTCCGGGAGTGGCCGCTGGCCGAGCTGCGGGCCGCCCTCGGCTACGTGGAGCAGGACGCGCCGGTGCTGGACGGCACGCTCCGGGAGAACCTCGTCTTCGCCGCGCCGGACGTGACGGAGGCGGACCTGCACCGGGTGCTCGGGCTGACCCGCCTGGAGGACCTCGTCACACGATTCCCCGAAGGGCTGGAGACCAAGGTGGGCCACCGCGGCGTCATGCTCTCCGGGGGAGAGCGCCAGCGGGTGGCCATCGCGCGGGCGCTGCTGCGCCGCCCCCGGCTGCTCCTGCTGGACGAGGCGACCTCCCAGCTCGACGCGGTCAACGAGCTGCGCCTGCGCGAGGTGATCGCCGAGGTGGCGCGGGAGACGACCGTGCTGGTGATCGCGCACCGGCTGTCCACGGTGACCCGCGCCGAACGGATCGTGGTGATGGAGGCGGGCCGGGTCAGGGCCGCCGGCACCCACGAGGAGCTGCTCGCCGGTGACGGGCTCTACCGGGAGCTCGCCGCGACCCAGTTCCTGGTCGCCGCCGAGGACACCGCCGTGCCCGTCGCCGTGCCTGGTGCTGGGGGCACCGCCGGGGAGGCCGCGGTGTCCGCCGCGGAAGGCGCCGCCGTACCTGATGCGGAAGTCGGTCAGGAAGCCGTCTCCGTGGACTCCTGACAAAATCTCAGTTCTGATGAGGGTGTGACCTGGGAAAATAGTGCTAAAAGTCGGTTTTTTCGGGTGGGTGGGGGCATCCCGCCTCCTACGGAGTCTCTCCTCCGTTCAGGGCGCCTCCGGGCGCCCGCCGCGCCGATCCCCCGGCCCCGTCCGTGCGGGGCGGGTCCGGGACGGTGGCCGGCAGTGAGAAGGCACCCCGGGGAGTCACTCCCCGGGGTGCTTCCCTTCCCGGGTTGACCCGTGGCCTGCGAGTGACAAATATGAATGCGTTCATTCATGTCATCAGGGAGGCTCGGCCATGACCGGCAGCCGAACCGTCCGCGCGCCGCGCGGCACCACGCTCACCGCCAAGGGGTGGCCGCAGGAGGCGGCGCTCCGCATGCTCCAGAACAACCTGGACCCCGAGGTGGCCGAGCATCCGGAGCAGCTCGTCGTCTACGGCGGCTCGGGCAGGGCGGCCCGCGACTGGCGCTCCTTCGACGCGATCACCCGCACGCTCACCACGCTGGAGGGCGACGAGACGCTGCTCGTGCAGTCCGGCCGCCCGGTCGGCGTCTTCCGCACCCACGAGTGGGCGCCCCGCGTGCTCATCGCCAACTCCAACCTGGTGCCCGACTGGGCCGACTGGGAGGAGTTCCGCCGCCTGGAGGCCGCGGGCCTGACCATGTACGGGCAGATGACCGCCGGGTCGTGGATCTACATCGGCACGCAGGGCATCCTGCAGGGCACCTACGAGACCTTCGCGGCCGTGGCGGCCAAGCGCTTCGGCGGCTCCCTGAGCGGGACGATCACGCTGACCGCCGGGCTCGGCGGCATGGGCGGCGCCCAGCCGCTGGCCGTCACCATGAACGGCGGCGTGGCGATCTGCGTCGACTGCGACCCCCGCAGCATCGAGCGGCGCATCGAGCACCGCTACCTCGACGTCCGCGCCGCCGACCTCGACGAGGCGCTCCGCCTCGCCTACGAGGCCCGCGACGCGCGCCGCCCGCTCAGCATCGGCGTCGAGGCCAACGCCGCCGAGGCCGTCCCCGAACTGCTCCGCCGGGGCGCGGAGATCGACATCGTCACCGACCAGACCTCGGCCCACGACCCGCTGATGTACCTGCCGCTCGGCGTGGCCTTCGCCGACATGGCCGCCGAACGGGACAAGGACCCGGTGGCCTTCACCGCGCGGGCGCGCGAGTCGATGGCCCGGCACGTGGAGGCCATGGTCGGCTTCGCCGACGCGGGCGCCGAGGTCTTCGACTACGGCAACTCGATCCGCGGCGAGGCCAGGCTGGCCGGCTACGGGCGCGCCTTCGACTTCCCCGGCTTCGTGCCCGCCTACATCCGGCCGCTGTTCTGCGAGGGCAAGGGCCCGTTCCGCTGGGCCGCGCTGTCGGGGAACCCGGCCGACATCGCCAGGACCGACCGGGCGATCCTGGAGCTGTTCCCCGACAACGAGCCGCTGGCCCGGTGGATCCGGATGGCCGGAGAGCGGGTGCACTTCCAGGGGCTGCCCGCCCGCATCTGCTGGCTCGGGTACGGCGAGCGCCACCTGGCCGGGGAGCGGTTCAACGACATGGTGGCCTCCGGCGAGATCGAGGCCCCGCTGGTGATCGGCCGCGACCACCTGGACTGCGGCTCCGTGGCGAGCCCGTACCGCGAGACCGAGGCGATGCTCGACGGCTCCGACGCGATCGCCGACTGGCCGCTGCTGAACGCCATGCTCAACGTGGCCTCCGGGGCCGCCTGGGTCTCCATCCACCACGGCGGCGGCGTCGGGATCGGCCGGTCGATCCACGCCGGACAGGTCACGGTCGCCGACGGCACGGCGCTGGGCGCGGAGAAGCTCCGCCGGGTCCTCGTCAACGACCCGGGCACGGGTGTGATCCGCCACGTCGACGCCGGCTACGAGGAGGCCGCCGCGGTCGCGGACGAGCGCGGCGTCCGGGTGCCGATGCGCGAGTCGCCGGAGACCCGGGACTGAGGGCGGTGCCGGGAGGAGGCGAGGGTCCCGGGAACGACGGCGGTGCCGGGAACGACGGCGGTGCCGGGAGGCGGCGGGATCGCGGGAATGACCGCGGGACCCGGCCGGTTGGAGGGGGCGTGGGCGACGGACTCGAGCGACTTCTGGAGGGCCGGAGGCTCTCGCCGGCGCAGCGGCGGATCGCGCGCTACCTGGACGGCCACCTCGCGGAGGCGATCTTCCTGTCGAGCGTGGAGCTGGCGGACCGGGCCGGGGTGAGCCAGCCGTCGGTGACCAGGTTCGCCATGGCGCTCGGCTTCGCCGGCTATCCCGAGCTCCGGCAGGCGCTGCGCCCCCTCGTCGTCGGCGGGGACGACGGCGCGGCGGACCCGCACGCGCCCGCCGGTGCGGGAGCGGGCGGCCGGGCCGCCCCGCGCGCCAACGGCCTGCAGGCCGCGATCGACGCGGAGGTCGGCAACCTCCGCGCCGTCCGGGAGGGGCTGGCCGACCCGTCGGCGATCACGGAGCTGGGCGCCGCACTGGCCGGGTGCGAGCCGCTGCCGGTGCTGGGACTGCGCGTCTCCAGCGGCCTGGCCACCACGTTCGCCTACTACGCCCGGCGGATCCACCCGGACGTGCGGCTGCTGGTCCACGGCGGGTCGGAGCTGGCCGACGGGCTGCACGCCGCCCGCCGGGCGGGGGCGGCCTGGCTGCTCGCGGTGGTCCTGCCGCGCTACCCGGCCGAGGCCGTGCGGGCCCTGGCGGACGCCCGCGGGATCGGCCTGCGGACGGCCGTGATCACCGACCGGCGGGACGTGCCGTTCGACGCCGACGTGGTCCTGGCCGCGCCGGTGGGCGAGCGGCTGGTGTTCGACTCGCACGCGGCGCCGCTCGCCCTGGCCATGGTGCTGGTGGAGGCCATGGCGGACGCGGCGCCGCTGCGCACGCAGGCCCGGCTGGAGGAGTACGAACGCATGACCGACCGGGCCGGGGTCTTCGTCTGCTGACCGGCACCCCGGCTCCCGGGAGGTCGGCCCCTGCCCGTCTCCGAGGGCCCTGCCCGTCCTCCGGGGGTCCGTGCCCCGTTTTCCCCGGCGGCGGACGGAGGCCCGGCCGCCGGGGGCGGGTCTAGCCGGCCAGCTTCCGCAGGGAGCGGACCGACCAGGTCAGGGTGAGCACGCCCAGGACCAGGAAGAGGCCGAAGGCGATCGGGATGGTGCCGTCGGAGTAGTCCCCGGCGAACATGGCGCGGCCGGCCTCGACCGCGTAGTAGAGCGGGTTGAACCTCGCCACGGTCTGCATCCAGTCGGGGGCGACCGACATCGGCAGCATCAGGCCGGACAGCAGCATCAGTGGGAGCAGGAAGAACTGCACGATCTGCGACATGCCGTTCTCGTCGCGCACCGCCAGCGCCAGGCCGTACGACAGGTTGGCGGCGAACAGGCCGGTCACCGCCATGAGCAGCAGCATGAGGCCCATCGCGGGCAGGCCGATCCGCAGGCCCATCAGCGCGGCCACGCCCAGGATGACCAGCGACTGGAGGACCAGCATGATCATGTCCTTGGCCACCCGGCCGAGGATGATGGCCGGCCGCCAGGCCTGGCTGACGGCGAGCCGCTCCAGCACCCCGTTGCGGGTCTCGTTGATCATGCCGAACCCGGCGAACATCGAACCGAACAGGGCGATCATCATCAGCGCGGCGGGCGTGAACACGACCAGCGCCTCTTCGAGCGTGCCGTTCGGGGTGATGCTGGTCAGCAGCGGGGCGAACAGCAGCAGGTAGAGGACGGGCTGCATGATGCCGAGGATGGGCCAGGCCGGGTTGCGGCGCAGGTTCCCGAGCTCGTAGCCCAGGAACAGCATCGTGTGGCGGAACATCGGAGGGTCGTTCCTCTCGGGGGTCAGGCGGCGTCGCGCAGGGAGCGGCCGGTGTGCTTCAGGAAGACGTCGTCGAGGGTGGCCCGGTCGAGGGAGATGGACCGGATGGCCAGGCCGCCCGCCTCCAGGGCGCGCAGCAGCGCCGGCAGGTTGTGCTCGCCGTCGTCGAGGTAGGCCCGCAGGGACCCGCCCTCCTCCTGCGTCTCCTTGATGTACGGCTCGGCGTCCAGCAGCGCGCGGGCCGCGGCCTGGTCGTCGAGCCGGAGGGTGACGACGTCGCCGGCGACCTCCTTCTTGAGCTCGGCCGCGGTGCCCTCGGCGACGATCCGGCCGTGGTCGACGATGACCAGCCGGTCGCAGAGCGCATCGGCCTCGTCCAGGTAGTGGGTGGTCAGCAGGACGCTGGTGCCCTGGTCGCGCAGCGCGCGGATCTCGTCCCAGAGGTTGGCGCGGTTCTGCGGGTCCAGGCCGGTGGTGGGCTCGTCCAGGAAGACCAGCGGCGGCCGGTTGACCAGCCCGATGGCCAGGCTGAAGCGCCGCTTCTGCCCGCCGGAGAGGGTCTTCACCGGCCGGTCGGCGATCTCGGCCAGGCTGAAGGCGGCCATCAGCTCGTCGGCGCGGCCCAGGGCCTGCCCGCGGGAGAGCCCGGCGATCCGCGCGGCCATGACGAGGCTCTCGCGGCCGGGGGCGTTGTCGTCGATCCCGCCGGCCTGGCCGACGTAACCGATCTTCTCCCGGACCTTGGCGGCCTCCTTCACCACGTCGAACCCGGCCACCCGTGCGGTGCCCGAGGTGGGCACGGTGAAGGTGGCGAGCATGCGGACCGTGGTGGTCTTGCCCGCGCCGTTGGGGCCGAGGCAGGCGAAGATCTCGCCCTCGCCGACGGACAGGTCGATGCCCCGCACGGCCTCGACCTCCTCCGTCTTGCCGCGCCCGCGTCTGGCGACGAAGGTCTTGCGCAGGTCGTGCGCTTCGATGATCATCTGGTCTCCGTTCACGATGGGGTGCCGAGCATGGTGCCTCTCCCGGGGGGAGGGGCAACAGGTTTTCCAGGTGTTCTCCGGACGTTCCGGACGCGGGGCCGTACGGGAAGGGCGAGCCGCTCCGCAGGGCGCCGCGTGTCCCGCTGCGTCCCCGCTGCGTCTCCGCCGTGCCCCCGTGGTGCCCCGCGGTGTCCCCGCTGTGTCCGGCGGGCTCCTCAGGGGAGCTCGCCGTCCCTGACCCTGCCGAGGGCCTCCTCGATCCAGGTCAGCTGGGCCTGGAGCTGGGCCGCGTTGAGGCGGAGGGTCTCGTCGATGTGCCGGGGCGCTCCATGGCCGCGCTTGGCCTGGATCGCCCGCCCGAACATCCCGATCGCGGCCCGCAGCTGCACCGCCCTCGCCTCCATCGCGCCGGTCAGATCGGCGGGGGAGAGGCGGTCCATGAAGGTCAGCGCCACCTGGAAGGGGTCCACGATGGGCTTGATCTCCCACCAGTGGCTCATCAGCCGCGCCATGAACTCGGCCCGGCCCGTCTCGGTGATCTCATAGAGCGTCTTGCCGCCCTTCCCCTCCTCCACGCGGTGGAGGAGGCCTTCGTCCGCCATCTTGCCGAGGCCGTGGTAGATCGAGCCGTAGGCCACGTTGGCCCAGGTGTCGGCGGCCCACATCTCCAGGCGGCGCCGTACCTCGTAGCCGTGCAGGGGTCCGTCGAGGAGCACACCGAGAAGGAGAACACGAGTGGAGGACATACTCAAGTTTTTATTCAAATTTGTATACCTGTCAAGTGGAGAGCAAGGAGGAGAGCCCCCGCCCGGGCGGCTCCGCCGGCCCGGCTAGGGTTGGCCGCATGTCAGCACGCCCGACCGCACTGGTCACCGGAGCTTCCCGAGGGGTGGGGGCCGCCGTGGCCCGCGCCCTGGCCCCCACCCACGACCTGCTGCTCGGCGGGCGCGACCGCGACGCGCTGGACGGCGTGGCCGCGCAGCTGCCCGGCGCGCGGCCCTGGCCGGTCGAGCTGACCGCCGTGACCGCGGCCGACGTCGCCGGGATCGACCGGCTCGGCGTGCTGGTCCACAGCGCGGGCGTGGTGACGCTGGGGCGGATCGAGGAGACCCCGGCCGAGGTGTGGCGGCGCACGATGGAGGTCAACGTGGTCGCGGTGGCCGAGCTGACGCGGCTGCTGCTGCCCGCCCTGCGGGCCGGCGGCGGGCACGTCGTGCTGGTCAACTCCGGCGCCGGGCAGCGGGCCAACCCGACCTGGGGCTCCTACGCCGCGAGCAAGTTCGCGCTGCGGGCCTTCGCCGACGCGCTCCGGCTGGAGGAGCCGGGGCTGCGGGTGACCACGGTCTACCCGGGGCGGGTGGACACCGACATGCAGCGCGGGGTGCGCGAGCAGGAGAACGGCGCCTACGAGCCGGACAAGTACCTGCGGGCGGACTCGGTGGCGCGGGCCGTGCTGGCGGCGGTGACCGCCTCCCCGGACGCCCACGTCACCGAGATCACGGTCCGCCCCTCGGCGGGACCCGCGAACTGACCGTCAGAGGTCCCGGGGACCGGTCGGCGGTGGGGCCCGTGAACCGACCGGCGGTGGGTCCGGTGGACCGGTGCCGATGGGGTCCGCGAACCGGCCGGAGACGCGAGAGGGGCACGGCCCGCCCGGCCGTGCCCCTCTCCTCCATGCCGCGGTCCCGCCGCGTCAGCAGCTCAGGTTGCCGCCCGGGGTGACGCCCAGGATCTGGGCGAACCTCTGGTAGGAGTTGATCCGGCTCTGCACCTGCGCGGGGTTGCGGCCGCCGCACTCCAGGCTGCCGTTGATGCTGCGGATCGTTTCACCGAAGCCGCGGCCGTTCACCATCGCGTTGTGCGGCGTCATCGTGCCGGGGCCGCTCTGGGTGTTCCAGTACCACAGGGCGGTCTTCCAGGCGATCGCCGCGTCGGTCTGCACCAGGTTCGGGTTGGCCAGCAGGTTGACGCCGAGCGCGTCGCCCGCCGCCTTGTAGTTGAAGTTCCAGCTCAGCTGGACCGGGCCGCGGCCGTAGTACGCCGACTGGCCGGCCGGGCAGCCGTACGGCTGGCTCCGGTCGCAGTAGTGCGAGTAGTTCGCGGTGTTCTGCTCCACCACGTGGACCAGGCCGCCGGTCTCGTGGTTGACGTTGGCCAGGAAGGCCGCGGCCTCCTGCTTCTTCACCGTGTCGCCGCCCGTCCTGGCGAAGCCCGGGTAGGCGCTCAGGGCCGCGGTCAGGCCCTTGTAGGTGTAGAAGGAGTTCCGGTTCGGGAACATCTGGTTGAACTGCGCCTCGCTGACGACGAAGCCCGACGGGTCCGACGGGTTCGACGGGGGCGGGGTCGAGGGGCCGGGGTTCGAGCCGCCGCAGGCGTGCGGCTCCCAGTACCACGTGCTGATCACCGGGTCGTAGCCCGGGTTGTCGTGCTCGGCCCGGTAGTACTTCCCGTCGGTGTACCTGACGATCGAACCGGCGGGATACCACTTGCCGGCCGCCCAGGCGGGGTGGCTGCACGTCCCGGTCGCGGGCGGCTGCGCGGGGGTGGTGGAGCCGCCGCACGCTCCCTTGTCGGCCCAGACGCCGGAGGAGGCGGCTCCGGGGGTCTCGTTCTGGGTCCACCACTTGGCCGACCAGTTGCGCCCCTTGTAGGAGACGTTCGCACCACCCGTGTAGGCCGTCGCCGAGTTCCACGCGGCCGCGCAGTCGGCGGCGGAGGCGGGGGACGCCGGCCCGGTGACCGTGAGCGCGCCCGCGGCGGCCGCCGCGACGGCGAGGGACGACATGATGCGCTGTCTCGACACCTGATCAACTCCTTGGCGCGGCCCCGGGCCGCGCGCGATCGACGATGGTGGACCGGCCCGTCCGCGCGCGCCGCACCGTGGCTTCCGCCGGACGGGCCGGAGACGGGAGGCCCGTGTGCCGGGAATGCTGGCAGACGTCGCCTTAACGGCGCCTTAAGTGATCCTTTCGGGCTCCATATCGGTCCGCCGTATCGCCAATGAATGGATTCATTCACATAATGGGAGGGTGTTCGACGAGATGTGGGGCGCCATCGAGCGCCTCGGACGCGACGGCCGGACCGGCGGCTACCTGCGCGACGCGTGGTCGCCCGCCGACCTGGAACTGCGGGAGTGGTTCCGGCAGGAGGCCGCCCGGCGCGGCCTGGACCTGCGCGAGGACCGCAACGGCAACCTCTGGGCCTGGCGGGGCGACCCGTCGCGGCGCCCCGGGGTGGTCACCGGCAGCCACCTCGACTCGGTACGGCAGGGCGGCGCCTTCGACGGCCCCCTGGGGATCGTGTCGGCCTTCGCCGCCCTCGACCTGCTCGACGCCCGGGGCTTCCGGCCGGACCGGCCGCTGGGGATCGCCTGCTTCACCGACGAGGAGGGGGCCAGGTTCGGCGTCCCGTGCACCGGCTCCCGGCTGCTCACCGGCGTCCTCGACCCCGACCGGGCCCGCGGCCTGACCGATGACGACGGCTCCTCCCTGGCCGACGTGCTCCGCCGGGCCGGGCGGGACCCCGGCGCGCTCGGCCGGGACGACGAGACCCTCGGGCACGTCGGCGTCTTCGTCGAACTCCACGTCGAGCAGGGCCGCGGGCTGGTGCACGCCGGGGCCCCGGTCGGCGTCGCGAGCGCGATCTGGCCGCACGGCCGCTGGCGGTTCGACTTCCGCGGCCGGGCCGACCACGCGGGCACCACCCGGCTGGAGGACCGCGACGACCCCATGCTGCCCTTCGCCCGGACCGTGCTGCAGGCCCGCGAGGCCGCCCGGCGCCGCGGCGTGGTCGCCACCTTCGGCAGGCTGCGCGTCTCGCCCGGCAGCGCCAACGCCATCCCCGGCCTGGTCACCGCCTGGCTGGACGCCCGGGGCGGGGACACCGGCGCGGTCCGGGCCCTGGTCGCCGAGCTGGCCGAGTCCTCCGGGGCGGAGGTGGGCGAGGAGTCGTGGACCCCGGCCGTGGACTTCGACGCCGCCCTGCGCGACCGCCTGGCGTCGGCCGCCGGGGCCGCCGTCGCCGCGGCCCGGTCCGCCGCGCACCGTACGGCCGCCGGGCCGCATCCGGAGGACGTCCGGGACACGGTCTCCGAAGCGCCCGCCGGACCCGTGCCGGTGCTGCCCACCGGCGCCGGGCACGACGCCGGGATCCTCGCCGCCGCCGGGGTTCCCAGCGCGATGGTGTTCGTACGCAATCCAACGGGCATCTCACACTCTCCGGAAGAACACGCGGAGGCGTCCGACTGCCACCTGGGCGTCGCCGCCCTCGCCGCCACCTTGGAGGAGCTGTGTCGGAGCTGACCTACTGGTGCGAGCTGGCCTGGCTGCCGCCGGGGGAGGTCGCCGCGGGCGTCGTCGTCACGGTCGGGGGCTCCCGGATCACGGCGGTCACGCCCGGCGTGGCCGAACCGCCGGCCGGGGCGGTCCGCCTGCGCGGCCTGACCCTCCCCGGTCTCGCCAACGCCCACTCCCACGCCTTCCACCGGGCCCTGCGCGGGGTGACCCAGGCGGAGAGGGGCAGCTTCTGGACCTGGCGAGAGCAGATGTACGGCGTGGCCCGCGCCCTGGACCCCGACTCCTACCTCCGGCTGGCCAGGGCGGCGTTCGCCGAGATGGCGCTCGCCGGGATCACCTGCGTCGGCGAGTTCCACTACCTGCACCACGGACCGGACGGCACGCCGTACGACGACCCCAACGCCATGGGGCACGCGCTCGTGGCGGCGGCGCGCGAGGCGGGGCTGCGGATCTCCCTGCTGGACGCCTGCTACCTGAGCGGCGGGATGGGCGTCGCGCTGGACGGGGTCCAGCACCGGTTCACCGACGGGGACGCCGAGCGGTGGGCCGCGCGCGCCGAGGCCCTGTGCGCCGCCTACGACGGCGCGCCGGACGTGGAGGTCGGCGCGGCCGTGCACTCGGTCCGGGCCGTCCCGCCCGAGCACATGCGCACGGTCGCGGCCTTCTCCCACCACCACGGGGTCCCGCTGCACGTCCACGTCTCCGAGCAGCGGGCCGAGAACACCGCCTGCGTCGAGATGTACTCCGCCACGCCCGTCCAGGTGCTGCACGAGCACGGCGTGCTCGGCCCGCGCACGACCGCGGTGCACGCCACCCACGTCTCCGAGGCGGACGTCTCGCTGCTCGGGCAGTCCACCACGTACGTGTGCATGTGCCCGACGACCGAGCGGGACCTGGCCGACGGCATCGGCCCGGCGCGGGCGATGTTCGAGGCGGGCTCGCCGATCACGCTCGGCTCCGACAGCCACGCGGTCGTCGACCTGTTCGAGGAGGCCCGCGCGGTCGAGCTGGACGAGCGGCTGGCCACCGAGCGGCGCGGCCACTGGCGGGCCGCCGAGCTGCTGACGGCCGCCACCGCCGCCGGGCACGCCTCGCTGGGCTTCCCCGACGCGGGCACGCTCTGCCCGGGGGCCTGGGCCGACCTGGTCTCCGTCCGGCTCGACTCGGTCCGTACGGCGGGCAGCGGCGCGTCCGCCGGAGGGCCGGGCGCGGCCGAGGCCGTGGTCTTCGCCGCCACGGCCGCCGACGTGCACTCGGTGGTCTCCGGGGGCCGCCAGGTCGTCGCCGAGGGGCGGCACGTCCTGGGGGACGTGGGCGCGCTGCTGGAGACCGCGATCGCCGAGGCGCGAGGGGTGGGCGTGTGACGAGCACGGTCTTCGACCGGATCGGCCTGCTGTACACCGGCGACCCCGAGCGGGAGGAGGTCGCCGGCGCCGCGCTGGTCGTCGAGGACGGCCGCGTGGTGTGGACGGGCCGGGCGGGGGACGACCCGGGAGCGGACGAGCGCGTGGACGTCGGCGGCCGCTGCGTGGTCCCCGGGTTCGTCGACAGCCACGCCCATCTGGTCTTCGCGGGCGACCGCACCGCCGAGTTCACCGCCCGCATGTCGGGGGAGCGCTACACCGCCGGGGGCATCCGCACCACGGTCGAGGCCACCCGCGCGGCCACCGTGCCCGAGCTCGCGGCCGGGACCGCCGCGCTGGTGGCGGAGATGCTCGCCCAGGGCACGACCACCGTCGAGATCAAGAGCGGCTACGGGCTCACCGTCGAGGACGAGCGGCGCTGCCTGGAGATCGCCCGGGGCTTCACCGAGGAGACGACGTACCTGGGCGCGCACGTCGTGCCCTCCGACGCCGCCTCCGCCGACGACTACGTGCGCACGGTGACCGGGGAGATGCTCGCGGCCTGCGCGCCGTACGCGCGCTGGGTGGACGTCTTCTGCGAGCGCGGCGCGTTCGACGCCGACCAGAGCAGGGAGATCCTCACCGCCGGGGTGAAGGCCGGGCTGCTGCCGCGCGTGCACGCCAACCAGCTGGGGGAGGGGCCGGGCGCGCTGCTCGCGGCCGAGCTGGGCGCCGCCTCCGCCGACCACTGCACCCACCTGACCGACGCCGACGTCGAGGCGCTGGCCTCCGCCGGGGTGGTGGCGACCCTGCTGCCCGGGGCGGAGTTCTCCACCCGCTCGCCGTACCCGGACGCCCGCCGCCTGCTGGAGGCCGGGGTGACCGTGGCGCTGGCCACCGACTGCAACCCGGGCTCCTCCTTCACCTCGTCCATGCCGTTCTGCGTGGCGCTGGCCGTACGGGAGATGGGGCTGACGCCGCTGGAGGCGGTCCGGGCCGCCACGGGCGGCGGCGCGGCGGCGCTGCGCCGCACCGACGTCGGCGCGCTCACGGTGGGGGCCCGTGCGGACCTGGTGATCCTGGACGCGCCCTCCTACGTCCACCTCGCCTACCGCCCGGGGGTACCCCTGGTGCTGCAGGTGTGGAAAGAAGGCCGCCGGGCCGTTTGAAAGGGGAAAGCCCGGGTAGCCCGCACCGCTCATGTCGTGGAACCCGGAGGCATCCTCCTTGAGGAGGAAAGCGAAACCGTCCTCCGGGCGTAGTTCTTTAGGGAATCTTTGCCCTGATCCGTGCGTTGATTAGGCAAGCGACGTGTCCGTGCGCGCGGGGCGTATGAGCGAGCGGGCGGGCACGCCATAAGCAGGCGGAGCGAGGTGCCATCGAATGGCAAGGCCGACGGGGAATCGGACGCAGGACCAGCACGTCTCGGATCGGGACCTGCTCGGGACCTACCTGGCGGAGATCGGGCGGGTCCCGCTGCTGACCGCGGAGGAGGAGGTCGAGCTCGCGAAGCGGATCGAGGCGGGCCTCTTCGCGGAGCAGTTGCTGGACGGCGGGTCGACGGAGCCGAGGATCGGCGACGCCGCCGACGAGGAGCTCGAGCGGCTGGCCGTTTCGGGGCGGCGGGCCAAGGACGAGTTCATCCAGGCCAATCTACGTCTTGTGGTGGCGGTCGCGCGCAAATACTCCGGGCGCGGAATGCCGTTGATCGATCTGGTCCAGGAGGGGAACCTCGGGCTGGTCCGCGCGGTGGAGAAATTCGACTACCGGCGCGGTTACAAGTTCTCGACCTACGCCACCTGGTGGATCCGCCAGTCCGTGGGCCGGGCGATCCACGAGCAGGCCCGCCCGGTCCGGCTGCCCACCCACGCCGGGGAGCAGATGACCCGGCTGATGCGGGTCCGCCGCGACATGCTGGCCGAGTTCGACGCCGAGCCGACGGACGCCGACCTGGCGGCGGTGCTGGAGCTGCCGATCGAGCGGGTCCGCGAGCTGCGCCGCTGGGCCTCCGACCCGGTCTCGCTCCAGCTCGGGGTGGGCGACGAGGACGAGACGGAGCTCGGCGACATGATCGCCGACGAGACGTGGGCGGACCCCGAGCAGCAGGCCATGGACATCCTGGAGCGCGAGCGCCTGGACCAGTGGCTGACCGGGCTGGAGGGGCAGACGCGCGAGATGCTCCGCTGGCGCTACGGCCTGATCGACGGGCGCGAGCACACGCTCACCGAGGTCGGCGAGCGCTACGGCATCGGCCGCGACCGCGCCCGCCGCATCGAGCGCGACGCCCTGGCCCGCCTCCGCAAGATGGCCACCGCCGCCTGACCTTTTCCCGGGTCTCGTTCGGCCGGGTCCCGTTCGTGCGGTGGTTCGGCCGGGTCCCGTTCGTGCGGTGGTTTTTC
>NZ_BMQE01000021.1:0-118484 GCF_014647955.1 Planomonospora antibiotica | reverse complement strand
ACACCTCGGCCAGGAAGGCAAGCTCCTCGCTCTTCTTCCACTCGGTGAGCTCCGCCGAGGATTGCACGTAGGAGATTCTGTGCTGCTGGCCGTACCAGGCCCGCGTGCGCTCGGCCAGCGCCTTGTTGTACACGAGGCGGACGCAGCCGAACGTGCGGGACAGCTCGGCTGCCTGCTCGTCCGTGGGGTAGAAGCGGTACTTAAAAGCCCGCTTGACCTGCTGCGTCATGCCTCACGTCGTATCAGTTTCCGTGTGAGCGGCGGGTTTCGGCCGGTGGCCGTAGACGCCGAATCGCCCTGGCGGCGATTCGCCTTTCCCTGCCCCGCTACGCGGGAGCTTCGTTTCCTCCCCAGCCTGAAGGCCGGGGTATCCACGAAGGAGGTCCCATGATGAAGCTCACGAAGTTCGGACATGCGTGCGTGCGCCTGGAGAAGGGCGATTCGGCGCTGGTGATCGACCCGGGTTCCTTCAGCGAGGAGTCCGCACTCGACGGCGCCCGGGCCGTGCTCATCACCCACGAGCACTTCGACCACGTCGATCCCGAGCGGCTGCGCCGGGCCGCCGAGGCCGACCCGTCCCTGGAGATCTGGACCTGCGAGGGCGTGGCCGCCGCGCTGGCCGGCGTCCCGGCCGAGATCCACGTCGTGCGGGACGGCGACGCGTTCGGTGCGGCCGGGTTCCAGGTGAAGGTCGTCGGCGAGTGGCACGCGCCGAACCACCCCGACCAGCCGATCGTGCAGAACGTCGGCTTCCTGGTGGACGAGGAGGTCTTCTACCCCGGTGACGCGCTCACCCCGCCGGGCGTCGAGGTTCCCACGCTGCTGGCGCCGACCAACGCGCCGTGGCTGAAGGGCTCGGAACTGATCGCCTACCTGCGCGAGGTCCGTCCCGCGCGGGCCTTCTCCACCCACGACGGGCTGCTCAACGAGATCGGCCTGGGCATCGTCGACCGGTGGCTGGCGCTGGAGTCGGAGAAGCAGCAGGCCGACATGCGCCGCCTCAAGCCCGGCGAGTCGGTCACCCTGCCGTAGCCGGCGCCGGCCCGCACCGCGCGGAGGGGCCGCCGGCGGATCGCCGCGGAGCCGGACCGCTCCTGCGGCGGACCGCCGCGCCCCTCCAGTCCGCGGCCGCCCGGCCGCGCCGCTCAGGCCGCCGACGCGATGGTGGCGGAGCCGATCACGGTGTCGCCGAGGTAGAGCACCGCGGCCTGGCCCGCCGCCACCCCCGTCGCCGGGGCGTCCAGCTCGATGCGGAGCCGCTCCCCGTCGCCGGAGACCTGCGCGCGGCAGCCGTACACCTCGCCGTGCGCGCGGAGCTGGACGATGCAGGCCAGCGGCTCGCGGGGCGCGTCCACCGGGCCGTTCCAGACCGGGCGGACGGCCTCGACGACCGTGACCTCCAGGGACGAGCGCGGGCCGACCGTGACCGTGTTGGAGACCGGTTCGATGGACAGCACGTAGCGCGGCCTGCCGTCGGCGGCCGGGCGGTCGATGCGCAGGCCCTTGCGCTGGCCGACGGTGAAGCCGTAGGCGCCCTCGTGGCTGCCCACGACCTCGCCCGACTCGTCCACGATCGGGCCCTCGGCCGCGCCGAGGCGGTCGGCCAGGAAGCCCCGGGTGTCGCCGTCGGCGATGAAGCAGATGTCGTGGCTGTCGGGCTTGTCGGCCACCATGAGCCCGCGGCGCGCGGCCTCGGCGCGGACCTCGGCCTTGGTCGAGTCGCCGAGCGGGAAGATCGCGTGACCGAGCTGCTCGCGGGTGAGCACGCCGAGCACGTAGGACTGGTCCTTGCCCTCGTCGGGGCTGCGGTGCAGCACGCCGTCGACGATCCGGGCGTGGTGCCCGGTGGCCACGGCGTCGAAGCCCAGGGCGAGGGCCCGGTCGAGCACCGCCTCGAATTTGATCTTCTCGTTGCAGCGCAGGCACGGGTTGGGCGTGCGGCCGGCGGCGTACTCGCTGACGAAGTCCTCGACCACGTCCCGGTGGAACCGCTCGGCCATGTCCCAGATGTAGAAGGGGATGCCGATCACGTCGGCGGCCCGGCGGGCGTCGCGGGAGTCCTCGATCGTGCAGCACCCCCGGGCGCCGGTCCGGTAGGACTGCGGGTTGGCCGAGAGCGCCAGGTGCACGCCCGTGACGTCGTGGCCCGCCTCGGCGATGCGAGCGGCGGCCACGGCTGAGTCGACGCCGCCCGACATGGCGGCAAGCACACGGAGAGCCATAACCCTCCTGAGCCTACCCGCGTTGGCAGGTGCCCCGTCGTACTGGGAGAATCCGGGACCATGCGACTGTTCGGGCGCAAGAGCGAGCCCTCCGGCGAACCCGCCGACGGCATCGCCGGGTTCTGGTCGTGGTGGGCGGAGGCGAGACCGGAGCTGGACGCGATGGTCGCCGCCGGGGAGGCCGACCGGCTGGCCGAGTGGATCGCGCCCGCGGTGCGGCTCGTCCATCCCTCCCTGGTGTGGGAGATCGCCCCCGGCCTGGCCGCCGACCAGGCCCTGGTGGTCACCTCCGCCGGAGATCCCGAGCTGCGTCCCGTCGCGCACCGCTGGGCCGCCGCCGCACCGCCCGCCGCCGCGCGGTGGGAGTTCCACCCGTCCCGGCAGGCCAACCCGGAGGCCATGGCCCTCACCCTCGACGTGGCGGGCCACGGGTTCGGGCTGGACGGGCTCGTCCTCGGCCTGCGGGCCCCGCACGGCGCCCCCCGCGTCGACGTGGTCGCCCACCATCCGATCTTCGACCTCGTCGACGAGGAGACCCGGACCGAGGCGACGCTGCTCGCCCTCGACTGGCTGCTCGGCGAGGACGACGTGGCCCGCTGGGTCGGCGACGTCTCCGCCTCGCGGTTCCCGCCGATCGACGCCGTGCCCGCGGTCCACCTGCCCGCGGTGGTGGCCGACCTGGCCTCCGGCTTCCGGGAGGAGCAGTGGGCGCTGCTGGAGGGCGAGACGGCCGGCGGCGCCCGCCTGATCGCCACCGCCCGCTACCCGCTCCGCCCGGTCGACCACCCGCTGTTCGACCAGCACATCGCGATCACCCTGCCCTACCTGCACCGCGACGCCGACGGCCTGCCCACCGGGCCCTCCCTGGACGCCCTGCGCGACTTCGAGGAGCGCCTGGCCGGGCGGATCAGCCGGTTGCACGGCACCGCCCTGCTCGCCGTGCACACCAGCGCCGAGGGGCAGCGGGTGCTGCACGTCTACGCCGACCCGGCGGGGGATGCGGCGATCCACGCCAAGGAGCTCGTGGTGAGCTGGGAGGAGGGCCGGCCCCGGGTGGACGTCGTCACCGACCCCGGCTGGATCTCCGTCTCCCCGTTCCTGAGCTGAGCACGCCCGCCCCCGCACCGGCGGACCCGGCCGTCCCCCGGACCCGCGGAACGGCCGGCCCGGACACGGAGAAGCCGGGTGGGGAAGGACCGGACGCCTGGCCGAATCCGTACCGCGTTATGCGCATTCCTGCATACCGCCGCGCGCCCGTTCCGGAAATCCTGGTGGCACACCCTCGTCCACCAGGAAGGACCGTCATGACCGCGCCGAACACCGAACTCTCCCCGCAGCCGGGGACCGACCGCGGGGAGCTGCTCGCCGAGCGGTTGTTCGACGGCGCCGTCGGCGCCCTGGAGCTCTTCTCGGTCTACCTCGGCACCGAGCTCGGCCTCTACCGGGCCCTCGAGCGGCACGGCCCGCTGACCCCGGCCGGACTGGCCGAGCGGGCCGGGATCGCACCGCGCTACGCGCGCGAGTGGCTGGAGCAGCAGGCCGTCGCCGGCCTGCTGGAGGCCGCCGGCGAGGAGTCCGCCGACGAGCGCCGCTACCGCCTGGACCCGGCGCACGCCCGGGTGCTGCTGCACGCCGACGACCCCGCGCACGTCGCGCCGTTCGCCCACCTCCTCGCCGGGATCGGCGGCGTCCTGCCCCGGGTGGCCGAGGCCTACCGCACCGGCGGGGGCGTGCCGTACGAGGCGTACGGCCGGGCGTTCCGGTACGGCCAGGGGCACATCAACCGGCCGGCCTTCACCCACGAGCTGCCCACCGCCTGGCTGGCCGCCCTGCCCGACGTGGTCGAGCGGCTGGAGGCGGACCCGGGGACGGGCCCGCGGCCGCGCGTCGCCGACGTGGGATGCGGGCAGGGCTGGGCGGTCCTCGCGCTCGCCCGCGCCTTCCCGCACGCCCTGGTGGAGGGCGTCGACCTGGACGAGGCCTCGATCGCCGACGCGCGCGGCCACGCCGCGCGGGCCGGCCTCGGCGACCGCGTCCGCCTGACGTGCGGCGACGCGGCCTCGATGGCCGCCTCGGGCCCCTACGACCTGGTGCTCGTCCTGGAGGCGCTGCACGACTTCGCCCGGCCGGTGGAGGCGCTGCGGGCCGTCCGCGCCGCCCTCGCCCCCGGCGGCGCGGTGCTGGTCGCCGACGAGCGGGTGGCCGACCGGTTCACCGCGCCCGGCGACGGGGTCGAGCGGATGATGTACGGCTGGAGCGTCACGCACTGCCTGCCCACCCAGCTGGTCGAGCGGCCCTCGGCGGCCACCGGCACGGTGCTGCGCGCCGACGTCCTGCGCGGGTACGCGGCCGAGGCCGGTTTCCGGCGGTGCACCGTGCTGCCGGTCGACAACGACTTCCTCCGCCTGTACCGGCTCGACGGCTGAACCGGCCCGCCCCGTACGGCACCGCGGTCCCGGACGCCTCTCCCGCGGTCACCACGACGGTCCCGGACGCGCCCGCCGGGTCGCGCGTCGGCCCGGCGCCGTATCCGGCCGGGTCAGGTCAGGCCGGCGCGGCGGGCGCGCTCCACGACCGTGCCGATGACGTCGGCGACGCGGTCGACGTCGGCCCCGGTCGAGGTGTGGCCGAGGGAGAAGCGCAGGGAGCCCCGGGCCCTGATCCCGTCCGCGCCCATGGCGAGCAGCACGTGGGAGGGCTGGGCGACCCCGGCCGAGCAGGCGGAGCCGGTGGAGCACTCCACGCCCTTGGCGTCCAGCAGCATGAGCAGGGCGTCGCCCTCGCAGCCGGGGAAGGAGAAGTGCGCGTTGCCGGGCAGGCGGTTCACCGGGTCACCGTTGAGGATCACGTCGGGGACGGCCTGCCGTACGCGGCGGACGAGGTCGTCGCGGAGCTCCGTCAGCCGGGCGGCGGTCTCGGCCCGGTGGGCGACCGCGGCCCGCACGGCCGCCGCGAGCCCGGCGATCGCCGGGGCGTCGAGGGTGCCCGAGCGTACGTCGCGCTCCTGGCCCCCGCCGTGCAGCACCGGCACCGGCTCGACCCCGCGGGCCAGCAGCAGCGCGCCGACGCCCATCGGGCCGCCGATCTTGTGCCCCGAGAGCGTCAGCGCGTCCACCCCGGAGTCCGCGAAGACCACCGGGAGCTGGCCGAGGGCCTGGACCGCGTCCGTGTGGAACGGGATGCCGTGGTCCCGGGCGATCGCGGCGAGCACCCGGACGGGCTGGACGGTGCCGACCTCGTTGTTGGCCCACATCACACTCACCAGGGCGACGTCGTCCGGGCCTCGCTCGATGGCCTCGCGGAGCGTCTGCGGGTGGACCCGGCCGAACTCGTCGACGTCGAGCAGCTCGACGGTGGCGCCCTGGTGGTCGGCCAGCCAGTGCGCGGGGTCGAGCGCGGCGTGGTGCTCGACCGCGCTGACCAGGATGCGGGTCGCCCCGGCGGCCCGCCGCGACCAGTAGAGGCCCTTGATCGCCAGGTTGTCGGCCTCGGTGCCCCCCGCGGTGAAGACGACCTCGCTGGGCCGGGCGCCGAGGGCGTCCGCGATGGACTCGCGCGCCTCCTCCACCACCCGGCGGACGCGGCGGCCCGCCGCGTGCAGCGAGGAGGCGTTGCCGACCCTGCCGAGGTGAGCGGTCATCGCCTCGATCGCCTCGGGAAGCATCGGCGTGGTCGCCGCATGGTCGAGATAGGCGGACTCCACAGCCGCACTCCCCTCCGCAACTCTTTTTCAGCCCTCCAAGCGTATCCGCGACCGTGAGGGACGGTTCCCCCGAGCTTGCTGCTGTACCGTCCGGACGGTACAGTGCTCGGCATGAGACGTGAGGAGCTGCTGGACGCGGCCGAGGGCCTGCTGTCCGACCAGGGCTCCTCGGCGCTCACCCTGGCGGCCGTCGCCGAGCGCGCCGGCTGCAGCAAGGGCGGCCTGCTCTACCACTTCGCCACCAAGGAAGCCCTGATCAAGGGCATGGTCGAGCGACTGATCGGGGAGTTCGACGAGCTCGTCGCCGCCCAGGGCCACGACACCTACACCAAGAACTATCTGGCCGCCACGTTCGCCGCCGTCCAGAGCGGCAGGCTGCGCCGCTGGGCGGTGGTCACCGGGGCCTCCGGCAACCTCTATCTCCTCACCCCGCTGCGCGAGGCGATGGCCCGCTGGCACCGCGAGGGGCTGGAGACCGAGCCCGACCCGGTGGCCGCGCGGATCGTGCGCCTCGCCTGCGAGGGCGTGTGGGACGTGGCCAGCCACGACCCCGGGCTCTACGACCAGCGGCACTACGCCGAGCTGGAACGGCGGCTGCTGGACCTGCTCGGCGGCTGACCGCGCCCGGCCGCCGGCCCGCTCCGGCCCCGGCGGGCTCGTGTCCGCCCGGCCCCCGGACCGCTCCGGGACGACCCCGCCCGCACACACGGACTGGTGGTCGCTCCCGCACGCGGCGGAAGCGACCGGCTTGTGTCTGCCCGATAGCCGTCACCTGCAAACCTCTTATGAAGGGATCGAGTCATGACCCGCGACCTGAGGAGGGCCCGTAACGGGGCAATCCTCACTTTCGTCCTCGGCGGCCTGCTGTGTGGATCGATGACCGTGCGCCTGCCCGCGCTGTCCGACAAGCTCGGCCTGTCCGAGACGTCGATCGGCGTCACCCTGCTCGTGTGGGGCCTGGGCGCGCTGGTGACCATGCAGTCGATGCGCGGCGTGATGACGCGCGTCGGCAGCCGGAGCGTCCTGCGGGTCGGCGCCCCCCTCTGCGCCGCGGCCCTGGTCCTGCTGGCGTTCGCGCCGACCTTCCCGCTGCTGCTGGCCGCCGCCGGGCTGTTCGGCCTGGCGTTCGGCGCGGTGGACGTCGCGATGAACGCGCAGGGCTCGACCGTCGAGCGCGCCCACGGCCGCCCGCTGATGAACGGCATGCACGCCGGCTGGTGCGTCGGCGCGATCGCCGCCGGCGTGGCCGGCACCGCGGCCATCGCGGCGGGCCTGTCGGTCACCGCCCACCTGGCCCTCGTCGCGCTGGCCGCGCTGCCCGTGCTGGTCGCCGTCAGCCGCTCCTATCTGCCCGACCCCGCCCCGGAACCGGCCGCCCGTAACGGGGCCCGGCACCGCATGCCCCCGGTGGTCTACCTGCTCGGCGTGATCGCGTTCTGCGCCTTCATGGTCGAGGGCACGATCGCCGACTGGAACGGCCTGTACCTGCGTGACACGCTGGGCGCCCCGGAGGCCGTCGCCGCCCTCGGCTACCCGGTCTTCGAGGTCGGCATGCTGCTGGCCCGTCTCGCCGGCGACCGCGTCCGGGCCAGGTTCGGCGCCCGGAACATGATCGTCCTCTCCGGGCTGGCCACCGCCGCCACCTTCGCCGTGGTCATCACGGTCCCCTCGGCGCCGGTCGCCGTCGCGGCCATGTTCCTCGTGGGCCTCGCGGTGGCGACGGTCTCCCCGGTGGCCATGTCCATGGCCGGCGAGGCGACCCGCAACCCGGGCCCCGCCATCGCCCAGACGGGCGCGATGGGCTACGCCGGCCTGCTGCTCGGCCCGGTGGCCATCGGATTCCTGTCGGATCTGTCGTCGCTGCGGACCGCGCTCGGCGGCGCCGTCGCGCTCGGCGTCCTGATCGCCGTGGCCGCCCGGTTCCTGCCCCGGGCCGGCACGGGTACGGCCTCCGCCGCCCCGGCCCGCTCCCCCGAACCCGAGCTCACCATGGCCGGCTGACGGCGGGGACACGAAGCAGGAGGGGCGGGGAGCACGTGCTCCCCGCCCCTCGCTTCCGTCCGCGTGCGATCGCCTACTTGCGCTTGGCGATCTCTTCGGTCAGCTGCGGCACGACCTGGTTGAGGTCGCCCACGACACCGAAGTCGGCGAGCTCGAAGATCGGCGCCTCGGGGTCCTTGTTGACGGCGACGATCGTCTTGGCGGTCTGCATGCCGGCCCGGTGCTGGATGGCCCCGGAGATGCCCGCCGCGATGTAGAGCTGCGGCGAGACGGTCTTGCCGGTCTGGCCGACCTGGAACTGGTGCGGGTACCAGCCCGCGTCGGTGGCGGCGCGGGAGGCGCCGACGGCCGCGCCGAGCGAGTCGGCCAGCTTCTCGATGAGCGAGAAGTTCTCGGCCGAGCCCACGCCCCGGCCGCCGGAGACCACGATCGCGGCCTCGGTGAGCTCCGGACGGGCGCCCTTCTCCTCCTTGACCCGCTCCACGACCCTGGCGGTCTTGGACGCGTCGGAGACGGCCACGCTGACCTGCTCCTCGGCGCCCGCGCCCGCGGCGGCCTCGACCGGGCTCGCGTTCGGGCGAACCGCGATGATCGGCAGGCCCTTGGTGACGCGCGCGCGGACGTTGACGCCGCCGCCGAAGATGGACTGGTCGGCGACCAGGCCCTCCTCGATGCCGACGACGTCGGTCAGCACGCCGGAGTCGGTCCGTACGGCGAGCCGGCCGGCGATCTCCTTCGCCTCGGCCGTGGCGGCCACCAGCACCGCGGCCGGCGAGACCGAGGAGACGAGCTGGGCCAGCAGGTCCACCTTGGGCGCGACCACGTAGTCGGTGATGTCCGCGGAGTCGGCGACGTAGATCTTCTCGGCGCCGTGCTCGGCCAGCCTGGCCTTGGCTTCGGCGGAGTAGCCCGGCCCGGTCCAGACGGCCGACGGGGCGCCCAGCCTGCGGGCGAGCGTCAGCAGCTCGAGCGTGACCTTCTTGATCTGGCCGTCGACGTGCTCGACGAGAACGAGAACTTCGGACATGTCAGCTATTCCCCCGTCCTCAGACGAACTTCTTCGACGCGAGGAAGTCGGCGGCCTTCACGCCGCCGTCGCCCTCGTCCTTGACGATCGTGCCGGCCGCGCGCGGCGGGGCCGCGGCGAAGTCGACGACCTCGCTCCAGGAGTTGGCCAGGCCGACCTGGGAGCCGTCGATCCCGGCGTCGGCGACACCGAGCTTCTCCACCGGCTTCTTCTTGGCCGCCATGATGCCCTTGAAGGACGGGTAGCGCGGCTCGTTGATCTTCTCGACCACGGAGATCACCGCGGGCAGCGAGGCCTCGACCTTGTCGTAGCCGTAGTCGGTGACGCGCTGGACGGTGATCGTCCCCTTGCCCACCTCGACCTTCTTGGCGAAGGTGAGCTGCGGCACGCCCAGGCGCTCGGCCAGCATGGCGGCGAGCACGCCGGTGCGGGCGTCGGTGGACTCCGAGCCGAGGACGACCAGGTCGAACCCGATCTTCTTCAGTGCCTGGGCCAGCGCGTGGGAGGTGCCCAGCGCGTCCGAGCCGTGCAGGGCGTCGTCGACCAGGTGGACGGCCTTGTCGGCGCCCATGGCCAGAGCCTTGCGGATGGTGTCGCTGGCCTTGTCGGGACCCATGGTGAGGACGGTCACCTCACCGCCGTGGGCCTCCTTCAGCAGCAGCGCCTCCTCGACCGCGTATTCGTCGAGCTCGTTGATGACGCCGTCGGCGGCGTCGCGGTCGAGCGTCTTGTCATCGGACCTCAGCTTGCGCTCGGTCGCCGTGTCGGGGACCTGCTTCACGCAGACGACGATGTTCATGGCCGGTGGCCGACCTCCCGTGTTCGCGTGCGCCGCCGCGTCGCCGCGGCTGACGCCGGATGCTCGGTACGCGCACGCGGGGCACGTGCACGCGGATGCCAAGACTGCCAGGTGCCCGAGGGCGTCGTGACAGCGGGTGGCCCGGCCGGGACGTGCCCGATCCTGGTCCCCCGCCCTCATGTTACCCATCGGTAGCTTAGGCGCAAACCGCCACCCCGTACGGCTTTCGCCGCCCGGGGGGCTCCTACCCGGCGAGTCACCCCCTCCACCATACCGAACTATGTTCCGGAGCGGCGGGCGGGCGGAGGTCAGCTGCTCAGCAGGATGACGACCAGCACGAGGACCACGGTGCCCAGCGCCAGCCCCAGGCTGAGCGGGCTGAAGAACGCCGCCAGGACGGCCCAGAGCAGGACGACCCCGGCGGCGCAGGACAGGTCGAGGACCGCGCGGCCGCGGTTCCGCCGGGCGAACAGGGCCACTCCCCCGTCGACGAGCATCACCGAGCCGTAGACCGTCAGCAGCAGCAGCGAGACCTCGGGCAGCGGGCTCTTGGCCGTGGCCGCCGCCAGCGCCGTGAACAGACCGGTTCCGACGGCCCAGCGCCGGTGGAGCACGGCCCGGCGGCGCTCCCGGGCCTCCGGCGGGAAGGCCGCGGACCGGATGCGGCGGCCCGGACGCCACTCCCGCGTGCTCAGGCCCTGCACCCCGGTGGCGGGGGCCCCGCGGACCGCCGCCTCCGGCGCGCCGACGGCGGCCACCAGCGGGCGGGCGCTCGGCGCCGGGGCCGCCGACGGGCGGGCACCGGGCTCCGGAGCCGCCAGGCGGAGCGGCAGCAGGCTCGCCGGCGGCCGGTCGGACGGGTCGCGGGCCAGGCACTCCCGCAGCAGCGGCTCCAGCCAGGACGGCACGTCGTCGAGGTCGGGATCGTGGTGCACGACCCGGTAGCCGACCGCCGAGGCCGGACCGGTGCCGTACGGGTGACGGCCGGTCGCCGCGTAGGCCAGCGTGGCCGCGAACGAGAAGACGTCGGCCTCCGGCCCCGCTCCGCCGCCCTCCAGGACCTCCGGCGCGAGGTAGCCCGGCGTGCCGAGGACCGCCCCGGAGGCGGTGACCCCGGCGGAGTCGAGCAGGCACGCGATGCCGAAGTCGATCACGACCGGCTCGCCGCCCTCGCAGATGACGTTGGCCGGCTTCAGGTCGCGGTGGACCACCCCCGAGGCGTGGATCGCGGCGAGCGCCTCGGCCAGGCCGTGCGCCAGCCGTACGAGATCGTCCCCGGCGACCGGGCCGCCGGCGGCGACCGCCGCGTCGAGCGGGCGGCCCTGGACGTAGCGGGTGGCCAGGTAGGGGCGGTCGCCGTCCAGTGAGGCGTCGAGGATCTCGGCGACGTGCGGGCTGCGCACCCGGCGCATGGCCTCCACCTCGCGGGCCAGCCGGGTCAGGGCCGTGCCGTCGGCCGCCACGTGCGGGTGCAGGACCTTGACCGCCACCGTGCGCCCCCCGGGGTCCAGCGCGAGGTGGACCTCCCCGAAGCCTCCCGCCCCCAGCGGCGAGAGCAGTCGGTACGGCCCGCAGTGCCCGTCGTCCGGCGCTCCCATGCGACTCCCTCCGGCGGCTCCCCTTCATCGTCCCCCAGGGATCGCGGGATCGCACGGGGCGCGGGCAAGAAACCCCCCATCTCCGGACACCGAACCCGGGCCGAACGGCACCCGCCCGCCGCGCCCCGCACAAGGGACGGTCATCGGACCCCGCCCGCCGCGCCCGGCGCAGGGGACGGTCATCGAACCCCGCGGGCGCGGCGACCTCCGCCGCCGGACGGGGGAGGCGGTCACTTCCAGAAGGACAGGAACCCGAGGCCCACGCTGTTGAGCAGGTCGTCCACCAGGCCCCCGATGAGATCCATCACGCCCATCGCGCTCTCGTTCGCCTGGGCCTTCCAGTTCTCGGTCAGCTCGCGGACCGCGACGGACGGCGGCCGCCACGGATCGAAGGACGGGTTCATCCCCAGCGCCGCCATCACCGTGAAGAAGGCCAGCGTGCCCAGGATGATCGTGGTCACCATGGCGGCGCCCGGGCTGCGGATCACCCCGGTCAGCGCGCGGGAGACGGCCTTGCGGGGCTTGCCCCCGCCGGGCAGCACGAACAACCCCGCCACGAAGGCGCCCGCCGCGTAGGCGGCGGCCTGGTCGGTGCCCATCTTGCCGATGTAGACCAGCGCCCCCCAGACGCACATGCCGAACATCGCGGCCAGCGGGCCGGTGAGCAGCGTCGCCGCCGCGGCCTTGAGCAGCGCCCAGGGAGTGCCGACCAGCACGAGCAGCGGGTCGGAGGCGCTGCTGCCCCGCACCGAGCGGCGCTCGGCCAGGTCGCCGAAGAGGTTCTCGCCCACCCGGAGGCAGAGCACCGCCACCAGCGCGATCGCGCTCACCGCGACGGGCAGCACGCAGGCCAGCCCGACCGCGATCACCAGCAGCAGCACCGCGGCCAGCGGGTGACCGGTGCGGTACGGAGGACGCGCCTGCCGCTCCGGGGCGGGCGGGGTGTGGCGCGGGGCGGGCGGGGCGTAGCCCCGGGGCTGGGTGGCCGGGGGAGGGTACGGCTGCGCCGGGCCCGTCGGCTGCGGCGCCGGGTAGCCGGCGACCCGCTGGTCGGGATAGGGCGGCGGGGCGGCCCGCCGCGCGGCGGGCGGGGCCGGGACGTACGGCGGCGGCGGGGTGGCCGGGACGTAGGGCGGCGGGGCCGCGGCGGCGGAGCGGCCCCGGTCGTCACGGGGGTCGCGGGCCCTGCGGTCGCGCCGTTCGGGCTTGGCGTACTCCACCGGGGGGAGCAGGTCGGAGAACGTCTCGTCCTGCGCCAGGGCCCGGGCGCCGTTCGCGGGCGCGGGCGGGACCGGGTCGATGATCTTCGTGCCGTCCGGCGGGACCGGATCGATCACCCTGGTGCCGTCGGACGGCATCCGGCCGATCACCTCGGTCCCGTCCGGCGGGACCTGATCGATGATCTTCGTGCCGTCCGGCGGCGGGGCCTCCCCGGGCAGCACCCGGGTGCCGCCGCCGAGCACGGCGGTGCGGGGCGGCGGCTCCGCACGGGACCCGGTGTGGGACTCGGAGTGGAACGCCGTCACCGCGGGGTCGAGGGAGCGCGCCGTCCGGTAGAGCTCCTGCGCGCCCGGCCGGGCCGCGGCGTCGACGTCCAGCGCCCGCCGGAGCCAGCCGCGCAGCCAGGCGGGGGCCAGGTCGAGGTTGGCCCGGCCCTCCATGATGTTGAAGCAGACGACCTCGAAGCTGCCCGTGCCGAACGGCGGCTTGCCGGTCGCGGCGAAGAAGACCGTGGAGGCCAGCGCGTGCACGTCGGCCGCCTGGGTGATCTCGGAGTCACGGATGATCTCCGGGGCGAGGTAGCCGGGCGTGCCGACGAACATCCCGGTCTGGGTCAGCCGGGTCGCGTTGACCAGGTGCGCGATGCCGAAGTCGATGACCAGCGGGTCGCCGTCGACGAGCATCACGTTGGCCGGCTTGAGGTCGCGGTGGACCACGTCGGCGGCGTGGATGGCCACCAGCGCGGCGCACAGCCCCCGCGCCAGCCGGATCACCTGGTCGTCGAGGAGCGGGCCGTCCGCCAGGACCGTCTCCTCCAGCGTCCGGCCGGGGGCGAAACGGGTCACGATGTACGGCTGCGCACCGGTCAGCCGGGCGTCCAGCACCTCCGCGACGTGCGGGCTGCGCACCCGCCGCATGGTCTCCACCTCGCGGGTGAGCCGGTCGCGCGCCTTGAGGTCGGCGGCCACGTGCGGGTGCAGGACCTTGACGGCCACCTCGCGCCCGTCCTCGTCGAGCCCCAGGTGGACGGCCCCCATGCCGCCCTCGCCGATCTTTCTCAGCAACCGGTACGGCCCCAGCCGTTCGGGCGCCTGCGTGTCCCCCGTCATCGCGCCTTCCTCCGTAACCCGTCCAGTTCCTTCACCACCGCCCCGACGTCCGCGGGCCGCCACTCCGCCTTCCTCGCACCGGTCCCCACGGTGTCGCCCGCGAGATAGACCATCAGCGCGGCCACCACGCCCAGCGCGGCGGCCACGGCCACGGCCCCGTTCCGCGACGGCACCAGTGATGCCAGCGTACGTCGCATCTGCCGTCCGGGGCCCTCGACTCCGGGACCGGCGCAGACCGTCGCCAGGGCGATCGCCGCCCCCCAGCCGAGCGCGTTGACCGCGGGCATCCGCGGGACCAGCACGGCGAGCAGCAGCGTCACCGGCAGGCCGAGGATGAGCCCGTACGGCACGAGCGCGACCGTGACACCGGCCGACTTCAGCAGCGCGCCCGGCATGGCGAGCACCCGGAGCACGTCGGCCGCGGCCTCGCCGGCCGGGCGGCGCGCGTTGAGCCTCGGCTGGGCGATGTCGGCGGCGCGCAGCAGGATGACGACCGGGATCACCGCGAGCCAGACGAGGACCGGAAGCACGACCGCCGCGACCGCCATGACCACCAGCAGCAGCACGCTCGCCACGCCGTGGACCCCGGAGGGCTGCACCGCGTGGCCCCGCCCCTGCCGCTCCGGCTGTCCTTGCCGCTCGTGATGCCCCGGGCCCTGGACCTGCCGCCCGTCCGGGTGGAACGGACCGGGGGCGGCCTGGCCGTGCCGGTCCGCCGGAGGGTAGGGGTACTGGGGCGTCGCGGCCGGGCGGACATGCGGCGTCCGCTCGAACGAGGCGGGCGGCTGCTCGAACGAGGCGTGCGGCGGGTACGGCTGCTGCGGCTGCTGGTAGGAGTGCGGGGGCGGCTGCTGCGGCTGCCGGTGCGGCCGTGCGGACGGGCCGGGGCCGCGCATGTGCTCCGGCAGGTCCTGGGGGCGGACCCGCTGGGTCGGGATGTCCCCGTCGGGCACCGGCGCCGTGGGGCCGAGCAGGCCGGCCGCGCCGGACCCGTGCGCTCCCGCCGGCCGTCCCGGTCCGCCGTGGTCCGGTCCGCTCCGTCCCGCCAGGCCCGGCCCGGCCTGCCCCGCCTGCCCCGTCCGGTCGCGGCCGGGGGCCCTGGTCGTGGGGACGTCCTCCTGGCCGAGCAGCCCGGTGGGCAGGTCGTGCGAGGGCCGCGCGGGCGGGGAGGGGGCCGCCGCCTGGCGCAGCTCCTCGGACGTCACCCTGCGGGTCGGCCACGGGTCGGGCTGGTCGGAGTCGAGCAGCGAGGAGTATTCGCCCGGCCGGGCGGCCGGGGGCCACGGTGTGGACGGCGCGGGGCCCGCCGGCCGCGAGGACACCGGCGTCGGCACGTCCCCCGGGTCGGCGGGCAGGAGCGAGCCCGTGGCGAAATCCCCGGCGCCGGTCCCGGCACCGGTCGGCGCGCCGTGGCCGCCCGCGCCCCGCCCGCCGGCGCCTCCGCGCCCTCCCGGGCCCGCGTGGCCGCCGGTGCCTCCGCGGCCGCCCGGGACCGGGTCGTCGAAGCTCGGGACGGTGGTGATCTCGTCGGGGACGCGGGGGCGGCCCCCGCCCGTCCTGGCCAGCAGGCGCGCCGTCTCGGCGGCCAGCTCCGCGGCCGGGGGCCGCTTGGACGGGTCGCGCTGGAGCGCGGCGCGCAGCACCGGCTGGAGCTCCGGCGGGGCGCCGTCCACGTTCGCCCGGCCCGCGGTGATGTTGTAGAAGATCATCTCCAGCGTGCCCTTGCCGAAGGGCGGCTGGCCGGTGGCGGCGAAGACGAGCGTGCCCGCCCAGGCGTGCACGTCCACCTCCGGTCCGGCCTCGTGCCCCTCGATGATCTCGGGGGCCAGGTAGCCGGGCGTGCCGATGAACATGCCCGTCTGGGTGAGCCGGGTGGCGTCCACCGCCTGGGCGATGCCGAAGTCGATGAGGACGGGCCTGCCGTCCAGGATGAGCACGTTGCCGGGCTTGAGGTCGCGGTGGATCACCCCGACGGAGTGCACGGAGGCCAGCGCCGAGGCGACCCCGTGGGCGACCTGGAGCAGCGCGGGGAGATCGAAGGGACCCTCCTGCTTGACGACCTCGTCCAGCGGGTCGCCGGCGACGTATCTGGTGACGATGTAGGGGCGGTGGCCGGTCACGTCGGCGTCGAGCACCTCCGCGATGTACTCGCTGCGCACCCGCCGCATGGTCTCGACCTCGCGCGAGAGGCGGCGGCGCGCGACGTCGTCGCCCGCCACCTCCGAGCGCAGGACCTTCACCGCGACCTGCCGCCCCTGCGGGTCGACGGCGAGGTGCACCACGCCCATGCCGCCCTCACCGAGCCGCCGCAGCAGTCGGTACGGGCCCAGTCGATCGTCCTGATTCATGGCATGAAGCACCATACCGGCTTAAACCCCGCCTACGAGATGAACCATCAGGCCACATTCCCCGTTCGAACAACGTCTGGCACGCCTCAACGGTTTCCCAAGCGGAGGTAACGCGCAATCTCATTTCGGCGTCAGTTTGCCAGGTGCCGGCCCCTCCCGGCGCCCGGGCGCCGCGATCCGCCGGGACCGGCCGCCGCGGCCTGGCCCGTCCGGCGGCCCCGGCGACCGGGACCGCCGCCTCTCAGGAGGCCGCCAGGACCCGCTGGTGCAGGGCGGTCACGGCCTTGCGCGCCGACTCCATGGCACCGGCCTGCCAGGCGACCAGGTGCGTGAGCCAGTCCCCGGCGAAGTGGACCCGGCCGGCGGGCTGCTGCAGGACGGTGAAGGCCCCGCCGTAGGAGGGCCACACGGCCCACCCGCCCTCGACGTACGGGCGGCGGTGCCAGGCGACCGAGACGCTGGAGCGCAGCTCGGCGCGGTACTTCTCGCCGTGGATCTTCTTGCCCTGGGTGAGCGCGCGGGCCCGGCGCTCAGGGTGCGGCAGGCTGCCGTACAGCTCGGCCTCCGCGCCGGTGTTGTAGTAGCCGACGAGCAGGCCGGTCCTGCCGTGGTAGCCGTGCGAGGGGTACCAGATGTGGGTGATGTCCAGGTCGGTCTCGGTGATGCCGCCGTAGATGCGGTCGTCGGTCTCCCACCAGCGCCTGCCGTACTCCAGCCCCAGCTTGCCCGCGGCGATCGGCGTGGGGGTCCGCAGGGCGGCGGTGACCCGGGCGCCCAGGTTGTGCGGGACGCGCGCGAGCAGGTGGGGCGGGAGGGTGGCCACGCAGTAGTCGGCGCGGACCGCCCCGCCGGAGCCGCCGGGGCCCCCGGAGTACGTCACCTCGACGCCGTCCGGCAGGTCCCGTACGCCGGTGACCGGGGCGCCGGTCAGGATCCGCTCCTCGCCGACCTCGCGCGCCAGGGCCCGTACGATCGCGTCCATCCCGCCGACCGGCTGGAACATCGGCATGGCCTGCTCGAAGCCGAAGTCCGCGGTCAGGGCCCGCCCGGTCCCCGCGGCGAGCACCTCGCCCAGCGGGGGCGGCCCGGCCAGGGGCTCGCCGCTCCCGTGCCCCGGGTGGACGGTGAAACCCCGGCGCGGGGAGCCCCGGTAGGACAGGTCCGGGCCGAGGTCCCCGAAGCGGCGCAGGAACTCCGTCAGCCGCTCGCGGTCCTCCCCCGTCAGCCGCCGGTCCAGCGCGCCCGCGTCGGCGGCCTTGGCCAGCAGCTCGGCGATGTAGCCGTACATGTCCGCGCGGGCCGTGCGGACCCGGACCGGGGCGTCCATCGCGTGGGTGCGCACGTACGCCGAGGCGTTGCCGTTGACGAAGACCTCCAGGGGCACGCCCAGCTCGCGGCAGTAGTCCATGGTGACCATCCACTGCGCGATCCGGCCGGGACCGGCGTTGAAGTAGACGTCCGGCCCGAACTCCGCCGTCTGCGTCTCCCCGCCGAGCTCCGTCAGCCGGTCGCCGCCCCGGACCGTGAGGTTCCTGCCGCCCACCCGGTCGGCGGCCTCCAGGACGGTGCAGTCGTATCCGGCCTTGCCGAGCTCGTAGGCGCAGGTCAGGCCGGCGATCCCGGCTCCGAGCACCACGACCTTCGCCGCGCCCCGGCCGGTGAGGGAGAAGTCGGAGCGCTGCGGCGGGGTGAACGCCCGGTCCTGGGAGTCGGGGGCCAGCCCGAGCGCGCCCATCGCGGCGTACATCGCCCCCGCGCCCCCCGCCGCCCCGACGCCGACGAGCAGCGCCCGACGTGTCAGGGCGCCCGGCGTGCCCGGTGCGCCCGGCGTGCCCCGCATGCCCGCCCCGGACCGGCCGGCCGGCACGGGAGCCCCCGTCCCGGGCGCCGCCCCGGCCCGCCCGCTCCCCGCGGGTCCGTCCGGCTCAGCCATAGATCCCGCTTCCGCAGGCGACCTGGCCGCCGATCATGGCGAAGACGCCGAACAGGGACATGATCTGCCCGAAGTCGTCGGTGGTGAACTCGGTCTCGCGGGGGCCCGTCGCCCGCACTCCGGGGATGACCGCGCAGCCGGCCGCGATCGCGGTGGAGTTCCACTCCACGCCCAGCGTGTAGGGCGGCTCGACGACGTACGGGCGGAAGTCGCCCAGGCGGCCGAGCGCGCGGGCGGCGGCCTCCCGGATGCGGGCCTGCGCGACGACCGGCGGCAGGAGCTCGGCGGAGAACCGGTCGACGCCCTTCTTCACCTCGGCCGTCTCGACGTCCCCGAGCAGCTCGCGCGCCTCCTCGCAGACGGCCTCGTCCCCGGTCACCAGGGCCACCGGCACGCCGAGCGAGCCGGCGAAGGCCGCGACCAGGCGCGTCTCCCCGCAGACCTCCCCGTTGAGGCGGACGTTCTGGATCTCCTTGCCCATCCAGGTGTGGTTGAGCACGCCGTGCCGCACCCCGGCCCGCGCGTGGTAGCCCGCGAAGCAGGCCGCCGCGTAGGTCCCGTCGAGGCCCTGGCCCATCCGCAGCGGCTTGCCCGGCCCCCGCACGAGCGTGGCCCGCGGGTCGAGCAGGTCGATCCTGAGGTTCTTGGTCGACCCGTGGGCGTCGTTGACGCGTACGGCCCGCGCCCCCGCGTCGAAGGCGCCCTGCACCACCGCGTTGGCGTCGCCGGTCATCAGCTCGCAGCCGCGCTCGTAGCCGCGTCCGCCCGCCCGCATCTCCTCCGGGTCGGTCAGCCCGGTGACGCCCTCCATGTCCACCGACACGTAAACCTTCACGACGGCCCCCTCAGTCCCCACGTCTCGACCCGGCGCGCCTCATCCTCGCTCATGAAGCCGACCTCGGCGGCCATGAAGGCGCGGACCCGCTCGCGCCACGGCTCGGGGACCTCCTCGACCGCGGGCGGGTAGCAGCGGTCCAGCCAGGCGGTCGACTCCTCGGTGGCGCCCAGGAACGCCGCGGCCTTCGCGAAGGCCGTGCCCTCGATGCCGGGCACCCGGGCGCAGCCGTACTCGATCATCTCCTGCCCGCCGTACGGCGGGGGCCGCTGCCACTTGCGGGCGACCCCGCGGTCCGCGGTGATCGGGGTGCGCAGCGGACGGCGCTCGATCGCGGCCCGGATGAGCTCCTTGTACAGGCACTTGCCGCACGTCCCGCAGGGTCCGCCGGTCCCGCGCAGGCACCAGCGGACGTGCTCGCGCAGGGGCGAGCCCAGGGCGAGCCGCATGGTGACCGCCTCGCTGACCCCCCCGACCGGGAGCACGATGCGCACCCCCGCCGCGGCGAACGCCCGCCCCCAGGCGCCGTGCGGGGCCCACATCGGGTTGTCGGGGGTGTACCTGTGCAGGTAGCGGCCGCCGCCCAGCCAGCGCGAGCCCAGCTCGTAGCCGAAGGCGATCCCGCCCAGGTCGAGCTCGTCGGCCAGCAGCAGCGCCCCTGCGGCCACCGCGTGGTGCTCGGGGTAGCCGGGGCGCGGTTCGGCCAGGACGAACTCGAGGTCGGAGCGGACGGTCACCGACTCGCGTCCGGTCCTGCCGACCAGCCGGGCCAGGGCGTCCGACCGGTAGTGGGCCCAGCGGTTGGGCACCCGGGGGTGCGGGACCCGCTGGAAGTGCACGAACGGGACGTCGGGCAGCATCGCGGCGACGGCCGCCGAGTCCGCCCCGCCGCTGTAGGAGATCGCCAGCCCGTGCCCGGACCGGGGCGATCCGCCCACCGGCCCCGCCTCGATCCCCCAGCCCTCCCCGATCGCCGCGGCGAACTCCGGCGAGACCGGCCGGTCGAAGACGACCCGCCGCCGCGTCCACGGCGCGACGACCGTCCACGCGGCCAGCGCGAGCAGGTCGGGGTGGATCTCCCCCGGCTCGTACGGCAGCTCGACCCGGCAGGAGTTCGTGGCCATCCTCAGGGGCTGGCCGTCGGTGCACGGGCCGGTGATGCCGTCCTCGGCGTCCAGCCGGAAGACGAGGTGCCGGAGCCCGTCCCCGGCCGTCCAGGCGACCCTCACGCCGTCCTGCCGGCCGGTGCGCTCCCCTCCCCGGCCGCCCGGCCCTCGGAGACGCGGTCCACCGCCTGCCAGAGCAGGACCTCGTTCTGGAGCACCCGCTCCAGCGCGGCCGCCGTCTCCTGCGCCAGCCGGTGGGCGTCGTCCCACCGGGCGGCCCGCTCCGCGTCGATGTCCGTCCCGGCCGGCCGGGCCCGGAGGCGGCCGATCTCCCGGCGCAGCCCGTCGGCCTCCGCGCGCAGCGCGGTGACCTCACGTCCCAGCGTCTGGACCTCCCACAGGGCGTCCCTGATGTCCCGCCGGTGATCGGCCCGCGAGATGTAGCGGGAGTCGAACCAGTTGCGGACCACCCGCCGCAGGCGTGCGGGTATCAGAACGTGCTTCACCAACCGCGCCATAGTCCGGGAGATTACCCGCAAAGAGTGATCTAACCGGGTGAATCAATATCACCTTGATCTCATCCTGCCGGATCGGCGCCCCGTGAACGCGGATCGGCATCCGGCGGACGGCGGCGATCAGCGCCCGGTGAACTCCGCCCGGGTCTTCCCGGCGAACGCGCGCATGCCGATCCGGGCGTCGTCGGTGGCGAACAGCCCGGAGAACGCCAGCCGCTCGATCTCCAGGCCCGTGTCGAGGTCGGCCTCCAGGCCGTGGTCGATCGCCCGCTTGGCGGCGCGCAGGGCCGCCGCCGGGCCGCCGGCGAACCGGGCCGCGTAGGCGAGGGCCTCGGTGTGCACGTCGGCGTCGGGGACGACCCGGTCGACCAGGCCGATCTCCAGCGCCTCGGCGGCGGTCACCTGGCGGCCGGTGAAGATGAGGTCCTTGGCCTTCGCCGGACCGATCAGCCGCGGCAGCCGCTGGGTGCCGCCCGCACCCGGGATGATGCCCAGCAGGATCTCCGGCTGGCCCAGCCTGGCGGACTCGCCCGCGATGCGGACGTCCGCGCACAGGGCGAGCTCGCAGCCGCCGCCGAGCGCGTAACCGGTGATCGCCGCGATGACGGGCTTGCCGATCTCCGCCACCGCGGTGAAGCAGTCCTGGAGCACCGAGGAGTGCGCCGACATCTCCGCGTACGGCATGTCCGCCATCTCCTTGACGTCGGCGCCCGCCGCGAAGACCCGCTCACCGCCGTAGAGGACCACCGCGTACACGCCGGGGTCGGCGTCCACCTGCCGGGCGCAGTCCGCGATCTCCCGCTGGACCTGCGTGTTGAGCGCGTTCATCTTCGGCCGGTCGAGCCTGATCGTCGCGACCCCGTCGGCGGACTCGACCCGTACGAACTCACCCATCGCTGTCCTCCACTGGAAACGCCGTCGTCCCGTATGTCGTCCCACCATAGAGCGGGAGCCGTCCGCCCCGGATCCGGCGGGTGCCGTACGGCGGGAGGGGACAGGGCCTGCGGACGCCGTACGGCGGGAGCGCGCGGGCCGCGGGAGGCGTCGGGCACCGAGTCCGCCCGATCAGCCGGCCCGGTGGCTCCCATCAGCGGAGGGGTAACACCGCCTCGCCCGTCCCGCCGGTGACGCCGGCGGGACCTTCGGGGCCGGCCGCCGCCGCCCGGTAGACCCTCTCGTACCCCTCGGCCATCACCGCGACGTCGAAGCGGCGCCTGACCCGGGAGCGGCAGGCCCGCGGATCGAGTCCGCCGGCCGCCTCGACCGCCTCGGCGAGTTCCTCCGGCCGGCTCCGGACGAACCCGGTGAGGCCGTCGGCGACCACCTCCGGCACCGCTCCCCGGCGGAGGGCGACCACCGGGGTGCCGCAGGCCATGGCCTCGATCATCACCATTCCGAACGGCTCCTCCCAGAGGATCGGGAAGAGCAGGCAGCGGGCGCCCGCCAGCAGCTCGCGCTTGCGGACGGCGTCGGCCTCGCCGACGTACACCGCGTCGGACCCCAGGCGGGGGGCGACCTCCCGGTCGAAGTACTCCCGCTCCCCCGGCTCGGTGATCCGCCCGGCGAGCAGGATCCGCCGCCCGGCCGCGCGGGCCGCGTCGACGGCCAGATGCGCCCCCTTGTCCTCGTTGAACCGGCCCAGCCACAGCACCCAGTCCTCTTTGTGTTCACGGAAGGGGAACGAGCCCGTCTCGACGGCGTTGTGCACCACTCCCGTCCAGTTCAGGTCGGGGGCCAGCCGTTGCTGGGCGGCGGAGATGCCGACCATGGAGACCTCGCGGCCGAGTGCCCGGTAGTACTCGCCGAACTCGCCGTCCACCTCGTGGTGGCAGGTGACCACGGTCGGGGCGGTGCGCGCGGCGGCGGTCAGCGGCCCGGCCAGCGAGTGGTCGTGGACGACGTCGGCGTCGATCCCCGCGAGCAGGTCGTGCGCCCGGGCCGCGTGCAGCACTTCGGGTAACGCCTGGCCGATCCGCCCGGAGGGGGGATCGGCGTAGGTGCGCAGGAAGCGCGCGGAGGTGCCCGGCCTGCCCGCCGCCACCAGCGTGACCTCGTGCCCGCGCCGGGACAGCCCGGCGATCAGCTCGGCCAGCACCGACTCGATCCCCCCGTAGCCGCGGGGCGGCACCTCGTACCAGGGCGGCGCGACCATCACGATGCGCAGCGCGCCGCGCCGTCCCGAAAGACCCGTTGCGGAAACCATCTCAACCTCGCCTACGGCCGACCGGCCTTCTGAAGGACATCCGGACCACTGATCGGGGGGAGATCGAAAGGGCGTCCGCCCGGGAGGGTCAGTGGATCTCCTCCAGGACGGCGGTCAGCGGCGGCCGCGGCGCGCCGACCACGGTGACGTGCTCCGGGAGCCCGGTGACCGCGACCTCGCCGCCGTCGACGTCGACCGTGACCCTGGTGCCGGCGAGCTGGAGGCCGGCGATCTTCATGCTGGTCAGCCCGACGGGGGACATCCACACCTTGTTCTGCGGCACGCACGGGTCGAGGCGGAGCAGGCTGCGCATCAGCTGGATGGGAGCCGCCGAGGCCCAGGCCTGCGGAGCGCAGGAGGTGGGGAACGGCACCGGCTCCGGGAACTCGTCCCGGCCGAACCCGCAGAACAGCTCCGGCAGCCGCCAGTTGAAGGCCTTGGCCGCGTCCAGCAGGCCGAACGCGACCTGCCTGGCCTCCTCCTCGAAGCCGTACCGCATCAGTCCCGCGGTGACCAGCGCGCTGTCGTGCGGCCAGACCGAGCCGTTGTGGTAGCTCATCGGGTTGTAGGCGCCCATGCTGGAGGCCAGGGTCCGGATGCCGAACCCGGTGAACATCTCCGGCGAGAGCAGGTGCTCGGCGACGGAGGCGGCCCGCTCCTCGTTCACGATGCCGGTCCACAGGCAGTGCCCCATGTTGGAGCCGAGGCCGTCGATGGGGCGGCCCGCCCGGTCCAGGCCCATGGCGTAGTAACCCCGGTCCGGCAGCCAGAACATCTCGTCGAACGCGTCCCGCAGCCGCATCGCGCGCTCGATCCACTGCTCCTGGAGCACCGGGTCGCCGGCCTCCCGGGCGAAGTGCGACCGCGCGATGTAGGCGGCGTAGACGTAGCCCTGCACCTCGGCCAGGGCGATGGGCGGGCGGGCCAGCGTGCCGTCGGCGAAGTTGACGCCGTCCACGGAGTCCTTCCAGCCCTGGTTGAGCAGGCCGTGGTCGGTCTTGCGCCGGTAGTACAGGAACGGGTCGGCCGACCTGGTGATCCAGTCGAGGGCCGCGTCGGCGTGCGGCAGCAGCTCCTCGACCGCCTCGTCGTACAGGCCCCACCGGCGCAGCTCGCCCAGGAGCATGACGAACAGCGGGGTGGAGTCGACCGAGCCGAAGTAGACGTGCCCGTCGTGGGCGGAGACGCCGTCCTGCACCCCGAAGCGCAGCTCGTGCATGATCTTGCCCGGCTCCTCCTCCGAGAGCGGCTCCTCCGCCCGGCCCTGCACCCGGGCCAGCCGGCGCAGCGTGCCCAGGGCCAGGGACTGGTCCATCGGGAGCGCCATCCACGAGGTCAGCAGCGAGTCTCGGCCGAACAGCGTCATGAACCACGGGGCGCCCGCGGCGACCGACGGCGGCTCGCCGGGCTTGTCCTCCTCGAAGAGCCGGAGCGAGCCGAGGTCCTCCTTCGACTTGGCCAGGACCTGCGCGACGGTCCGGTTGGAGGTCGTGACGACCGGCGCGAGCCGTTCCCAGTCGGCGCGCCGCCGGGCCGGCTCGGCGTGCTCCACCGGATGGTGGGTGGAGAACCAGGCGGGCGTCTCCTCCCCGTCCACGATCGGGTTGACCTGCAGGGCGACGGTCCAGTCGCCGCGCGCGGGGACGACGACCCGGAAGGAGAGCAGGCCCATCGTGGCGGTCGGCATGGGGTTGCTCATGATCCTGGCTCCGCGTCCCCTGGTGGCGGAGACGACCAGCAGGCCCGAGATGTCGGACGTCATCTCCACGTCCGCCACGTGCATGACCCGCCCGCCCTTCACCTCGAACAGGTCGGCCAGGTCGGAGCCGATGTGCAGGGCGATCGTGCACCCGGCCGCCTCGTCGGACATGTTGCGCAGGGTCAGGTCCTCGCGCAGGCCCCCGCCGACGTAGCGGTCCCTGATCACCAGCATGGTGCTCTCCGCCTGGCCCGGCCGGGGCCCGGTGCGGCCGAGGAAGATCGCGTGATACGGCTCGGGGTTGATCGTCCGGAGCGACTCGATCGGCGCCTCGTCCACCTTCAGCTCCAGGCGCGACACCAGGCGGGTGTCGGCGTGGTACAGCCCCTGGGCGCCGCCCGGGGTGATGTCGCCGTTGCAGGTGGACACGCAGAAGGAGCCGCCCTCGACCAGGGTCACCGTGGTGCCGCCCAGCGCCCCCGGCTGGCCCTCGAACGTCCATGCGTTCACTGTTGTCTCCGCGATGTGGAAGGTTGCCGGCTCCTGAGCCATTCCCCCTTCATCCCGAAAGGAACAACGAAAGCGCACTTCACGGCGTTACGACCGGTACGGCACGGCCCTTCAGGCGTCTCAGTCGCCCCCGGCTCCCTCCGCCCCGGACCCGTCTGCCCCGGCCCTCTCCGCCTTGGCCCCCTCCGCCCCGGCCGCCGGGAGGTCGCTCCGGACGTGGCTCCCCGCTCGGGCCGTCGGACGGTAGCCCCGGACGTAGTCGACGGTGAACCGCTTGGGGTACGGGTGCTCCGGCGCCGCCGGCGTGTCCCGCTCCGGCGCCTCCGGGAACTCGTAGATGTTGAGCATGAGCTGCATCGGGTAGCGCGGCGACTGGCGGACGGTCCTGATGTGCCGGCCGTCGACGAGGAAGGAGACCCGCTCGGGGGTCCACTCGGCGGCGTAGACGTGGAACTCCCGCGCGTCGACGGGCAGGGTCTCCACCGTGAAGTCGTCGGTGATCGCCGGATCGCCGAAGGGGTGCAGGCCCATCCCGACCCTCACGGTGTCCGGCCCGACGTCGCGGCCGAAGATCTCGCAGACGCAGATCTCCGCCGACCGCTCGGGCTCGTCCTCGTAGCCGATCATCCAGAGCGCGACCATGGAGCGCGGGTCGTCGATCGCCCTGGCCCGCAGCTCGACCAGGCCGTACTGCGGGGTGTAGAGCCGGACGGCGGGCTGCTCCTCGCGGACCGCCATGTCGGAGCCGCGCCCGTGCTGCCCGACCGTGCTCCCGAGCGGTCCGGCGAAGACGCCGGTCTGCAGGGAGGAGACGCGCAGCCCCCCTTCCCGCTCGGGGTACCAGGGCGGCTGGTCCTCCTCGATCAGCAGGTCCAGGCGGCCCCCGCCGACCTCGTACCGGGCCGCGGAGGCGGCGCGGCCGTTCCACTGCGGCAGGTAGTACGGCACCCACCGGTCCTCGTCGAGCCGGTCCCCCTCGAAGAGGTCCTCGAACTCCAGCACGTAGCCGGCCTTCGTCACCGGATCGAGCACGTCCCCCCGCTCCTCCGCCGCTTCAGTCACGCAGTAGCCGCCTTCTTCTCGGCCGGCCCGCTTCCGACCGGCTCTGAGGGGAATTCTCCTACCTGCTCGACAGGGGATTGACCCATTCGAGCTTCGGGAAGCGGGCGAAGTCGGAGTCGAACGAGCAGACGCCGACGCCGTGCTCGATGGCGAGCGCGGCGAGATGCGCGTCCGTGACCAGGTTCCCCCGCAGGTCCCCCTCGACCAGCAGATCCCGCAGCACCTCGGCGTGCCGTGCCGTGGGACCGGGGATCCACACGGCCTCCGCGTCCAGCCAGTCCTGAACGAAGCCCCACGCCTCCTCCACGCCGAGAGGATCAGCCGAGGCCCGGGGGTGGGTCGAGATCCTCACGAACGCGCACAGGGAGTTCCAGGGGAGACCCACCCGCGACGACCCGTTGAGTGCCCGCTCCAGCCAGCTCTTCGACGCCTCGTGGAACGAGCTGCCGCTGTCGACGGCGTAGAGGAGAACGTTCGCATCGACGATCATCAGTCGTGTTCCAGATCATCGAGCAGGTCCAGTGCCTCCGCCACGTTGGAGACGTCGACACGCATCCGCAGCGCCCGGGTGCGCTGCTGGAACACCTGCCGCTGAGGCCGGGCCCGCATCCCCGCCCTGACCAGCTCGTTGAGCGCTTCACTCAGCCCTATGTGCCTTTCGCGCCGCAGTTGCTCGACGGCGGCGACGACATCTTCTTCGAGACGCACCGTGGTCCTCACCTTTCGAGTGTGGCATCCGAGATGCAAACCCTCAAGCATCAAGATGCCCGTAAGCCTACATCGCGAGATTACCCTCCGTTGACATGTCATCACAGAGCGATCTGGCGGTACCGCCTTCGGGCGGAGGCTCCATGGAGACACCGTCGAGAGACGACACCGCGTCCCTCTGGCGTGACGCCGCCGTGCCCGGGTACCGGCGGGGGCATGCCGGAGCTCTTCCCCGAGACGTTCCTCCGCGAGGCCGTCGACCTGCTCGTCCGCCTCGTCGAGGCCGCGGGCGCGATCGTCATCTTCGTCGGTGCGGCGGTGGCCTTCGTGCGCTTCCTGGTGGTCACCGTACGGCGCCGCGGCCACGACGACTTCGTCGCCGTCCGCCTGTTCCTGGGACGGTTCCTCGCGCTGGGCCTGGAGTTCCAGCTGGCCGGGGACGTGCTGCGCACGGCCATCGCGCCGAGCTTCACTCAGATCGGGCAGCTCGCGGCGATCGCCGCCATCCGGACCGCACTGAACTTCTTCCTCAACCGGGAGATCGAACGGGAGGGCCGCACGGTCCGGGACTCCCGCCGCGACCGGCCGGCCGGACCCGAGAACGACTGAAGATCTCGCACCGATGCGAATCGACCAGTGGGAGCATGATGGTGCGGTGGTCTACTTCACCGCCGGCCTGCTGGCCGCCCTGGTTCGCGTGAGTGATCCGGCCCTGTCGAGGGCGGCACTGCGCGAAGCGCTGCCCTGGGTGTCGTTCCTGCCCGACGACGACGCCGAGACGTTCCTCACGAGTTGGTGGAAGTGGCCCGCGGAGCGACTTCGCTCGACAACCTCGCCCCCATCGCGGTGCTGCTGACCCAGTGGCGCCACACCGCCGAAGTCCACGCCGATCCGGCGCTGCTCGCGCTGGTCACCCGTGAGGCCGAGGGCGACTTCGGGCCGGTGCCACCGAAGGCCTGACGAGAGCGGTGCCGGCCGGGAGAGGGGTGCCCTCCCGGCCGGTGGGGTCAGCGCAGGGTGCCGTTGGTCATGCCCTCGGGCTCCTGCGGGACGGCGACCAGGCCGAGCTCGGCGGGGGCCGCCATCAGCGGGTGGGACGGGACGACCCGGATGGTGTAGCCGAACGCCCCGGTGCGCTGCAGCGGGATCGCGCCGTTGAACACGGCCCTGCCGTCGTCGCCCCGGGAGTCGGCGGTCAGCGACGCGTACTCGGGGTCCACCAGCTCGTCGTGGAGCCCCACCCGGCCGTAGGCGACCTGGACCTCGATGTCGCCGGGGCCGAGCTCGCCGAGGGCGATCGTGGCCCGCAGCTCCAGGGAGGCGCCCACCTCGGGGGTGTCGCCCAGACCGGACGCCTCGACGTGCTCGACCCGCACGCCGGGCCAGGCCCGGCCGACCCGCAGCTTCCAGGAGGCGAAGTCCCTGGCCTGGTCGTGCCCGCCGGCCGACAGCGCGCGCGCGGCCTGCGCCGCCGGGGTGTAGAGGTCGACGACGTAGTCGCGGAGCATGCGCCCGGCCAGGACCTTCGGGCCGAGGGAGGTCAGCGTGTGGCGGACCATCTCCAGCCAGCGGCGGGGCAGCCCGTCGACGGGGCGGTCGTAGAACCGGTCGGCCACCTCGTGCTCGATCAGGTCGTACAGCGCCCCGGCCTCCAGCTCGTCACGGCGGTCGGGGTCGGTGACGCCGTCGGCGGTGGGGATGGCCCAGCCGTTCGTGCCGTCGTACCACTCGTCCCACCAGCCGTCGCGGATCGACAGGTTGAGCCCGCCGTTCAGCGCCGCCTTCATGCCGCTGGTCCCGCAGGCCTCCAGGGGGCGGAGCGGGTTGTTCATCCACACGTCGCAGCCCTGGACCAGCAGCTGGCCGAGGGCCATGTCGTAGTCGGGCAGGAAGACGATGCGGTGGCGGACGTCCTCCGAGTCGGCGAACTTCACGATCTGCTGGATGAGCTTCTTGCCGCCCTCGTCGGCCGGGTGCGCCTTGCCCGCGATCACGATCTGGATCGGCCGCTCGGGGTGGAGCAGCAGCTCGCGCAGGCGCGCCGGGTCGGAGAGCATCAGCGTGAGCCGCTTGTAGGAGGGCACGCGGCGGGCGAAGCCGATGGTCAGCACCTCGGGGTCGAGGGCCTCGTCGATCCAGCCGAGCTCGGCCGGGGAGGCGCCGCGGTCGAGCCAGGAGCGGCGGAGCCGGACGCGGGCCGCCTCGACCAGGCGCTCGCGCATCCGCCCCCGGATGCTCCAGACGTCCTCGTCGGAGATCTTGTTCACGCCCTCCCAGCCCTGGGCGCGGTCGACCAGCGAGGGCAGCTCCCGCCCGGCCAGTTCCATGATCTCCCGGCCGACCCAGGTCGGCGCGTGCACGCCGTTGGTGATCGACCCGATCGGCACCTCCTCGATGTCGAAGCCCGGCCACAGCCCCTGGAACATCTCCCGGCTGACCTCGCCGTGCAGCTGCGAGACGCCGTTGACCCGCTGGGCCAGGCGCATGCCCATCGCCGCCATGTTGAACTTGCCGGGCTCCTCCTCGGCGCCGAGCGCGAGGATGCGGTCCACCGGGACGGTGGGCCAGGCGTTGTCGCCGCCGAACTGCCGGCCGATCAGGTCGGTCGGGAAGCGGTCGATGCCCGCGGGCACGGGGGTGTGCGTGGTGAAGACGGTCCCGGCCCGGACCGCCTCCAGGGCCTCGTCGAAGGAGAGCCGGGCCTCGGTGAGCTCGCGGATGCGCTCCAGGCCCAGGAAGCCGGCGTGGCCCTCGTTGGTGTGGAAGACCTCCGGCTCGGGGTGGCCGCCGATCCGGCAGTAGGCGCGGATGGCGCGGACGCCGCCGATGCCGAGCAGCAGCTCCTGCTTCAGCCGGTGGTCGGTGCCCCCGCCGTACAGGCGGTCGGTCACGTCGCGCTCGGCGTTGTCGTTCTCGGCCACGTCGGAGTCGAGCAGCAGCAGCGGGACCCGGCCCACCTGGGCCACCCAGACCTGGGCGTGGAGCGTGCGGTGCTCGGGCAGGCCGATTCGGATCCGGACCGGGGAGCCGTCGGCCTCCTTCAGGAGGGTCAGCGGCAGCCCGCCCGGGTCGAGCGACGGGTAGTGCTCCAGCTGCCAGCCCTCGGGCGAGAGGGACTGGGTGAAGTAGCCGTGCCGGTACAGCAGGCCGACCGCGAGGATCGGCACCCCGAGGTCGCTGGCCGCCTTCAGGTGGTCTCCGGCCAGGATGCCCAGGCCGCCGGAGTACTGCGGCAGGGCGGCGGCGATGCCGTACTCGGGGGAGAAATAGGCGATGGCCCGGGCGGCGTCCGGTAGCGACTGGTACCACCGCGGGGCGGTCATGTACTCGCGGAGGTCGTCGGCCGCGTCGGCGAGCCGCCGCAGGAAGCGGCGGTCGGCGGCCATCTCGCGCAGGCGCTCGGGCTCGACTGCGCCCAGCAGCGCCACGGGGTCGTGGCCCACCCGTTCCCAGGTGTCCGGATCCACCTCGGCGAACAGGTCGAGTGTCTCGGGATGCCAGGACCAGCGGAGGTTGTGCACGAGCTCGCCGAGGGCGGCCAGCTCCGGAGGCAGGACGGTGCGGACGGTGAACCTGCGGATAGCTCTCACGCTGTCAGACCCTAGTTACTCAACGCCACAGGGGCGACCAAATTGCTCACGCGTCTCCCCCTCACCGCAATCACCCGGCCCCAAACGCGTCCCGGTCGGTTGATGGCCCGGCGGCGGGGAGAACGATGGCCCGGCGACCAGGGGGATGATGGCCCGGCGACGGGAAGGAGAAATCCTCATGAAGGAACCTCTCCGGATCTTCGCTCCGTCAGGTATGAAGCGCCACTATCGGGGCAACCCACATATGAGCCAGCGGCTCCGCCTCCGGGATCCGGCCGTCCACGCGGGAGGCGGTGCCTCGTCCTGCCCCGCGGCCGGTCAGGGGATGCTTGAGAAGCGAAGGGTCTTTCTTGGCCGGACCATCCCGGCGGCACCGGGCGTGCCGCCGCTACCGTGAGACGCGATGATCGGACGAATCCCTATTCAGGACATCCACCCCGTGGTCGACTGCGGGCGCTATCCCGCCAAGGCCGCCGCGGGCGAGACCTTCGAGATCTCCGCCGTCGTGTTCCGGGAGGGACACGACGCGGTCGCCGCCGGAGTCGTGCTGACCGGCCCGGACGGCACACGCGGACCGCTGCTGCGCATGCGCGAGCTGGCGCCGGGGACCGACCGCTGGGGCGTGGACGTGACGCTGCCCGCCGAGGGCACGTGGCACTTCCGCGTCGAGGCGTGGAGCGACCCCATCGCCACCTGGCTGCACGACGCGGGCATCAAGATCCCGCGCGGCATGGACGCCGACCTGATGTGCGAGGAGGGCGCCCGGCTCTTCGAGCGCGCGGCGCGGGCCGTACGGCCCGCGGACTGCTCCGGGAGGGGCCTGCCCCCCGAGGACGCCGAAGGCGACGGGGCCGAGGACGCGCAGGGCGGCACCGCCGGGAACGGCGCGGCGCACGGCAACGGCAACGGCAACGGCAACGGCAACGGCAACGGCAGGAACGGTCACGCGGCCTGCGGGCACCGGGCGGCGCTGTCGGCGATCGCCGCCGCGCTGCGCGACGAGAGCCGCGACCCCCGGGCCCGGTTCGCCGCGGTCCGGCTCCCGGAGACGGCCGCGATGCTGCGCGCGCACCCGCTGCGGGACCTGGTGACGCGGTCGGCCAGGCACACGGTCCTGGTCCACCGGCGCCGGGCGCTGTTCGGCTCCTGGTACGAGTTCTTCCCGCGTTCCGAGGGCGCGGTCGTCGAGCCGGGGTCCGCGCCCAAGTCGGGCACCTTCCAGACCGCGGCCGAGCGGCTCCCCGCGGTCGCGCAGATGGGCTTCGACGTCGTCTACCTGCCGCCGATCCACCCGATCGGGCACGCCTTCCGCAAGGGGCGCAACAACACGCTGACCCCCGAGGAGCACGACCCCGGCTCGCCGTGGGCGATCGGCTCCGAGGCCGGCGGGCACGACGCGATCCACCCCGACCTCGGCACCTTCGACGACTTCGACGCGTTCGTCGCCAAGGCCCGGCGGCTCGGCATGGAGATCGCCCTCGACCTGGCGCTGCAGTGCTCGCCCGACCACCCCTGGGTCAAGGAGCACCCGGAGTGGTTCAACGTGCGCGCCGACGGCTCGATCGCCTACGCCGAGAACCCGCCGAAGAAGTACCAGGACATCTACCCCGTCAACTTCGACAAGGACCCCGAGGGGATCTACGCCGAGGTCAAGCGGGTGGTCCGGCTCTGGATGGACCACGGCGTGCGGATCTTCCGGGTGGACAACCCGCACACCAAGCCGGTCGCCTTCTGGGAGCGGCTGCTGGCCGACATCCACACCACCGATCCCGACGTGCTGTTCCTGGCCGAGGCGTTCACCCGCCCGCCGATGATGCGGGCTCTGGCCAAGGTCGGCTACCACCAGTCGTACACCTACTTCACCTGGCGCAATTCCCGCCAGGAGATCGAGGACTATCTGAACGAACTGGCCTACGAGACGTCGCATTTCATGCGGCCGAACCTCTTCGTCAACACCCCGGACATCCTCCACGAGTACCTCCAGCACGGCGGGATCCCCGCGTTCAAGATCAGGGCCGTCATCGCGGCCCTGGGCGCGCCGACCTGGGGGGTGTACTCCGGGTACGAGCTGGGAGAGAACGTCCCGGTCCGACCGGGCAGCGAAGAATACCTGGATAGCGAGAAATACCAGTACAGACCTCGCGACTGGGCCAAAGCAGAGCAAGAGGGGCGGAGTCTGGCGCCTTTCATCACGCGTCTGAATTTGTTGCGAAGAGCGCACCCGGCCCTTCAGGAATTGCGTAATCTACGGTTCCACAGCGTCGACCACCCGGACCTGATCTGCTTGTCCAAGCGGCTCCCGGGGGCCCGCGACACGGCCACACGACGGCACGGCGCGGGTGACGTCGTCCTGGCCGTCGTCAACCTGGATCCCCATCACACCCATGAGGCGACGGTGTCCCTGGACATGCCCGCCCTCGGTCTCGACTGGCAGGACGAGTTCGTCGTCGACGACGAGCTGTCCGGCGAGTCGTACCGCTGGCGGCAGTCGAACTACGTGCGCCTTGATCCCCACATCCAACCAGCGCACGTCTTCACCCTGCGCACGGCGGCGAACCCAAGGTAAGCCGGCCGGGTGCGCGATCCGGCAGAACAGCGGGGAGCCATGAGCCATTTGTCCGAACCCATTCCGAACACCTTCGACGAGGAGGAGCCGCGCGATCCCTACTGGTTCAAGCGCGCGGTCTTCTACGAGGTCCTGATCCGGGGATTCGCCGACTCCAACGGGGACGGCACCGGGGACATCCGCGGCCTCATCCAGAAGCTGGACTACCTCCAGTGGCTGGGCGTCGACTGCCTGTGGCTGCTGCCCCTGTACGAGTCGCCGCTCCGCGACGGCGGCTACGACATCGCCGACTTCATGAAGATCCTCCCCGACTTCGGCGACCTCGGGGACTTCGTGAAGCTGGTGGACGAGGCGCACAAGCGCGGCATGCGCGTCATCGCCGACCTGGTGATGAACCACACCAGCGACGCCCACCCCTGGTTCCAGGCCTCCCGGCACGACCCCGAGGGCCCGTTCGGCGACTTCTACGTCTGGTCCGACACCGACGAGCTCTACAAGGACGCCCGGATCATCTTCGTCGACACCGAGTCGTCCAACTGGACCTACGACCCGGTGCGGCAGCAGTACTACTGGCACCGCTTCTTCTCCCACCAGCCGGACCTCAACTACGAGAACCCGGACGTGCAGGACGCGATGCTGGAGGTGCTGCGCTTCTGGCTGGACCTGGGCATCGACGGGTTCCGGATGGACGCCATTCCCTACCTGTTCGAGGCCGACGGCACCAACTGCGAGAACCTCCCCCGGACCCACGAGTACCTCAAGCGGGTCCGGGCGGAGGTGGACCGGCTCTTCCCCGACCGGGTGCTGCTGGCCGAGGCCAACCAGTGGCCGGCCGACGTGGTCGAGTACTTCGGCGACCCGGCCACCGGCGGCGACGAGTGCCACATGGCCTTCCACTTCCCGCTGATGCCGCGCATCTTCATGGCCGTGCGCCGGGAGTCCCGCTACCCGATCTCGGAGATCCTGGCCCAGACGCCGAAGATCCCCGAGAACTGCCAGTGGGGCATCTTCCTGCGCAACCACGACGAGCTCACGCTCGAGATGGTGACCGACGACGAGCGCGACTACATGTACTCGGAGTACGCCAAGGACCCGCGCATGCGCGCCAACGTCGGCATCCGGCGGCGGCTGGCGCCGCTGCTGGAGAACGACCGCAACCAGATCGAGCTGTTCACCGCGCTGCTGCTCTCGCTGCCCGGCTCCCCCGTGCTCTACTACGGCGACGAGATCGGCATGGGCGACAACATCTGGCTGGGCGACCGCGACGGCGTCCGGACCCCGATGCAGTGGAGCCCCGACCGCAACGCCGGGTTCTCCGACTGCGACCCGGGCCGGCTCTACCTGCCGGTGATCATGGACCCGATCTACGGCTACCAGGCGATCAACGTCGAGGCCCAGCAGAAGAGCAGCGGCTCGCTGCTGCACTGGACCAAGCGCATGATCGAGATCCGCAAGCGCCACCCGGTCTTCGGCCTGGGCGCGTTCACCGAGCTGAACGCCTCCAACCCCAGCGTCCTGGCCTACGTGCGCGAGCTGGGCGACGACCGGATGCTCTGCGTCAACAACCTCTCCAGGTTCCCGCAGCCGGTCGAGCTGGACCTGCGCCGGTTCGAGGGCTCGGTCCCGGTGGAGACCATGGGCGGCGTCCCGTTCCCACCAATTGGCGAACTTCCGTATCTTCTGACGCTTCCTGGGCATGGTTTCTACTGGTTCACCCTGCCACCCGCGACCCAGGAGGCGTAGACCGTGTTGACGGAGCTCCTTGCCGGTTGGATAGCGCATCAGCGATGGTTCGCCGGTAAGGGGCGCCCCATCGACGAGCTGACGGTCGACTCCGACCTCGAACTCGTCCCGGGACTCCGTCACCTGATCGTCTCCGTGCGCCAGGGGGACGAGCACGACCGCTACCAGCTCCTGCTGGGCGCCCGCGACGACGTCCCCGACCGGCTCGCCCACGTGCTGATCGGCCACGACGACGGCCGGGGCCTCTACGACGCGGCCCACGACGCCGACCTCACCGGCACCCTGCTGGAGGCCATGGCCGCCGGGCGCGACCTCGGCCCGCTGCGCTTCCGCCACCTGGAGGGCACCGAGCTCGACACCTCGCAGCGCAGCCTGGTGCTCGGCGCCGAGCAGTCCAACACCTCCCTGGTGTACGGCGACGCCTACATCTGCAAGCTGTTCCGCCGGCTGATCCCGGGCGTCAACCCGGAGCTGGAGATCGTCAACGCGCTCGCCCTGCGCAAGGCGGCCCACATCGCGCAGCCGTACGGCTGGATCGAGACCGACCTCGACGGCGAGCCGACCACGCTCGCGATGACCCAGGAGTTCCTGCCCAACGCCAACGACGGCTGGGCGCTGGCGCTGGCGAGCGTCCGCGACCTGTACGGCTCCCCGGAGCAGTCGGCCTCGGACGCGGGCGGCGACTTCAGCGCCGAGTCCTTCCGGCTCGGCACCGCCACCGCCGAGGTCCACCAGGAGCTGGCCGCCGCCTTCCCGACCGGCGTGATGGAGGCGGCCGAGATCAAGCACCTGATGGAGGACCAGCACCGCCGCCTGCTCCGCGCCGTCGCGGAGGTGCCCCGGCTGGCCGAGTACGCCCCGGTCGCCGAGGAGGCCTACCAGCGGGTCATGGACGTGGCGCACGCCGTCCCCGTCCAGCGGGTGCACGGCGACTACCACCTGGGCCAGGTGATGCGCACCCCGACGGACTGGATCGTCCTCGACTTCGAGGGTGAGCCCGGCCAGCCGCTGGCCGAGCGCCGGGCGCTGTCCTCCCCGCTGCGCGACGTGGCCGGGATGCTCCGCTCCTTCGACTACGCCGCGCGGCACCTGCTGGCCGACCACCCGGAGGCCGCCGACCTGCTCCCGCAGGCCGCCGAGTGGGCCGAGCTCAACCGCTCGTCGTTCCTGGCCGGCTACTCGGCGGGCGGCGGGCGCCTGCTGGGGGAGGACGCCGTCCTGCTGCGCGCACTGGAGCTGTCCAAGGCCGTCTACGAGGTCGTCTACGAGGCGCGCAACCGCCCCTCCTGGCTGCCGGTGCCCCTGGCCGCGTTCGGCTCCTGAGCCAACGGTTCCCCATTCCCGCTGACCGGCCGCCCCGGATTCACTACTCTGCGCATACGAAAACCCGCGGAGAGTAGGTATTAGATGAGACGGGCACGGATCATGATGGCGTTCGCCGTCGCCGGGGCGACGGCCGTCGTGGGGGTGCTGTCCCTGGTGCCGGGGGAGCAGGGATCGCAGGCGGCCCAGTCCGTCGCCCGCCCGCCCTCGCCCGGAGACCCGCTGACCGGTGACGAGATCACCCGGGCGGGCCAGATCGCCTCGGCGACCTGGCGCAGCCACATGACGACCGGGCGGGCCGAGCTGCTCTACGTCGAGCGCGACGACGACAAGGCGGCCGGGGACCGGCGCCGGGCCGACGCCTACATCTACGACTACCGCACCGACCGGCTCGTCGTGCGGACCGTGGACCTGGCCAAGGGCGAGGTCGTGGAGGAGCGGACCGGCCGCGGCGTGCAGCCGCCGCCGTCCCGGGGCGAGGAGACCGCGGCGGCCGAGCTGCTGCTGGCCGACCCGAAGTACGGCGAGCGGGTGCGCGCGGCGCACCTCAAGGCGGGCGGCAGGCCGCTGGTCTCCGCCGCCGACCTGGGACTGCGGGCGCTGACCTTCACCCCGCGCCCCGGGGACAAGGTCGCCGGGGCCTGCGAGGTCCACCGGTGCGTCCGGCTGTTCGTCCGGCTGCCCGACGGCAGCTGGCTGGACACCAGCCGGATCGTCGTCGACCTGTCCGCCAAGAAGATCCTCACCCTGGAGTGGTGACCGTGTTCCTCCGCCTGACCCTCTCCTGCGCCATGCTCCTCACCGGGCTCACCGGAGCCGCCGCGAGCGCGGGGACCGCCGGGACCGCGAGCGCCGCCCGGACCGCGCAGGCCGCGCAGGCCGCGCAGGCCGCGCCGGGCTCCCAGCCGTCGTGCAGCTCGCCGTACCGGATCGACAAGACGCTGCCGAACGGCGCGCGCTGGCGGCTCTGCTGGGAGATGCGCACCATCGAGGGCCTGACCCTCACCGACGTCACCTACACCCCCAAGGGCGGCGAGACGATCGGCGTGCTGCGCAGCACCGCGCTGGCGCAGATCCACGTCCCCTACGACAGCGGCGAGCCGCGCTTCCACGACATCGGGACCATCGGCGACGACGCCATCGCGCTGAAGTCCGCCGACTGCCCCGGCGGCGAGCGCCGCAACCAGTTCGTCTGCGTCACCACCCGGGCGCGCGGCCACGGCTACCTGAAGTCGGACGGCGAGGGGGTGACCAAGTCCGTGCAGGGGACCGACCTGGTGGTGTTCTCCGCCTTCCAGCTGGGCTGGTACACCTACCTGGTCGAATGGGCCTTCGGCGACGACGGGGCGATCACCCCGCGCATCGGGGCGACCGGCTCGCTCTCCGGCTTCACCACCACGCCCGAGCACGGCTGGCCGGTCGGGGTGGGCTCGACGAAGTTCGAGGAGAGCCACAACCACAACGTCTTCTGGCGGCTCGACTTCGACATCGAGGGCTCGCGCGGCGACGTCGTCGAGCAGTACGACTTCACCGGGTCCGGCACGTCGAAGCGGAAGCTCTCCAGGACCGTCTTCGACGAGGAGACCAAGGCCGTCAACGGCCGGATGCGGTGGTGGCGGGTGGTCGACTCCGGCGTGCGCAACGCCGACCGGCACCCGGTCTCCTGGGAGATCAACAACCTCGCCAGCGCGGAGTACCGGGGACCCGCCGACGAGGCCTTCACCCGCGCCGACCTCTACGTGACCGACTACCGGGCGTGCGAGCGCCTGGCGAGCACCAACCCCACGCCCGGCTGCGGCAAGAGCGTCGACCGCTACGTCGACGACGAGGAACGGCTCACCGACCCCGTCGTCTGGGTCAACGTGGGCTTCCACCACGTCGCCCGGGACGAGGACGCCGACCCCATGCCCACCCACTGGCAGGGCTTCCGGATCACCCCGCGCGACGTGACCGCGAAGAATCCGCACTGAGCCGCACCGGTCCGCGCTGAGCCGCGGCCGTCCGCACTGAGCCGCACCGGTCCGCACCGAACCGCACCCGGCCGTACCCGCCGGGTGCGGCCGCCGCCGCCCCCTCTCCCGGGGAGGCGGCGGCCGCGAGAAGATCTTTCCTGGCATGCCGCCCACATAGTGGGTTGAACGCCGACAGGCGGGCAGGGTTAGGGAATATCGACCAACGGGAGTTGATCCATGAACGCGGACCTGGACCTGAACCGGCTGGCAGGCGGAGCGCACCACGACCCGCACTCGATCCTCGGCGCGCATCCGGGGCCGGGCGGCGTCACGATCAGGGCGCTGCGGCCGTTGGCGGAGAAGGTCCAGGTGCTCGTCGACGGCGACGTCCACGACATGGAGCACCTCGACTTCGGAGTGTTCGAGGTGACCGTCCCGGGGCTGGACAAGGTCCCCGACTACCGGCTCCGGGTGTCCTACGCGGGGGCCGAGCCGTACGAGGCGGCCGACCCCTACCGGTTCTGGCCCACGCTGGGCGAGGTGGACCTGCACCTGATCGGCGAGGGGCGGCACGAGCGGCTCTGGGAGGTGCTCGGCGCGCGGCTCATGCGGCACCAGGACGTGGACGGCACGGCCTTCGCCGTCTGGGCGCCGAACGCGCGCGGAGTCCGGGTGATCGGCGACTTCAACCACTGGAACGGCTCCGGCCACCCCATGCGCTCCCTGGGCGGCTCCGGGGTGTGGGAGCTGTTCGTCCCCGGGGTCGGCGAGGGCGCGCGCTACAAGTTCGCGGTCCTGGGCGCCGACAGCGTCTGGCGGGAGAAGGCCGACCCGATGGCTCGCCGTACCGAGGTGCCGCCCGCGACCGCGTCGGTGGTCGACCGGTCGGAGTACGGCTGGCAGGACGACGAGTGGATGCGGGCGCGCCCGGACCGCCGGGCGCTGGAGGAGCCGATGAGCGTCTACGAGGTGCACCTGGCCTCGTGGCGGCCCGGCCTGTCCTACCTGCAGCTCGCCGACGAGCTGGTCGACTACGTCCGGGACATGGGGTTCACGCACGTGGAGCTCCTGCCGGTGGCCGAGCACCCGTTCGGCGGCTCCTGGGGCTACCAGGTGACCTCCTACTACGCGCCGACCTCCCGGTTCGGCTCGCCCGACGAGTTCCGGCACCTGGTCGACCGGCTGCACCAGGCCGGGATCGGGGTCATCCTCGACTGGGTGCCGGCGCACTTCCCCAAGGACGCCTGGGCGCTGGCCCGCTTCGACGGCACGCCCCTGTACGAGCACTCCGATCCGGCGCGCGGCGAGCACCCCGAGTGGGGGACCTACATCTTCGACTTCGGCCGCAAGGAGGTGCGCAACTTCCTGGTCGCCAACGCGCTGTACTGGCTGAAGGAGTTCCACATCGACGGCCTGCGGGTGGATGCGGTCGCCTCGATGCTCTACCTCGACTACTCGCGGCGCGAGGGCGAGTGGACCCCCAACCAGTACGGCGGGCGCGAGAACCTGGACGCGGTGGAGTTCCTCAAGGAGATGAACGCGGTCTGCTACCGCGAGGCCCCGGGGATCGTCACGATCGCCGAGGAGTCGACCGCCTGGCCGGGCGTCTCCCGCCCCGCCTACCTCGGCGGTCTGGGCTTCGGGTTCAAGTGGAACATGGGCTGGATGCACGACACGCTGGCCTACCTGAAGCACGAGCCGGTCTTCCGGCAGTACCACCACCACCAGATGACGTTCTCCCTGATGTACGCCTACTCGGAGAACTTCGTGCTGCCGCTCTCGCACGACGAGGTGGTGCACGGCAAGGGCTCGCTGCTGGGCAAGATGCCCGGTGACGAGTGGCAGCGCTTCGCCAACCTGCGCGCGCTGCTGGCGTTCATGTGGGCCCACCCCGGAAAGCAGCTGCTGTTCATGGGCGGCGAGTTCGGCCAGGGGGCCGAGTGGTCGGAGGAGCGCGGGCTCGACTGGTGGATGCTGCAGTTCGACGGGCACAAGGGCGTCCAGCAACTGGTGCGCGACCTCAACCGGGTCTACCGGGAGACCCCGGCCATGTGGCGCCTGGACACCTCGCCCGAGGGGTTCCGCTGGATCGACGCCGACGACGCGCCGGGCAACGTGTTCTCCTTCCTCCGGCAGGCCCCCGACGGCTCTGCCGTGGCCTGCGTGGCCAACTTCTCCGGCGGGCCGCACGAGGACTACCACCTCGGCCTGCCGTACGGCGGCGCCTGGACGGAGGCCGTCAACACCGACGCCTACGCCTACGCGGGCAGCGGCATCGGCAACCTCGGCGCGGTGGAGGCCGTCGCCGAGCCCCGGCACGGCCTGCCGTACTCCGTCCGCCTGCGCGTCCCGCCGCTCGGCGCCCTCTGGCTCCGGCACGACGCCCCGCAGGAGGCCGGCGAGACGGCCGGGGAGGGCGTCGAGGTGGCTCCCAGCGGAGAGATCGCCTGACCGCGCTCCCCGCGGAGACTCCATCCGCCTCCACCGGAGCCGGTGGAGGCGCCGACTCTCGCCGATGTCACCGAGAGCGACGTGTTCCGTCACGTCGGCGGTGGCACCGGGACGGTGTAGAGGGCTCTTTTCTCCCCCAGCCATGCGCGGTCGACGAACCGGCCGCTCATGCGCGCGGTGAGGAGGAGATAGATCTCCAGACAGACCAGGTTGTGGTCCTCGGGTTCGGTGGTTCCGGATCCGGAGTGCACGGCCTCCGGCATCATGGGCCGGTCGATCTCCCGGAGGTAGGGCTCGACCATGGAGCCGGGCTCGACGACGACCTCGCCGTACCACCGCTGGGTCAACCAGGCGGTCGTGACGCCGTCGCCGTAGAGGAGGTCGTAGACGTAGGAGTCCATGGTGCGGATCTGCAGGAAGCGCAGGCCCGCTTCCGTCAGGCCCGTGGTCACCGGGGGCGGGCCGCTGATCGTGAGGGCGTGGGTCCAGCCGTCGGCGTGCGGGCCGGTCCAGATGCGTTCGGTGAAGGCCATCGGCCGGTAGCAGGCCATGGCGGTGGCCAGGTCGCAGTCCTGGCGGGAGGCGGGATCCGCGCCGAGCAGGGCGGCCACGGCCTCGGCGTCGCCCGACCCCACCCAGGTGCCGGTGAATCCGCGGCTCAGTCCCGCGCCGCGCAGGAGCTCCCACTGGTCAGCCACGGGGCCAGGCCCCCTCCGGGATGCGGCAGAGCAGCCCCGGCGTGGTGAACCAGGTGTCGTCGACGAACCTGCCGGTCGTGTACGCCATCGCGGCGAGGTAGAAGTTCATCTCCTGGGCGAGGCCGGAGGATCCGACGAGACCCGCGCCCTCCTGTCTGGGGCGGTCGCAGTGATCGTCGGGGATGGTGTCCTCCCACTCGTCCCCGTTGAAATAGATCGGTTCGCTGACTTCGCTGAGCACCTCGTCGCAGGACAGATGGTAGGCCCGGCTGCCCGGCTGCGGGAGCGATTCGAGGGCCCGCCATGGGAACGTCCCGGATACGGTGAACGTCTTGACCCAGCCGGGGCTCTGCTCGGCCACCCACACGACGTTCTCTTCCGCATAGGGGAGATGCCATCGCCGCGCTTGGTTCAGGTCACAGGCGAGTGTCTCCTCCACTCGCAGCGCGGTGACCACCGCGCGGTAGTCGGGTGCCTCGACCCACGAGCACTCGAACCTCTCCGCAAGACCCCTCTGCTCTAAATATGACCATTGATCTAATTTGTTGCGACTCGTCACGATATTCCGATTTCGGGGATTGGATGGCCGAGGTGACCGCCGGACAAAGCCGACGGCCGTCGACCGTGCCGGGCGAACCTGGACTCGCACAGCCGCAGTCGAGGCATGATCAGGTCCATCGCCGAAGATGATCTCGCGCTCGCCCGGAGGGACGCCACCCGATTCGGCAATCGCGCCACCCACCGCACCTTAAATCTGACTTATGTCCGACTTATGAGGCCGCCGAAACGTTGACCATCGCGGGAGCATGGACTTACGCTCCAGAATCAATAGGAAACTTTCCTATGAGTACGGGGGCTAAGCACTCTCTGACCTGGAGCGATCCTTGCGAAGAATCACCATCGGCTCTCTGGTTACGGCAGCAGCGCTGCTGGTCCCCATGGGAATCGGAACCATGAGCACGGCGAGCGCCGCCGCCTCGGCCACCGCCACCTATGTGACCACCTCCGACTGGGGCACCGGCTTCGAGGGCAAGGTCACCGTCAAGGCGGGCAGCACCGCCCTCAACGACTGGAAGGTCGAGTTCGACCTCCCCTCCGGCACCTCGATCTCCTCGGCCTGGGACGCGGAGATGAGCAAGAGCGGCAGCCACTACGCCTTCACCGGCAAGTCGTGGAACAGGTCCCTGCCGGCGGGGGCCTCGCTGAGCTTCGGCTTCGTCGGCGCGCCCGGCGGGGTGAAGGCCCTGTCGAACTGCAAGCTCAACGGCGCCTCCTGCGGCGGCGGCACCACCGAACCCACTCCGACCGCCACCCCGACGGTCACGCCGACCGTCACCCCCACGGCCACGCCCACCGCGACGCCGACGGTGACCCCGACGGTCACCCCGACCGTCGACCCCGACCCGTCGGGCAAGAAGATCGTCGGCTACTTCACCAACTGGGGCGTCTACGGGCGCAACTACCACGTGAAGAACCTGGTCACCAGCGGCTCGGCGGCGAAGCTGACCCACATCCTGTACGCCTTCGGCAACACCACCGGCGGAAAGTGCACGATCGGCGACTCCTACGCCGACTACGACAGGGCCTACACCGCCGACCAGAGCGTCGACGGCGTCGCCGACACCTGGGACCAGCCGCTGCGCGGCAACTTCAACCAGCTCCGCAAGCTCAAGAAGGCCTACCCGCACATCAAGGTGATCTGGTCCTTCGGCGGCTGGACCTGGTCCGGCGGCTTCACCCAGGCCGCGGCCAACCCGGCCGCGTTCGCCAAGTCCTGCCACGACCTGGTCGAGGACCCGCGCTGGGCCGACGTGTTCGACGGCATCGACGTCGACTGGGAGTACCCCAACGCCTGCGGCCTGTCCTGTGACACCAGCGGGCCGGACGCCTTCAAGAAGGTGGTCCGGGCCCTGCGCGCCGAGTTCGGTTCCAGCGCCCTGATCACCGCGGCGACCACCGCCGACGGCTCCAACGGCGGCAAGATCGACGCCGCCGACTACGCCGGCGCCATCGGCGACCTCAACTGGCTCATGCCGATGACCTACGACTACTTCGGCGCGTTCGCGCCCAAGGGCCCGACGGCCCCGCACTCGCCGCTGACCTCCTACGCGGGCATCCCGCAGGCCGGGTTCGACTCCGACTCCGCGATCAAGAAGTTCAAGGCCAAGGGCGTCCCGGCGAGCAAGCTCCTGCTGGGCATCGGCTTCTACGGCCGCGGCTGGAGCGGCGTGACCCAGGCGGCTCCGGGCGGCACCGCCACCGGCGCGGCGCAGGGCACCTACGAGGCGGGCATCGAGGACTACAAGGTCCTCAAGACCAAGTGCCCGGCCACCGGCACCGTCGGCGGCACCGCCTACGGCTTCTGCAACGGCGAGTGGTGGAGCTACGACACCCCGAGCACCATCGCGGGCAAGATGACCTACGCCAAGAACCAGGGCCTGGGCGGCGCCTTCTTCTGGGAGACCAGCGGCGACACGGCCAACGGCGAGCTCATCACCGCGATCGCCAACGGACTGAAGTAATATTTCGGGCACTCGACCCTCCGCGTGCGCAACGCCGCGGGGGGTCGAGCCGCGTCCGGCCCCGGAGAGCCCGTCCGGGATCCGCGACCGGGGTCCCTGGAGTCCCGGCCGGGACACGCGACCGGGGGTCCCGGACGGGACTTCCGGGACCCGCGGCCGGAGGGCCCTCGACCAGGGGCCGGCGGCCGGAGGGCCTGAAGAACCGCTGCGAAGATCCACGAATCCGGGACAAGGGTATTCTCCGGGCGCGAACCGCTGCCTAGACTCCGAATCGCCCGCTTCATCCCCCGGAGGACGTGTGCGACTTCGAGCTGCCGTGGCCCTGGCGATCGTGCTCACCATCACCCCTGCCGTGCCCGCGGTCGCCGAGGCCCCCGCCGTACCGGCCCCGGCGGCCACCGGGAGCCCCGCCGTACCGCCCCCGGCGACCGGCGAGACCCCGGCCGCCGGTGAGCCGTCGGCGACCGATGGGACACCGGCCCCGCCTCCGGGCGCCCCCGCCGACGCTCCCCCGGCCCAGGACGGGACGCCCGCCCCGGACGGGACCCCGGTGCCGGAGGCGCCGAAGCTGGAGGACGGCCTCGCCGCCGACGAGGACGGGACCCGCGTCATCGTCGAGGTGACCGCCCCCGCCGAGGCCGCCCCGGTGGCGGGCGCGGCCGAGGCGCTGCCGGAGTCGGAGGTCCTGCTCCGGCCGCCGGACACCTCGTTCATCGTGGTCGAGGCCACCGGTGACTCCCTGGCCGCGCTGGCCGCCGACCCCCGGGTGGTCTCGGTACGGCGGGACCGCACCTACTCCCCCGTCTCCCTGGCCTCGGGACTGCAGGTGATCGGGGCCGACAGGGCGCACGCCGCCGGGGTGACCGGCCAGGGCCAGACCATCGCGATCGTCGACACCGGCGTCGACGCCGACCACCCCGCCCTGGGCGGCAGGGTCGTACGGCAGGCGTGCTTCTCCGCCACGGACGGCGGCGCGCGGTCCCTGTGCCCCAACGGGCAGGCCGAGGACGCCTCCGCCGACGCCGAGACGGCCGCGTGCGTGCACGAGGGCGCCAACCTGTGCGACCACGGCACCCACGTCGCGGGCATCGCCCACGCGGTCGCCCCCGCCGCCGACCTCGTCGCCGTCCAGGTCTTCAGCCGGACCACCGACTGCTGGGAGGGCGAGACCGCCTGCCTGACCGCCTACGAGTCCTCGCTCCTGCTCGCCCTCGACCACGTCGCCGCGCTGAAGGACACCGTCCCCGGCCTCGTCGCGGTCAACCTCAGCCTGGGCGGCGGGATGTTCGACGGGGCGTGCGACGCCGTACCGGAGCTGCAGGCCATGCGGGAGCGGGTGGAGACCCTGCGGGCCAAGGGCGTGGCGGTCGTCGCGGCGGCCGGGAACGAGGGCTTCGCCGGGGCCGGGGCGCCCGGGTGCTTCTCCGGCGCGGTGACCGTGGGCGCGACCGCCGACGACGACCACGTCCCGTACTGGTCCAACCACGGCGCCGTGCTCGACCTGTTCGCCCCCGGCGTCGAGATCGACTCCGCGGTGCCCGGCGGCGGCTCCCAGGTCTACAGCGGGACCTCCATGGCGACCCCGCATGTGGCCGGCGCGTTCGCGCTGCTGGCCCAGAAGGACGCCGACGACGCCCCCGACGCCCTTCTGGGCAGGCTCAGGGCCGCGGGCCGCCCGGTCTCCTACGCCGGGGTGAGCACGCCCCGGATCGACCTGGCCGTCGCGGTCGACGGCGGGACCCCCGCACCCGGGATCACTCCTCCGGGCCCGGAGGAGGGCGCCGCTCCGGACGATCCGGCCGAGGAGCCGGTCCCCGACCCGAGCGCGGGCCCGCAGCCGGTCCCCGGCCCGGAGGGCCCCTCCCCCGCCGATCCGGCGCCGGTCCCGCTGCCCACCGTGACCGTCACCGTGACCGTGACCGCCACGCCGGCCCCCGCGCCCGCCGCCGCACGGGCGGTGTGCACGCGGGGCACGGCGAAGCGGACCCTGACCGCCGCGCAGTGGGCCGCCGAGCTCACCCGGGGCAGGGGGGACCTGCCGGACGGGACGCTCGGCTGCTACCTGCGCCTGGTGGGCAAGGCCAGCGCGGTCTTCTCCGAGGCGGCCCGCGCCTCCACGCTGGGCACCGCCTACCGGGTGCTCAAGCCCGCCAAGCGGACGAAGCGCGCCGTGCTGGACAGCGAGCTGCTGGCCGCCTGGCTGAACTGGGCGCACGGCGCGGTCGACCTCGGCGCCAGGGCCGGCGGGACGGGCACGGTCAAGGGCGTGCTCGCGACGGCCGAGAAGCGCCGCCTGGCGGGGGCGTCTCCGGGCGGATCCGCCTCCGCCCTACGAAAGTATGCGAACGCACGCCGTACCGCATGAGCCGCGAAAGCGTCGCTTAGGGTGAGTTCATGGACGCGACGAAGGCGATCATCGACACCGTCGACAAGATCCGGCAGCGGCGGACCGCTCCGCTGATCCTGGAGCTCGACCTCAGCGAGGGCCTCATCGACCGGCCCCCGGCCGACCCGCTGAGCGCGGTCCTGTCCATGCGCAGGGCGCGCCTGGCCGACGTGCTGTCCGGGCTGAAACGGGCCAGGACGGACGACCGGGTCAAGGGGCTGGTCGTCAAGATCGGCACGCACCACCTGGGCCTGGCCATGGTGCAGGAGCTGCGCCAGGCGGTGCTCCGGTTCCGGGCGGCGGGCAAGCGGGCGGTGGTGTTCGCCGAGTCGTTCGGCGAGTTCGGCGCGGGCACCGTCCCCTACTACCTGGCCAGCGCCTTCGACCGGGTCTACCTGCAGCCCTCGGGCGACGTCGGGCTGACCGGCATCGCGCTGGAGCAGCGCTTCGTGCGCGGCGCACTGGAGAAGCTCGGCGTCGAATACCAGCTCGGCCAGCGCCACGAGTACAAGACCGCGGCCGACATGTTCACCCGGGAGGGCATGACCGAGCCGCACCGCGAGTCGGTCGCCCGGATCGCCGAGTCGGTCACCGAGCAGGTCGTCGCGGGCATCGCCGAGGGGCGCCGGCTCGATCCGGCCAAGGTCCGCGAGCTCGTCGACGCCGGGCCGTTCATCGGCGCCGAGGCGGTCGAGGCCGGCCTGGTGGACGGGCTCGCCTACCGCGACGAGGTCTACGACGAGATCAGACGGGAGGCGGGCGCGGACGCCCTGCTCCTGTACGTCTCCCGTTACCACAAGGGCGCGCTCGCCAGGAAGCTGCCGCGCCCCGGTGAGCAGACCGTGGCGCTGGTGCAGGGCAGCGGGCCGATCAAGCTCGGCCGGAGCGGGCGCGGTCCCGTGGGCGGCGGCGCGATGGGCTCCGACACGGTCTGCGCCGCCCTGCGCGCGGCCCGCCGCGACGACCACGTGCGGGCGGTCGTGTTCCGGGTGGACAGCCCCGGCGGCTCCTACGTCGCCTCCGACGCCGTCTGGCGCGAGGTCGTGCTCACCCGGAAGGCGGGCAAGCCCGTCATCGTCTCGATGGGGGACGTCGCGGCCTCCGGCGGCTACTTCGTCGCCATGGCCGCCGACGTGATCATGGCCCAGCCCGGCACGCTCACCGGCTCCATCGGCGTGTTCGGCGGCAAGCCCGTCATCGGCGAGCTGCTCGGGAAGATCGGCGTGACCTCCGAGACCGTGCGCGAGGGCGCCAACGCGGCGATGTTCTCCCCCTCGCACGGCTTCTCCGACGCCCAGTGGGACCGGGTCAACGCCTGGCTGGACCGGATCTACGACGACTTCGTGGGCAAGGTGGCCGAGGGCCGCGGCCTGACCCGCGAGCGCGCCCACGAGCTGGCCAGGGGGCGCGTCTGGACCGGCGCCGACGCCCACGCGAGCGGGCTGGTGGACGAGCTCGGCGGGCTGGAGGACGCCCTGGCCCTGGCCCGGAAGAAGGCCGGGCTCGCGGCCGACGCCCCGGTGCGCCCCTATCCCCGGCTGAACCCGCTGGAGCGCCTGCGCCCGCCGGAGTCCAGCGAGGACAGGGCCGCCGCGCTCGCCCGGGTCCGGCTGGAGGCCTGGGGCCCGCTGGCGGCCGTCGCCTCCGAGCTCGGCCTGCCGTCGTACGGCCCGCTCACGCTCCCCGGCTCCTGGACGATCCGCTAGGAGCCCGTCCCGGGCTCCGGATCCTCTCCGTCGACGCCCCGTCCCGGCGCGAGCCGTACGGCGGGGCGTCCCCGTGTCCGCGGCCGGATCCCGCGACCGTCCGTGGCACCCGCAGCAGGCGCCGATCACCTTCCTCGCGTGGCGCCGGAGCCGTACGGCCTCGACGCGGTGCGGCGCCCTCATTTGTAAATGAACGTTCATTTACAAATCGGGCGCGGAGCGGTAGCCTTCCCGAGCGGAGATCACCGGCCGCGCGTCCGCCGACGGACGGGGCCGGAGAAGGGAGGACGGACATGGCGCGACCCCGCACGACCAGCGACGAGTCGATCATGCGAGCGGCCGGACGGGCGATCACCGCCCACGGGCCGGCAGGCCTGACGCTGGCCGCCGTCGCCGCCGAGGCGGGGCTGTCCCCCGCCGCGCTCGTGCAGCGGTTCGGGTCCAAGCGCGGCCTGCTGCTGGCCTTCGCCGCATGGGCCGCCGCCGGCGCCGGGGAGGTCTTCCGGCGGGCACGTCAACGGCACGACTCCCCCCTGGAAGCCCTGCACGGCGCCCTGACCGAGCTGGCCTCGGGCCTGCGCACCCCCGAGGAGGTGGCCAACGGCCTGGCCTTCCTGCAGCTCGACCTGACCGATCCGGAGTTCCGCGAGCACGCCGCCGACCAGGCCCGCCGGGTACGGGAGGAGATCACCGGCCTGCTCGCCGACGCCGTGGCCGCCCGCCTGCTGGCCGAGGACACCGACCCCGTACGGCTGGCCCGCGCGGTCCAGGTCGCCTACAACGGCGCGCTCATCCTGTGGGCCGTGACCGGCGGGGAGGACCTCGCCGACGCCCTGCGCGCCGACATCGACCACCTGCTCCAGCCCCACCGGCCCCACCGGCCCTGACGGCCCGAATCGACCACCTGCTCCAGCCCCACCAGCCCTGACGACCCCGAGGAGACCTACGACATGACGTCCCAGCAGCCGTTCACCGTGTCGGTGTTCATCGCCACCAGCCTGGACGGGTTCATCGCCCGCCCCGACGGCGACATCGACTGGCTCACCAGCCGGGGGGAGCAGGCCGGCGACATGGGCTACCAGGAGTTCATCGCCGGGATCGACACCGTCGTGATGGGCCGCGCCACCTACGAGAAGGCCCTCACCTTCGGCGCCGAGCAGTGGCCGTACGACGGCAGGCACGTGGCGGTCCTGAGCACCCGCCTGGACGACGGCGCCGATCCCCGTATCACCGTCCACCGCGACCTCGGCCGGTTGACGCGGGCCCTCGCCGAGCGCGGCACCAAGAGCGTCTACGCCGACGGGGGCCAGGTCGTGCAGTCGTTCCTGCGCGCCGGACTGGTGCACGAGCTGACCATCACCACGGCCCCCGTGCTGCTCGGCAGCGGCCTGCGCCTCTTCGGCGCCCTCGACGGAGACATCGCGCTCGTCCACCGGTCGACCACGGTCCCCGGCGCCGGCTTCGTCCAGACCACCTACGCCGTGCAGAACCAGGCCTGAGATCCGTCTCGGGGAACCGGCGTCATCCGGGCGGGCGGATTTCAGCCCAGGGCGCGGTAGCGGCCGCGGAGCCGTACGAGCGGGGCGGCGGCCGGGTCGACGTAGTCGACGCCCAGGACCCGGGCGATGTAGAGGGTGTGGTCGCCGGCGGGGACGACCTGGGTCGTCTCGGCCTCCAGGGCGGTCACGCCCTTCTCCACGACGAGCGCCTCGCTCAGCGGGCCCCGGTGGTGCGGGGTGCCCGCGAGCAGGAGCCGGGCGCCGGGGCGGCCGGCGGCGGCGAACCTGCTGGCGACGGCCTTCTGCTCCGCCGAGAGCACGCTGGCGGCCCAGCGGTCGCGGCGGAGCAGCAGCTCGTTGAGGTAGCCGGCACTCGCCAGGCTGACCATGACCAGCGGCGGGTCGAGCGAGATCGAGGTGAGGGTGGTCACGGTCGTGCCCACGTCGTCGCGCCCGTCCCGGACGGTCACCACGGACACCGCCCCGGCGACCTGCGCCATCGCCTCGGTGAACTCGCCCATCACCACCACCTCACGCCGACCACCCTAAGGGTCAGACCAGGCCGTTCTGCATCAGCCAGTCCTTGGCCACGACGGCGGCGTCGTCCTTGTCGACCGCGACGCGCTTCATCAGCGCGACCAGGCCGGCGGTGTCGAGCTTGGCGGAGACCGCGTCCAGCGCCGTGCGCACCGTGTCGTCCACGCCCGCCTTGTTGACCAGCGGCGTGATGTTCTCGGCGGCGAAGGCGCTCTTGGTGTCCTTGAGCGAGACCAGGTCGTTGAGGACGATCTTGGGGTCGGTGGTGAAGACGTTGCCGACCTGGACGGTGCCGTCCTTGATGGCGTCGGCGGTGGCGGCGCCGGTCTTCTTCCACTCCTTGAACTCCAGGCCGTAGACGTCCTTGAAGTTCTGCTCCTGGCGCGACTGGAACTCCGGCGGGCCGCCCACCGCGTAACCCTTGGCGACCTTCGCCAGGTCCTCGATCGTGGCCAGGCCCTCCTTCTCCGCGGTGGCCCTGGTGACGGTCAGCGAGTTGTTGTCCTCGGCCGCGGCCGGTGAGAGGATCTCCAGCTCGGCGGGGAGCTTCTCCTTGAGCGCGGCGACGACGTCGTCCTTGGTCCTGGCGGTGCTGGTCTTGTCGACGTAGGCCAGCAGCGAGCCGACGTACTCCGGCAGGACGGTCAGGCCGCCGCCCTTGACCTGGTCGTAGAGGACCTCGCGGCTGCCGATGTTGAGCTTCTTCTCGACCTGCACGCCCTTGGCCTCCAGGGCCTGGGCGTAGATCTCGGCCAGCAGGACGTTCTCCGGGAAGTTGGCCGAGCCGACGACGACCTTCCCTCCCGGGGCGGGGGCGGGGGCGGAGGCGGACCCGGGGTCCGCCGGACCGGGCGACGCGCTGGTGAGCGGGTCGCCGCCCCCGCACGCGCTGAGCGTGAACGCCGCGGACAGGACGACGACCGCGGTACGGATCAGGCGCTTCATCGAAATTCCCTTCTGAAGCGGGAGGAAAAAAGGAGATTATCGGATGCCCGGCCGGCGGCTCACCCCCGGTGACACCGAGACCCGGGACAGGATCGCGAACAGCCCCTGGACCGCCAGCGCGAGGCCCGCCACGAGGACGGCCCCGCCGACGGCGCGCGGGTAGTCCTGGGTCGCCAGGCCGTCGATGACGTAGCGGCCGAGACCGCCCAGGCCCACGTAGGCGGCGACCGTCGCGGTCGCCACCACCTGGATGGCGGCCGTGCGCAGGCCGAGCAGGATCAGCGGGAGCGCCACCGGCACCAGCACCCCGGCCAGCACCTGGCGGCCGCGCAGGCCCATGCCGTAGGCGGCGTCGCGCAGCTCGGGGTCCACCCCCCGCACGCCCTCGTAGGCGTTGACCAGGATGGGCGGGACGGCCAGCGCCACCAGCGGGATCAGCACCGGGACGATCGTGCCGACCCCCATCAGGAGCACGATCAGCACGAGCAGGCCCAGCGTCGGCAGGGCCCGGGCCGCGTTGGCGCTCAGCACCACCAGCAGCGCGCCCCGGCCGGTGTGGCCGATCCACAGCCCCAGCGGCACCGCGACGGCCGTGGCCAGCAGCAGCGAGAGCCCGGCGAACTCCAGGTGCTCCAGCAACCGGGCCGGGATGCCGTCCGCGCCGGTCCAGTTGGCGGGGTTCCCGAGGAAGTCGATCAGCCAGTTCACGCCCGCCCCCTCGTCCGGGACCCGGCCCACGGCGTCAGCAGGCGCTGCGCGCCGACCAGCAGCAGGTCGGCGGTCCCGGCCAGGAGCACGACCAGCACGATGCCCACGATGATCGGGGTGGGGAACTGCCGCTGCCAGCCGTCGATGAACAGGTAGCCGAGCCCGCCCCTGCCGACCAGCGCGCCCACGCTCACCAGGCTGACGCTGGAGACCGTCGCCACCCGCAGCCCGGCGAGCACGACCGGCACCGCGATCGGCAGCTCCACCGTGAGCAGCCGCCGCAGCGGGGTGAAGCCCATCGCCACCGCCGACTGGCGGACGTGGTCGGGGACCGCGGCCAGCCCGTCCACCACGGCCGGGACCAGCACCGCCATCGCGTAGAAGGTGAGCGGGACCATGACGGTCAGCCGGGTGGCCAGACCCGTGATCGGGATCAGCACGATGAAGACCGCCAGCGAGGGCAGCGAGTAGACCACGTTCATCACGCCGACCGTGGGCTGGTAGAGCCGGCGCCAGCGCGTGCCCGCCAGCCCGAGCGGGAGCGCCAGGAGCAACCCGGCGAGCACCGGGACCAGCGCCATGACGGCGTTGTCCACCAGCAGCTCCCGGAGCACGGGCAGGTTGCGCCCGATCCAGTCCCAGCGGACCAGCGGTTCCTCACCCACGGGCGTCCCCCGCCGCCCGCGCCAGCGCCGCGTCCAGCGCCTCGCGGGTCACCACCCCTTCGACCCGGCCGGACTCGTCCACCGCGATCGCGTGACCCGAGGGGGACAGCAGCGCCGCGTCCAGCACGGAGCGCAGCGGGTCGCGGCCCCGGACGAACGTCCCGTACGGCTCCGGCCGCACGTCGGCCGGGGCGCCGGAGTCCGGCAGGCCCCGCGGGGAGATCCAGCCCAGCGGCCTGCCCCCGTCGTCCACCACGGCCAGCCAGGGCTCGGCCGCGGCACGCGCAGAGGCCGCGGCGGACGAGACCGGGACGGTCAGGTCGGTGCGGAGCGGCAGGTCCCCGCTCGGGACGAACGAGAGCCGGCGGATGCCCCGGTCGCGGCCGAGGAACTCGCGGACGAAGTCGTCGGCGGGCTCGGCCAGCAGCCGCGCCGGGGCGTCGAGCTGGGCCAGCCGCCCGCCGACGCGGAGCACGGCCACCCGGTCGCCGAGCTTGATCGCCTCGTCGATGTCGTGGGTCACGAACACGATCGTCTTGCGCAGCTCGGCCTGCAGGCGCAGCAGCTCGTCCTGCAGGCTCGTGCGCACGACCGGGTCCACGGCGCTGAACGGCTCGTCCATCAGCAGCACCGGCGGGTCCGCCGCCAGCGCCCTGGCCACCCCGACGCGCTGCTGCTGGCCGCCGGAGAGCTGGAACGGGTAGCGGTCGGCCAGCGCGGCCTCCAGCCCGACCCGCTCCAGCAGCTCCATGGCCCGCGACCGGGCCCGGCGCCGGTCCCAGCCGAGCAGGCGGGGCACCGTGGCCACGTTGTCGACCACCTTCCGGTGCGGGAAGAGCCCGGCCTGCTGGATGACGTAGCCGATGCCGCGCCGCAGGGTCGGCGGGTCGATGGTCGTCACGTCCGCGCCGTCGAGCAGGACCCGCCCGCCGGTCGGGTCGACCATCCTGTTGATCATGCGGAGCGACGTGGTCTTCCCGCACCCGGACGGGCCCACGAAAACGGTGATCTCCCCCGTGGGGGCCTCCAGGCTGAGGTCGTCCACCGCGACGGTCCCTCCGGCGTACCGCTTGGTGACACCGTCAAATGTGATCATGTCCAACCCCTGGTCTCCGGCAGGGGCACGGCCCCCCTGCCGCAACCGCCCCCATGATCCCTCGCGGAACAGCCTATGGTGCCTCCTTCCGGTCTGTCCCGCTACCTCCCGCTCTTTCGGCGGACCCGCAGGTCTTCGACATCAAATAGGTATCCAATAGTGCGAAGAACCTCGATGACTTGGCATCATTGCCCATATCGTGGGCACTCAGACCACCCACGTCACACATGCCACAGGCCCCGCCCCCACCACACCCCCGCCCGCACCCTTCAGGAACCGGTCCCGCCGTGACCCAACCGCTCCTCGGCCGGCGATCGCTCAGCGACTCGATCGGCGAGCTCTACGATCTCCACGCCTCCGGTCTGTTCGCCTACTGCCACGACCAGCTCGGCGATCCCGACGCCGCCTCCGCCGCCGTCCTGTCCGTCCTGTCCGGTGTGCCCGCCGAGCGGCGGCCCCCGCGCGCCGGGCTGTACGCCATGGCCCGCGGCGAGATCCAGCGGCGCGACGTCGTGCACGCGCCGCCCTCCGCCGGCGCCGACCCGGTGGCCGTCTTCGTCCGGCGGGTCCTGCGGGACCTCCGGCCGCACCAGCGCGAGGTGCTGTACCTGTCCGGCGTGTGCGGGATGGACACCGCGGAGCTCTCCTGGGTGCTCGACGTGGCGGCGGACACCGCCGACGAGCTGACCGTGAGCGCCTGCCGCCGCTTCGCCCAGTCCCTGGCGCTGGCCCTGCCCTCGGCCCGGCCGCCGGCCCACCTGGCCGGCGTCTTCGCCCTCCTCGGGACCGCCCAGATCCGCGACGTGCTCGCCCGCGCCCCGTGGGCCTCCCCTCCCTCCGGGCTGCGCGCCGCCGTGCTGGCCGCCGCGCCCGACACGACCTCCGGCACCGCACCGGGTACGGCTCCCGCCGCCCCGGCCTCCCCCCTGCCGGTCAAGAGGCTCTGGCCGACCACTCCCGCCTGGCCGCTGCCGCTCACCGAGCCGCACGCGCTGACCAGCACCCGCCTGTTCCTCCCGCCGGACCCGGAGGCCGTCTCCGCCCACGAGGCGACCACCGAGCCGATGCCCAGGCTGCGCGGCCCGGTCCTGACAGCCCTCGACACGGCCCACGACACGGCCTCCGGCGGCGCCCCCGGCACGGCCCCCGTCTCCGATACGGCCTTCGTCCCCGGCACGGCCGCCATCTCCGACCCGCCCCTCGCCTCCGACCCGCCCCTCCGTACGCCCCGTCCCCGGCCGCGACGCCCGAGGCCGCGGCAGGCGACGCCGCCGCTGCCCGCCCCGGTCCCCGGCGACGTGCTCGACCCGCCCCCGGCGGCGGACGGCCCCGCCCCGGGGCAGGACCTGTTCCGCCCCCTCAGCCCGGAGGTCCGGGCGGCCCTGGCCTACACCGACAAGCTGGTCGCCTCGGCCCCGCTCAGAACCCCGCCGGAGATCCCGGCGACGGCCTCCTCCGAGGCCCCCGCCCCGGCTTCCACCGGGACTCCGGTCAGGCCCCCGGACCGCGCCGTGCGGGGGGAGGCGGCTCGCCCCCTGCCCGGCTGGCCCCTGCCCGCGGACCAGCTGGGCGGCCTCGCCCCTCCCCTGGGGACGCCCCGCGCCGGCCACGGCGCGGACGGCGGTCCCGCCGACCCCGTGTTCACCGCCCCTGCCTTCACCGCTCCCGCCGCCCCTCCCGCTGGGCCGGACGACCGGACCGGGCCCCCCGACGCCCCGGAGGCCCGCGAGCCCGGCCGGCGGGCCCGCTCCGTGGCCGCGCCGGCCGGGAGCCGCCGCAGGCGCAGGCAGACCGGGCACGGCGAGCGTCACCACGACTGGGTCTGGGAAGTGGTCGGCTTCCTCATCTGCGTCGCGATCGCGATGCTCGTCTTCTTCACCGTCCCGACCATCGTCACGCCGTAGGGGCGCGGCCGGTCCCGTCGCCCTGCGGCGCGACCGGCCGCCGCCGTCCCGTCAGCCGCGGCCCGTCCCGTCACCCCGCACGGCGTGACCGGTCCCGTCACCCCGCCAGTCGCGGCCGGTCCCGTCACCCCGCACGGCGCGGTCCCTCGCCGTGCGCCGCGGGCTCCTGTTCCCCGCCGACGGCGGGGCGCAGGGTCCTGAGCGTGCGGCAGACGAGGTCGAGCTCCTCCCGCAGCGGCCGCAGCGTCTCCACGGTGGCCGAGAGCCCCCCCGACCGGCCCTGCGCCTCCAGCCGGGCGCACAACTCCGCCAGCGCGGTCGCGCCCATGTTGACGGCGGAGCCCTTCAGGCTGTGCGCCCGCTTCTCCACGTCCCCGGCGTGGCCCCGGGCGACGGCCTCCTCCAGCTCTTCCAGGGCGCCCGGAGCCTTGGCGACGAAGGAGGTCGCCAGATAGTCGACCATCTCCCAGTCGTCCTCCCCCGCGTCCGGTCCGGCCAGCTCGTCGAGGCGCTCCCTGATGGAGGTCTCGCGCGACGCCCGCTCCGACTCCTCCGGGGGCAGGCCGGACTCCTGCGCAGGCCTGCCGGACTCCTCCGGAGGCGGCTCGGACTCCTCCGGGGGCCTGCCGGGATCCTCCGGGGAGGCCGGGCCTCCACCGAACGTGCCCGGCGCCGGGACGGGCGGCGCCACACCGGTAGGCGGCGCCGTACCCGGCCCCGCCGTACCGGGCCCCGCCGTAGCGGCAGGCGCGGCCGGGGCGGGCTTCCCCGCGTCGGGGCCGGCCTGCGCGGGCCGCAGCGGTTCGAGGATCTCGCCCAGTTCGTGCGCGCGCACCGGTTTGGCCAGGTAGTCGTCCATGCCCGCGTTCCGGCAGGCCTCCTGGTCCTCGCCGAGCACGCTGGCCGTCAGCGCCACGATGTACGGCCGGGGCTCCGGCTGCTCGGCGCGGATCCGCCTGGTCGCCTCCAGCCCGTCCATGTTCGGCATGTGCATGTCCATGAGGATCACGTCGTAGGAGGCGTGCCGTACCGCCTCCACCGCCTGCGCGCCGTCGTCGACCGTGTCGACCCGGTGGCCGAGCCTGGCCAGCATGAGCTGGGCGACCTTCTGGTTGACCGGGTTGTCCTCGGCGAGGAGCACGTTGAGGACGCCCTTCCCGGCGGCCCCTCCCGGCTCGGTCCCCTCCCTGCGCTCACCGGCGGTCTCCGCCTCGGAGGCCGCGGCCCCCCTGCGGGCTATCGCGCCCGCCATCTTCTCCCGCAGTACGGCGCTGCGGGCGGGCTTGGTGAGCACCGCGTCGAACAGCTCCTTCTGTTCGAGCCTGGCCCGCCAGTGCACGCTCGTCAGCAGCACCAGCGGCAGGTCCCGCCCGATGGGGAGATCGCGCAGGACACCGGCCAGCTGCTCCCCGCTCATCTCCGGCATGTGCATGTCCAGGACGGCGACGTCGTAGGAGTGGCCGCCGGTCACCAGGTCCACCGCCTCGCCCGGTGTGCCGACGTCGGTGCACTCCATGCCCCAGCCCGCGAGCTGCAGCCGCAGGACGCGCCGGTTCGTCGCGTTGTCGTCCACGACGAGCGCGGACTTGCCGGTGAGCGCCACGGCGGCGGGCGTGGGCGTGGACGCCGGGCACTCGGGGCAGCCCGCCAGCACCGCGGTCAGCGTGAAGGTGGAGCCGACGCCGACCTCGCTCTCGACGCCCAGGTCCCCGCCCATGGCCCGGGCGAGCCGCCGGCTGATCGCCAGGCCGAGTCCCGTGCCCCCGTAGACCCGGGTGGTCGAGGAGTCCACCTGGCTGAACGAGCGGAACAGCCGGTCCATGCGTTCGGCCGGGATGCCGATCCCGGTGTCCCTGACCGCGATCCGGAGCCGGATCGGGCCGTCGTCCCGCTCCGAGAGCCGCTGCCCGTCCGCGGTGACGACGATCTCCCCCCGGTCGGTGAACTTCACGGCGTTGCTGAGCAGGTTGACGATCACCTGCCGGAGCCGCGTCACGTCGCCGCGCAGCACCCTCGGGCAGTCCGGGGCGACGTCCCCGACCAGTTCGAGGCCCTTGCTCTCGGCGGCGAGCGCCATCAGGGAGAGCGTCCCCTCCACGCACTCCCGCACGTCGAACGGCTCGTCGTCGAGGTCGAGCTGACCGGCCTCGATCTTGGAGTAGTCCAGGATGTCGTTGATCACGGAGAGCAGGGCCTCACCGCTGTTGCGCACGGTGTCGGCGAGCTCCCGCTGGTCGGTGTCGAGGTCGGTCTCCAGCAGCAGGTCCGTCATCCCGATGACGGCGTTCATGGGGGTGCGGATCTCGTGGCTCATGGTGGCCAGGAACGAGGCCTTGGCCGCCGCCGCGGCGAGCGCCTCGTCCCGCGCCCGGGTGATGACCTGCACCGAGCCGTTGACGGCCGCGGCCATCTGCGCCAGCTCCACCGGCTCGGTCACCTGGGCGGGCCGGGTCACGTCACCGGCCGCGACCCGTCCGGCCGCGGCCGCCACCTCGTCGACGGAGCCGGTCACCTTGCGCGTCGTCCACCGCGCGGCGACGGCGACCAGCAGGGCCGCGAGCAGCGAGCCCCACAGGATGACGTTCCGGGTGTCGGCGGCGCTCTCGGCGCTGTCGCGCCGCCGCTGCTCCAGCAGGCGTTCCTCCTCGGCCCTCATCTGGTTCAGCAACGTCTCGATCTCGATCATGCTCCACACGCCGCGGTCGGTCAGGATGACGTCGCGGGCGGCCTCGAAACTCTCCTCGCGGCGGAGGCGGATCGTCTCGTCGAGCACCCCGAGCTTCTCCCGCACCGGCGGCTGGAGCCTGGTGAGCGCCTCCTGCTGGCGGGGGTTGTTCACGGTCATCCGGCGCAGGGCCGCCAGGTCCTCCTCGATGCCGGGGAGCGCCTGCCGGTAGGGAAGGAGGTAGCGGTCCTGCCCGGTGATGACGTAACCGCGCTGGCTCCTCTCCGCGTCCTTGATCAGGTTGCGGAGATCCGCGATCCGGTCGAGGGTCTGGTGCGTGCGCTCGACCGACATCCGCTCCGCCGACAGCGTGCCGATGCGGACGTAGGAGCTGATCCCGATGACCGCGAGTGCGCTGAACGCGAGCACGTAGCCGATCGCGAGCAGTCCGCTCAGCGTCCAGCCGCCCCTGCGCCGTCGCCTGCCCGGCTCGGGCGCCTGCCGTTCGGATGAGGTTGAGGGCGCGCCTGTCGCCATGGTCTCGTCCTCTTCTCCACAGTGGACATAAATAGCCGTTTATTCTATATGTCCGCTTTTTCGAAGAGGATGTACCGCACGCCGGCCTACCGGCGCGGCCCGCTCACCGGGGCGGTCTCGGCAGGCCCAGCCCGAGCATGGCGATCAGCTCGCGCTGCACCTCGTTCACCCCGCCGCCGAAGGTCAGCACGAGCGCGCCCTTGGCCAGGCGGTCGAGCCGCTCGGCGAACTCCGCCGTCTCCGGGTCCGACAGGTCCCCGAAGCGGGCCAGGACGTCGCCGAGGAGCCGGCCGGCCTCCTGCATCGCCTCCGAGGCGTAGACCTTGGTGGCGGAGGCGTCCGGGGCGCCCAGCCAGCCGCGGTCCATGCCCGCCGCGACCTGCCAGTTGAGCAGCTCGTTGGTGCGGAAGAGCACGTGGAGGCGGCCGAGCGCGCGGCGCACCGCGGGCTCGCCGTCCAGTCCCGCGCCCCGCGCCCAGTCCAGGAACCGGTCGTGGAGGCGGCCGAGGTTGCCGGCCGGGCCGAGCGTGACCCGCTCGTGGTTGAGCTGGTCGACGATCAGGTCCCAGCCCCGGTTCACCTCCCCCACCACCATGTCCACCGGCACGCGCACCCCCGAGTAGTAGGTGGCGTTGGTGTGGTGCCGCCCGTCCATGGTGACGATCGGCGTCCAGGAGAAGCCGGGGTCGGCGCAGTCGACGACCATCATCGTGATGCCGCGGTGCCGCTTCGCCGCCGGGTCGGTCCGGGCGGCCAGCCAGATGTGGTGCGCGCGGTGGGCGCCGGAGGTGAACGTCTTCTGCCCGTCGACCACGTAGTGGTCGCCGTCGAGGACCGCCGTGGTGCGCAGGGACGCCAGGTCGGTGCCCGCCTCGGGCTCGCTGTAGCCGATCGCGAAGTGGCACTCCCCGGCCAGGATGCGCGGGAGGAAGAGGTCCTTCTGCGCGCGCGTGCCGTGCTGCATGAGGGTCGGGCCGACGGTCTGCACGGTGATGAGCGGGTAGGGCACCTCGGCGCGCGCGATCTCGTTGGCGAAGATCTGCTGCTCCAGCGGGCCGTACCCGCCGCCGCCGTACTCCTTCGGCCAGCCCAGGCCGAGCCTGCCGTCGCGGCCGAGGCGCCGGCAGTGCTCCATGTAGGCCTCGCCGAACGGGTCGGCGGCGATCTCCGCTCGCTCCTCGGCGGTCAGGCAGCCCTGGAAGTACTCGCGCAGCTCGTCGCGGAGCCGCTTCTGCTCCGCGGTCAGGTCGATCATCATCCGGCGAGCGCTCCGATCTCGTCGAGCCGGGCCTCCGCCCCGCCCAGCAGGTGGGCCTGGTGCCTGGCCCAGGCGAAGTAGCGGTGCAGCGGGTAGGTCACGTCCAGTCCGATCCCGCCGTGCAGGTGCTGGCAGGTGTAGAGGGCCTTCAACCCGGCGTCGGCCGCGGTGAACGCGCCCACCGCCAGGTCGGCCTCGGCCTCCTCGGGCGGCCCCTCCGCCAGCCGCCAGACCCCCGACCAGAGGGCCACGTCCAGGGCCCTGCCCGCGATGTAGACGTCGGCGATCTGCACGGTCACCGCCTGGAACTCGGCCAGCGCCCGGCCGAACTGCCTGCGCGTCCCGATGTAGCCGGTGGTCAGCGCCAGGGCCCCGGCCAGCACGCCGGAGGCGGTGGCCACGGCCCCCGCGGTGGCCAGGCGCCGCAGGCCCCGCGGCGCCTCCCCGTCCCCGTCCGGGCCGACCGGCTCGGCGGGGGCGCCGTCCAGCACCAGCACGGCCCCCGGTTCCCCGGACGGCAGGGGTACGGCCCGCAGCTCCGCCGCCCCGGGCCCGACCAGGAACAACCCGGTCCCGCCGTCGCCCACCGCGGCCGGGACCAGCACCCGGTCCGCCTGGGCGGCGTAGGGCACGGCGCCGGTGCGGCCGTCGAGCACCCAGCCGCCTCCCGGGGTCCGCCGGGCCGTGACGGCGCCGGCGCCGCGCGGCGCCGCGCTCAGCACCAGTTCGCCCTCGGCCAGCGGGGCCAGCGCCCGGCGCTGCGCGGCCGAGCCGTACCCGGCGACGGTCATCGCGGCGACCAGGCTCTGCTGGACGGGGACGGGGGCGACGTGGGCGCCGACCTCGCGCAGGATCACGGCCAGCTCCACCGGCCCGAGCCCGGCGCCGCCCGCCTCCTCGGGGAGGACCGCGCCGAGCAGCCCGGCCCGGGCGAGGGCCCGCCACAGACCCGCGTCGTACGGCTCGCCGCTCCGTTCGTGCGCCTCGAGCCGGGCCGGGGCCGCCTCCCGCCCGAGCAGCCCCGCCGCCAGCCCGCGCAGCTCTTCCTGTGCCTCGTCAAGGGTGAAGTCCACTGGCGCCTCCCGGCGGTGGTGCCCGAATCGCTCGACCAGAAATTAGAACAGATTCCAATAACTGTCCATAGTGCTCACTTTCACCATCACACAGAATGCCGCCGTGAGACATATCTCATGGATGAGCCAGGGAGTTTGTGACTGGCGGGTAACTCATCGGAAGAGACGGGAATCAGATAACGTGTTCTCATGCGTACTCCGCATACGACCATCGAGGCGCCGGTCACCCCGCGTCTCACCGGCACGTCCGCCCCGAGCACCGCCGGATCCGTCACGAGCAAGGGGGCAGGCGTGCACGGCGAACCCTCGTCCACCGGCGTCCGCACGAGGAGCCAGCACCAGCGGCGCAAGCGCATCATCCAGGCCGCCGCGGCCCTCGCCTCGCGCGGCGGCGTCGAGGCCATGCAGATGCGCACCGTCGCCGAGCGCGCGGGTGTCGCGCTGGGCACGCTCTACCGCTACTTCCCCTCGAAGATGGACCTGGTCGTCGCCGTCGTGGGCGAGGAGATCGACCTGCTCGAGAGCAGCATCGAGCGCCGGCCGCCCAGCGCCTCGGCCCCGGCGGGCCGTGCGGTCGACGTGCTGATGCGGGCCACCCGCGGCCTCATGCGCGAGCCCGAGCTCGCCGACGCGCTCATCCGCTCGCTGATCATGACCGAGGTGGAGACCCCGTTCGGGGAGCGCATGGCGGGCCTGCTCGTCCGCGTGGCGGGAGAGGGAGCCGGCGCGGACGGCGCGACCGAGGAGCAGGTCGCCCTGGCGGGATCACTGGCGAGCGTCTGGGTCCACGAGCTGCTGGAGATGCTGCGCGGGCGGCGGACGTACGACCAGATCCAGTGGCGCATCGAGATCGCCGCCGTCCGCCTGTTCGCCGATTTCCCGGCCGCCCCCTCCGCCTGAGACCGGAACGGGTCGCGGAACGCTCCGGAGAGCGACCCGGACGGCGTTCCGGACGACGCACGGGCGGGTCCCGGTCACCGCGGCCGCCTCCGGACGCCCTCGCGCTCGGGCCCCTAAACTCCTGGGCATCCGATGCAGGGGCGAGTCTGGGACGGTGAAGCGTGGCGGTCACCGACGCCGCGATCGACAAGATCAAGCAGATGATCCTCTCGGGCGAGCTCACCCCGGGCAGCCGCCTGCCGAAGGAGGCCGATCTCGCCGAACGGCTCGGCCTGTCCCGCAACTCCCTGCGCGAGGCGGTCCGCGCGCTGGCCCTGATCAACGTGCTGGACGTGCGCCAGGGCGACGGCACCTACGTGACCAGCCTGGAGCCGGGGCTGCTGCTGGACGCCATGTCCTTCGTGGTGGACTTCCACCAGGACGACACCGTGCTGCAGTTCTTCCAGGTCCGGCGGATCCTGGAACCGGCGGCGACCGCCATGGCCGCGGCCCGGATGGACGACGCCGGGGTGGCCGAGCTGCGCGGGATCCTCGCCTCGCTGCCCGGGGACCCGAGCGTCGAGCAGCTCGTCGCCAACGACCTGGAGTTCCACCGGCGCATCGCGGCGGGCTCGGGGAACGCGGTGCTCTGCTCCCTGATCGAGAGCCTGTCCGGCCCGACCACCCGGGCCCGCGTCTGGCGGGGGCTCACCCAGGAGGGGGCCCTGGCCAGGACCCGCGAGCAGCACGCCGCGATCTGCGAGGCCATCGCCTCCCGCCAGCCGGAGGTCGCCCGCGCCTGGGCCACCGTGCACATCGCCGGCGTCGAGGAGTGGCTCCGCGACGCCCTCACCTGACCTCGGCCGAGCGGGCGACGCTTCCGGGCCTCGCCCCATCCGCCCCGACCGAGCGGCGGCGCCTCCCGGACCTCGCCTCACCCGGCCCGAGGAGAGGGGCGGCCCCGGCCTTCCATCTCAGCCGACGAGGCCCTCGGCGGCGAGGTCGGTCCAGAGGTCCTCGGGGACGGGTGCGGCGGCCAGGGCGGCGTTGCGGGCGACCTCGGCGGCCGAGCGGGCCCCGGCGACCACGGAGGCGACCGCCGGATGGCGGAGCGGGAAGGCCAGCGCCGCCTGGGGCAGGGTGACGCCGTGGCGTTCGCAGACCCGGGCGATCCGGCGGGCGCGCGCCAGCAGCGGCCCGGGGGCGGGGGCGTAGTCGTAGGTGCCGGAGGCGTCGTGGGTGGCCAGCAGGCCGCTGTTGAACACCCCCGCCGCGAGCACGCGGACCCCGCGCTCCGCGCAGAGCGGGAGCAGCCCGCGCGTGCCCGACCGGTCGAGCAGCGTGTGGCGTCCCGCCAGCATCACCACGTCCATGTCCGTCTCCCGGACGAACCGGGCGAGCATCTCCCACTGGTTCATGCCGGCCCCGATCGCCCCGACGACGCCCTGGTCGCGCAGCTCGGCCAGGGCCGGGTACGCCTCGGAGACGGCCTGCTCCCAGTGGTCGTCCGGGTCGTGGATCAGCACGATGTCGACCCGGTCGAGACCGAGCCGCCCCAGGCTCTCCTCCAGCGACCGGCGCACCCCGTCACGGGAGTAGTCCCGGACCCGGCGCAGGTCCGCGGGGACGTCGAAGCCCTCCGGGTCCCTGCCGCCTCCCGACGACGGCACGAGCAGGCGGCCCACCTTGGTGGAGAGCGTGTAGGAGTCGCGGGGACGGCCCGCCAGGGCCGCGCCGAGCCGCCGCTCCGCCAGGCCGAGCCCGTAGTGCGGCGCGGTGTCGAACAGCCGGATCCCGGCCTCGTAGGCGGCGTCCACCGCCGCCCGTGCCGTCTCGTCGTCCACCGCGGTGAACAGGTTGCCGATGGGTCCGGTGCCGAAGCCGTACCTGCCGATGTCCGCGCTGATGCCCACCACGTGCTCCGTTCCGCGGGAGATGCCCGGGTACGGCTCCCGCCGCCCGGCGGGAGCCTAGCCGATCACGGCTCCGGCGCCCCGGCCGGCGGATAAGGCGGCGCCGTACGGGTAGGGCGGCGTCACGCGACCGGACGAGTCCGGGACGGGACAACCAGCGGCCCCGCCCTTGACTCTCCCCCCGGACCGTAATAGAACACGTTTCAGAAACGTGTTCGGCCAAGTGATCGATCAGTGATCCCCGGATGCACCGCCGGTCGGGACGCGGCCGGACCGCGTCCCGATGCCGCGCAGGACGCCGGGGAAGCCGCCCGTACGGCCCGCATGGGAGAGCAGATGGACATCAACGTCATCGACCAGGACTTCTACGCGAAGCACGGGCCTCCCCACGAGCAGTTCTCCTGGCTGCGCGCCAACGACCCCGTCCACTGGCACCCCGACCCCGACGGTCCCGGATTCTGGGCGGTGACCCGGCACGCCGACGTGGTCCACGTCTCCCGCCGTTCCGATCTGTTCTCCTCCCACCGCAAGCTCGCGCTGATCAACGAGATGCCCGAGGAGGAGCGCGAGCTCCAGCGGATGATGATGCTCAACCAGGACCCCCCGGAGCACACCCGGCGGCGCTCCCTGGTCAACCGGGGCTTCACCCCGCGGGTCATCGGGCGGCTGGAGCAGCACATCCGCGACATCTGCCACGACCTGGTGGACGAGGCCAGGGGCCGCGGCCCGGTCGACTTCGTCCGGGACATCGCCGCCCCGCTCCCGCTCTACGTCATCTGCGAGCTGCTCGGCGCGCCCGTCGAGGACCGCGACAAGCTCTTCACCTGGTCCAACCAGATGATCGGCGCCGAGGACCCGGACTACGCGGCCGACCCGTCGCAGGGACGCGACGCGGCCTCGGAGGTCTACGCCTACGCCAACGCCCTGGCCGCCCAGCGGCGCGCGGAGCCGCGCGACGACATCATCACCAGGCTCCTGCAGCCCGCCGAGGACGGCGAGGCGCTCGACGAGAACGAGTTCGACCTGTTCGTGCTGCTCCTGGTGGTCGCGGGCAACGAGACGACCCGCAACGCGGCCTCCGGCGGCATGCTGGCGCTCTTCGAGCACCCCGAGCAGTGGTCCCGCCTGGTGTCCGAGCCGGCGCTGGCGCCCGCCGCGGCCGACGAGATCGTCCGCTGGGTCTCGCCGGTCAACCTCTTCCGCCGCACGGCGACCGCCGACACGGTGATCGGGGACCGGCAGGTCCGCGAGAACGACAAGGTCGTGGTCTTCTACGGCTCGGCCAACCGCGACGAGTCCGTGTTCGACTCCCCCGGCGTCTTCGACATCGGCCGCGACCCCAACCCGCACATCGGCTTCGGCGGCGGAGGGGCCCACTTCTGCCTCGGCAACCACCTCGCCAAGCTGGAGCTCCGGGTCCTGTTCGAGGTGCTGGCCGAGCGGCTGCCGAAGATCTCCCAGACCGGCCCGGCCCGCCGCCTGCGCTCCAACTTCATCAACGGCATCAAGGAGCTCCCGGTCGACCTCGGCTGACGGGATCCGGCCTCACCCGACGGGCCCGGCTCGGTTGACGGGCCCCGCCCCGACCGACAGGTCCCGCCCCCGCCGACGGGCCCCGCCCCGGCCGGCGGGGTCCGCCCCGGCCGGCGGGGTCCGGCCTCACCTGAGGAGCAGGGACTCCGCCCTGTCGAGGCAGGCGTACGGCAGGCGGTGCAGGGCTTCGGCGGCCTCGGGGTCGGCGATGCCGGAAGGCAGCGCGGCGACGGCGTCCGCCGCCAGGCCGCGGCAGTGCGCGATCGTCTCCTCCGCCATGGAGCCCGCCCTGAGCCGGGCCAGGACGGCTCCGATCTCGTCCTCGGTCAGCCGCCGCCCCAGGAACGGGCGCAGATCGGCGCACTCCCCCCGCACGGCCGTGAGCAGCGGCAGGGTGTAGACGCCCTGCCGCAGGTCGTTGCCGGCGGGTTTGCCGAGCAGCTCCGCGGTGGAGCCCAGGTCCAGCAGGTCGTCCAGGATCTGGAACATCATGCCGAACCGCTCGCCGTACTCCGCCAGGGCCTGCCCGTCCGGGTGCGCGACCAGGCAGCTCGCCCGGAACAGGGAGGCCGTCTTGCGGCGGACGGAGCACAGGGCGCTCTCGGGGGTGCGGCCGGCGTCGAAGAGCTCGGCCGCCTCCTGGAACTGGCCCTCGGCCAGCTCGACGACGGTGGCGGCCAGCGTCTCGGCCACCGGCCTGGAGAGCGAGGAGAGCGCGGTCAGCGCGGCCCTGGCCAGCATGAAGTCGCCCACCACCAGCGCCCGGGCGTCGCCCAGCTCGGCGTTGAGGGTCCGCACGCCGCGGCGCTCGGCCGCCCCGTCCATCAGGTCGTCGTGGACCAGCGACCCCGCGTGGACGAGCTCCACGCACGCCGCCGCGGTCACCGTCCGCCGGTCGATCCGCCCGCCCAGGGCGAGTGCCGCCGCCAGGGTCAGCGCGGGCCGCAGCCGCTTGCCCCCGGCCCCGGTGATCCGGGTGACCGCGCGGCTGACGGACGGCAGCCGGGACGAGGCGCTCAGGCTCCGCAGGCGCCTCTCCACCCGCCGGAGCCCGGCGGAGACGGCCGGACCGGCGAGAACCTCCTCCGGACCCGCGGGACGCGTGACATGGACGGGCACGATGACCTCCTGGTGGCGGAACCCCTCCTGCGGGGATCACCCGCCACGCTGCCCGAACCCCCCTGAGGAGACGCTGAGCCCGGCTGAGCCGGAGCTGAGGACCGCTGAGACCCCTCTCAGCGAGACCGACCACGCTTCCCGCAAGCCGGTCAACCAAGCGATCTTGATATTGGAACGCAATGGCCCGGCAGAGGGTCGTCCGCTCGTGGACACCGTCACAGGTTCCACGATTCCCGACATGAAGGAGCTGAGACCGGGTTCCACCGGCCGTAGCGAGATCCGCATCCTGTTCGTCTTCGATCCCTGGAGAGCGGCAATCTTGCTGGTGGCCGGCGACAAGGCGGGTAACTGGCAACGCTGGTACCGGACGGCGATCCCGCGAGCCGAACGGCTGTACGACCTCTACCTGGTGGAGCGGCAGAAGGAGATGGGCCGATGAGCAACTACCGCAGATGGCGCGAGAGCGGCCATCTGGAGCAGGCGATCGAAACCGCAGGCGGCCCGGAGCGGTTCGAGACCGAAGTGCAGCAGTTGCGCGCCCAGGCACAAGGCTGGCGGCTGAGCGAGATGCGCAAGCGCCGAGGTCTCACCCAAGCCCAGGTCGCCGATCGCATGGGCATCTCCGTGGCCCGGGTGTCCCAGATCGAGAAGGGCGACGTGTCGACCCGCGAGGTCCTGGACCGCTATGTCGCCGCCCTCGGCGGCACGCTTAAGCTGATCGCCGATTTCGGCGACGAGCAGCTCAAGGTCAGCTGACCGCTCACGGGTCACCTGCCGTGACCAGGGCGGCTCCGCCTCCATAGGGCAGGGCGATGATCCTGGCGCGGAAGCCCGGCGCCCGCTCGCATATGCGACGGCGGCACGAGGGCGGATCGCCAGGTGCCCGGCCATCGGCAACGCCGATCAGCGCGCTCCGTGGGAAGGCGCCCGCCATTCGAAAGCCGGGCGGCGCTCAGGGCCAGGAGGAGTCCTGGTCGGGGTCGCCGCCCTCGGACAGGAGCTTGACGTCGGCCTCGACCATCATGGCGACCAGTTCCTCGAAGGAGACCGAGGGCTCCCAGCCGAGCTGGACGCGGGCCTTCTTCGGGTCGGCGCAGAGCAGGTCGACCTCGGCCGGGCGGTGCAGGGCCTGGTCGCAGACGACGTAGCGCTCCCAGTCGAGGCCCGCGGCGGAGAACGCCGCCTCGACGAGCTCCCGCACCGACTGGGTCCGGCCGGTGCCGATGACGTAGTCCTCGGGCGTCTCGGCCTGGAGCATCAGGTGCATCGCCCGGACGTAGTCGCCGGCGTAGCCCCAGTCGCGGCGGGCCTCCAGGTTGCCCAGGCGGAGCTCGGAGGCCAGGCCGAGCTTGATGCGGGCCACGCCGAGGGAGACCTTGCGGGTGACGAACTCGGCGCCGCGGCGCGGCGACTCGTGGTTGAACAGGATGCCGCTGACCGCGAACATCCCGTAGGACTCGCGGTAGTTCTGCGTCAGGAAGTGGCCGTAGGCCTTGGCCACGCCGTACGGCGAGCGGGGGTGGAACGGGGTGGTCTCCGCCTGCGGGGTCTCCCGGACCTGCCCGAACATCTCCGAGGACGACGCCTGGTAGAACCGGATCTGGCCGGAGCCGTTGACGGTCCGCGAGGAGGAGATCCCCGAGCAGACGCGGATGGCCTCCAGCATGCGCAGCACGCCCATGCCGGTGACCTCGGCGGTCAGCTCGGCCTGCTCCCACGACATCGGCACGAACGAGATGGCGCCCAGGTTGTAGACCTCGTCGGGCTGGACCTTCTCCACCGCGGAGATGAGCGAGCCCTGGTCGAGCAGGTCGCCGCGGACCAGCTGGACGTCCTGCAGGAGCCTGCGCACCCGGGAGACGCGCGGGTTGGCCTGCCCCCGGACGAGCCCCCAGACCTCGTAGCCCTCGTCCAGCAGGCATTCGGCCAGGTAGGAACCGTCCTGCCCGGTGATGCCGGTGATCAGCGCGCGCCTGGCCAACGCGTCCTCCTTGCTCGTCGGGCGGGGCTTGCTCCCGGACCGGGTCCTACCCGGACAGTGTGCCGTTGACTGGCGAATGTACCGCCCTGCCCTGTTATGGGCACCATACCGGGCGGCGTGTCACTAGAACCCGTTTCACCGAATTGCGATCGGTCGCGCCAACGTCGCAGCTCGTATGCCATGAAAGTGACACTGAGCACAATTCCACATTAGAAGGGTGAGACCTACCGAATGGTAGGGTCCGAGGTCTAAGGTCATCTTTCACGGTACCTGTCCTCACCCGGACAGGGTGAGGAAGGGGTTGCCGTGCCAGGTGCGGACTCGCTGCGGATCGCTCTGCTGTCCTACCGGAGCAAGCCGACCTGCGGCGGCCAGGGGGTCTACCTGCGCCACCTCAGCCGTGAGCTGGTCGCCCTCGGCCACCGCGTCGAGGTCTTCTCCGGCCAGCCCTACCCCGAGCTCGACGAGGGGGTCGTCCTCACCAAGGTCCCCAGCCTCGACCTCTATCGCGACGAGGACCCGTTCCGCACCCCGGGGCTGCGCGAGTTCCGCGACTGGATCGACGTGCTCGAGGTCGCGACCATGTGGACCGCCGGGTTCCCCGAGCCGCTGACCTTCAGCCTGCGCGCCCGCCGCGAGCTGGCCAAGCGGGTCGGCGACTTCGATGTCGTCCAGGACAACCAGACGCTCGGGTACGGCCTGCTCGGCATCCAGAAGCTCTTCCCGGTGGTCGGCACCATCCACCACCCGATCAGCGTGGACCGGCGGATCGAGCTCAAGGCCGCCCCGCTGCGCAAGCAGTTCTCGATGCGGCGCTGGTACGGCTTCGTGCGCATGCAGGCCAAGGTCGCCCCGCGGCTGAACCCGATCCTGACCGTCAGCGAGTCCTCCCTCGCCGACATCCACCGCGACTTCAACGTCCCGCAGGCCAACATGCGGCTCATCCCGCTGGGCGTGGACACCCGCTACTTCCACCCGCGCCCGGAGCTGCCCAAGCGTCCCGGCTCGATCGTCGCGGTGGCCAGCGCCGACTCGCCGATGAAGGGCGTGGCGACGCTGCTGCGCGCGGTGGCCAAGCTCGCCACCGAGCGCGACGTGAACCTGACCGTGGTGAGCAGGCCGACCCCGGGCGGCCCGACCGAGAAGCTGGTGGCCGAGCTCTCCCTGGCCGACCGAGTCCGGTTCGTGCACGGCATCTCCGACACCGAGCTGGGCGAGCTGATCGCCACCTCGGAGATCGCGGTCGTCCCCTCGCTCTACGAGGGCTTCTCGCTCCCGGCCGTCGAGCACATGGCCTGCGGGACCCCGCTCGTCGCCTCGCGGACCGGCGCGCTGCCGGAGGTCGTCGGCGACGCCGCGGTGCAGGTCGCCCCCGGCGACCCCGAGGAGCTGGCCGCCGCGCTGCGCCGCCTGCACGACTCCCCCGAGGAGCGGGCCGAGGTCGGCCGGCGCGGCTACGAGCGCGCCATGGAGCGCTACACCTGGAAGGTCGTCGCGCAGCGGACCGTGGAGGCCTACCGCGAGGCCATCCAGGCCCACGCCGCGACCCGCACGACCCGCACGACCTGATCGACCCCTTTCCCAGCTGGATCTCTGCAAGGAGCGGCAAGTGCTGACTGTCGACTTCGGCCGGTTGCCCGTCGGGCCCGGGACCCGAGTCCTCGATCTCGGCTGCGGCGGCGGGCGGCACGCCTTCGAGGTGCTGCGCCGGGGCGCCGACGTGGTGGCCTTCGACATGGACGCCGAGGAGCTGAAGGGCGTGGCGACCATGTTCGCCGCGATGGAGCAGGCCGGCGAGGTGCCCGACGAGGCGACCGCCGAGACGGTGACCGGCGACGCGCTGGACATGCCGTTCGAGGACGCCAGCTTCGACCGGGTGATCGCCGCCGAGGTCCTGGAGCACATCCCCGACGACATGGCGGCGATGCGGGAGATCTTCCGGGTGCTCAAGCCGGGCGGCCTGGCCGCGGTCACGGTGCCGAGCTTCCTGCCCGAGCGGATCTGCTGGGCGCTGGACGAGGACTACCACACCGCCCCCGGCGGGCACGTGCGGATCTACACGCTCGCCGAGCTCGGCGCGAAGCTCAAGGCCACCGGGTTCGTCATCGGCCCGCACCACCACGCCCACGGCCTGCACGCGCCGTACTGGTGGATCAAGTGCGCCGTCGGCGTGAACAACGACGACCACCCGCTGGCCAAGGCGTACCACGAGATCCTCGTCTGGGACATCATGAAGCGCCCGGCCGCCACCCGCATCGCCGAAGCGCTGCTCAACCCGCTCATCGGCAAGAGCGTCGTGCTCTACGTCCGGAAGCCCGCCTGAGCCGTGGACCGGCAGCGGGTCGCGCAGACCGCGGGCAGCATCGCGGCCGTGCAGGAGGCCGACGGCGGCGTCCCCTGGCCCGAGGGCCACGTGGACGCCTGGAACCACGTCGAGTGCCTGATGGCGATGAGCGTGGCCGGACTGGCCGAGCCGGTCCGCAGGGGCTACGACTGGCTGGTCCGCACCCAGCGGGCCGACGGGTCCTGGCCGATGAAGCTGGTCGGGGGCAGGGCCGTCGAGCACGGCGGGGAGTCCAACCACGCGGCCTACGTCGCGGTCGGCGTCTGGCACGAGCTGCTGGTCACCGGCGACGAGGGCTTCGCCCGCGAGATGTGGCCCGTCGTGCGCTCCGCCCTCGACTTCACGGTCGGCCTGCAGACCACCCGGGGCGAGATCGTCTGGGAGCGGGCCGCGGACGGCCGGGCGGCCTCCTACGCCCTGCTGACCGGCTGCGCCTCCATCCACCAGGGCCTGCGCTGCGGCGTGCTGCTCGGCGAGCACCTGGGCGACCCGCAGCCCGACTGGGAGCTCGCGGCCGACCAGCTCGGCCACGTGCTGGCCGCCCATCCCGAGGCGTTCGCCGACAAGAGCCGCTTCTCGATGGACTGGTACTACCCGATCCTCGGCGGCGCCCTGCGCGGTCCGGCGGCCCACGCCCGGCTGGCCGAGGAGTGGGACACGTTCGTCGAACCGGGCCTGGGCATCCGCTGCGTCTCCGACCAGCCCTGGGTGACCGGCGCGGAGACGTGCGAGCTGGTGCTGGCGCTGGACGCGCTGGGCGACCGGGACCGGGCCGAGAAGCTCTTCACCGACATGCAGCACCTGCGGCACGAGGACGGGTCCTACTGGACCGGCTGGCAGTTCGTGAACGAGAAGTGGTTCCCGCACGAGCGCTCGGCCTACACCGCGGCCGCCGTCGTGCTCGCCGCCGACGCGCTGTACGGCCTCACCCCCGCGTCGGGTCTCTTCCGCGACGCGGGCGCCTACGCGACGGACCGCCCCACCGCGGCCTGCGGCTGCAGCCACGCCCGCTCCCCCGGCTGACCCGGCGGGGCCCGTCAGCCGATGCCGGGGCCGATCCGCTCCAGCACCCGGAGCGAGCCCTCCCGCCGGACCTCCTTGAACGCCCCGGAGGCCAGCGCCCTCTGGTGGACGCGGTACGGCGCCTGCCCGCCGTCGGCCGGGTCGGGGTAGATGTCGTGGAAGACCAGCGCGCCGCCCTGCACCACGTGCGGGGCCCAGCCCTCGTAGTCCTTGGTGACCGGCTCCTCGGAGTGGCCGCCGTCGATGAACAGCATCCCCAGCGGGGTGTTCCACAGCTCGGCGACCCGCTCGGACCTGCCGACGATCGCGATGACCTCCTCCTCCAGCCCGGCCGCGGCGATCGTGCAGCGGAAGGTGGGCAGGGAGTCCATCTTGCCGAAGCGGGGGTCGACCAGCGTGGGGTCGTGGTGGGCCCAGCCCGGCTGGATCTCCTCCGAGCCCCGGTGGTGGTCCACGGTCAGGACGACGGAGCCGGACAGGCGGGCGCCCGCGCCGAGGTAGACGGCGGACTTCCCGCAGTAGGTGCCGATCTCGCAGATCGGCCCGCGCGAGCCGTACTCGGCGGCGGTCTCGAACAGGGCGATCCCCTCGGCCCGGGGCATGAACCCCTTGGCGCGGTGGGCGGCCTGCAGCAGGTCCGCGGGCATGCTCGGCGGCGTGCCGGGGCGCGGGTCCGCGGGCAGGTCGGAGGGCCCGGTGGCGTTGCTCATCCGAGCAGCCTACCCACGCCGAACTACATTCGGAACGACTCTTGCCGGGCCTTGTGGAACATGTTCTACTTTGCACCGTGAATCAGCGCGCGCGCATAGCGATGTCCGACGACGAGGTCACCGCCTTCATCGCGGAGTCGCGGAAGCTCCAGCTCGGCACGATCAACCCGGACGGCATGCCCCACATGGTCACCATGTTCTACGGGCTGGACGAGGGGAAGATCGCCTTCTGGACCTACGGCAAGGCCCAGAAGACCCGCAACATCCAGCGGGACGCCCGGGTGAGCTGCCTCATCGAGGCCGGGGACGACTACGCCGAGCTGCGCGGAGTCCTGGTGTACGGCGTCGCGCGCACGATCGGCGACCCGGAGGGCGTGCTGCGCGTCGGCATGGGCGTGACCCGGCGGATGGCCGGGATGCCGGACTCCGAGGAGCTCGTCTCCGAGTACGTCGCCCACACCGGCCGGAAAAGGGTCGCGTTCGTCGTCGAGCCCACCCGGGTGGTCTCCTGGGACCACCGTAAGCTCGGCACGCCGATCCAATCCGGTTGAGGAGGTTCACGCTCATGAAGATCAAAGTCGACTATCTGGTCTGCGAGGCCAACGCCGTCTGCATGGGACTCGCCCCGGAGGTCTTCGACGTCGACGACGACGACCAGCTGCACGTGCTGCTGCCTGAGCCGCCGCCGGAGATGATGGACCGCGTCCGGCACGCCGTGCGGTCCTGCCCCAAAGCCGCCCTCTCCCTCGAGGAGACCCCCGAGGAGACGGCATAACCCCGGACCCAGGACCCAGGAGGCCCCCATGCGCGGTGCGCTGCTCCACGCCGTCGGCGACGACAAGCTCGACATCCGCGACGACTTCACCCTGGCCCCGGTGGGCCCGGCGGACGTCCGGATCAAGGTCAGGGCCACCGGCGTCTGCCACTCCGACCTGTCGGTGCTGAGCGGCGTGCTGCCGATGCCGCTCCCGGTCATCCCCGGGCACGAGGGCGCGGGCGAGGTCGTCGAGGTCGGCGACCACGTGACCACGGTCCAGCCCGGCGACCACGTCATCGTCAACTGGACCCCGGCCTGCGGCACCTGCTCCAACTGCCTGGTGAACCAGCCGTTCCTGTGCATGACCTACGTCATGGACAGCTTCGTCAACGCCCGCTTCCGCTACGGCGGCGACACCCCGGCGTTCGGCATGGCCGGCTGCGGCACCTGGTGCGAGGAGATCGTCGTGCCCTGGCAGGGCGCGGTCAAGGTCGACCCCGACGTGCCCTTCGAGGTGGCGGCGCTGATCGGCTGCGGCGTCACCACCGGCGTCGGCGCGGCGCTCAACACCGCCAGGGTCCGCGCGGGCTCGACCGTGGCCGTGGTCGGCTGCGGCGGGATCGGCCTGTCGATCATCCAGGGAGCCCGGATCTCCGGGGCCACCACGATCCTGGCGATCGACCCGCTGGAGTCCAAGCACGAGCTGGCCGAGAAGGTCGGCGCCACCCACGCGGTCACGCCCGACCAGCTGATGGACGCGATCGGCACGCTGACCGGGGGCCGGGGCTTCGACTACGGCTTCGAGGCCGTCGGCAAGTCCGCCGCGATCATGACCGCCTGGCAGGCGACCCGCCGCGGCGGCGACATGATCGTCGTCGGCGCGGGCGCGATGGACGACACCGTCCCGCTGAGCGCCTTCAGCCTGCTGTTCGAGGGCAAGAACATCCTCAGCTCGATGTACGGCGGCTCGGACGTCCGCCGGGACTTCCCGTTCCTCGCCGGGCTGTACAAGGCCGGCAAGCTCGACCTGGAGAGCATGATCAGCTCCCGGATCAGGCTCGCCGACCTCAACGACGCCGTCGCGGCCCTGCGCGGCGGCGAGGTCCTGCGCCAGGTCGTCGTCCTGGACTGACAGTGAGCATGCAGGGGAACGCCTCCCGGTGGAGCCTGGTTCTCGGCCTGACCGACCACGGTGTCTTCAACCCGATCTGCCGGCTCCGTCCGGGAGGCGTTCGTCCGCACTCACCGGACGCGGCACGCGACCTCATGGGATCCTGACCAGAGGCCCCGTCACTGTCCTGTCCGGATCACCCGGCCGCGAGCCGGCCGGGCGGGCCCTCCCCCTCAGTCCCGCCGGTCCCGCCAGTCGCGCGGCGCGCGGCCGTAGGCCCGGCGGAAGGCCCGGCTGAACGAGGTGGCGTCGGTGAAGCCCCAGCGGGCGGCGATCTCCCCCACCCCCTCGCCGCGGGGCCCCGCGGCGGCCAGCTCCCGGCGGCAGTGGTCCAGGCGGCGGGCGCGCACGTGCGCGGTCACCGTGCCGCCCGCCGCCTGGAAGATCCGGTGGAGCTGGCGGACCGAGACGTGATGGGCCTGCGCGATGACGGCCGGGGACAGATCGGGGCGGTGCAGGTTCCGCTCGATCCAGTCCACGATCCGCGCGTACGCCTCGGCGTGCGCGCCGCCGGGCGGCGGTGTGCCGTCGAGCCGCTCGCACAGCGCCCCGGTCACCACGTTGACCAGGGCCTCGCCGAAGTGCACGCCGTACGGGCCGTCCGCCGGACCGCCGTGGACCGCCAGTGCGCTCAGGAAGGAGACCGCCAGGCTCCCCGGGCCCTCCCTGCTGCCCAGCAGCGTGCCCGCCAGTTCCGCCACCCGCGCGGGCGGCAGCAGGATCACGGACCGGGGGATGGTCAGGGCCAGCAGGTGGTGGTCCTGGAGCGCGAACCTGACCGGGCGGGCCAGATCGTAGAGCACCAGGTCGCCGGAGCCGACCTCGACGTGCCTGCCCGCCTGCTCGACCACCCCCGAACCGCGCAGCAGCAGGGACAGCTTGTAGTGCTCCATGCCGTCCCGCAGGCCGTGCCGCGCGGCGCGGCTCACCACGTGGGCGGGCGCGCGCACGTCGCTGACCTGGACCGGGCCCAGGGTACGGCCCACGATCCGGCCCGCGAACCCCTCCCGGTCGTCGGTCCGCAGCTCCAGCGGGCCGAAGGCCCGTGACACGACGTCCCGCCAGAACGCGGCCTGCTCCCGGGCCGGCGTGCCGGCCGTGCTGACGAAGGTGGGCATGGCCCCTCCCCGGTCTCGTGGGCTCTCCGAGCGTCCCGCTGAGCCTTCCGGTGCCGCCGGTCGCGGCCCGCCCAGCCTCTCCCCCCGAGCCGGGCGCCGGAAATCCCATCCGTGTCCCCGTCACGGGTTATGGAACGACCGGCCCCCGCCGGGGGAAGGGCCGCGGCGGCCCGGCGCTCCACGCCAACACCCTGGCACGCGCGGCCACGTCCGCGGCGGACGCGGTGGATATACACGTCAGGGACGGGCCGCCGCGGCCTCCGACGCGGCCCGTCCCCCGCCCCCTCCCCCGACAAGGAGCACGATGAGCGAGAACCCGCACCGGGCCGGCGAGCAGCCCGGCCTCAGCCGTAAGAGGTTCATCACCGCGGTGGGCCTGGGCGCTCTGGCCGCGCCGGCGGTGGCCGGCGCCGCCTCCCGCGCGGGCGCCGCGTCGGCGGCCCCGGCGGACGCGCCGCTGGCCTGCACCCCCGGCAGGACGACCGTGGCCCAGACCGAGGGACCGTACTTCAAGCCGAACTCCCCCGAGCGCGACGATCTCACCGCCGGGGTGTCCGGTACCCGGCTGGTCGTCAGCGGCCACGTCTTCGACCGCGCGTGCCGCCCGCTGAGCCGGGTGCTCATGGACTTCTGGCAGGCCGACAACTCCGGCAACTACGACAACGTCCGGTTCACCCTGCGCGGCCACCTGTTCACCGGCGCGGACGGGTCGTACCGGCTGACCACCATCGTCCCCGGTCTCTACCCGGGGCGGACGCGGCACATCCACGTCAAGCTCCAGGCGCCGGGCCAGTCGCGGATCCTGACCACCCAGCTCTACTTCCCCGGCGAGCCGCGCAACAACACCGACACCATCTTCGACCCGTCGCTGCTGATGAACGTGCGCACGGCCGGGGGCGTGCGGGAGGGGACGTTCGACTTCGTGCTCGACGTCGCCGGGACGCCCACGACCAGCCCGTCGCCGAGCACGCCGCCCGGCGGGACCTGGCGGGCCGGTACGGCCTACGCCGCCGGGGACCGGGTCGCCTACGGGGGCGCGACCTACCGCTGCCTCCAGGCGCACACCGCGCAGACCGGATGGGAGCCGCCGAACGTCCCCTCCCTGTGGCAGCGCGCCTGACCCGCCCGGACCGCCGGTCCGCGTTCCCGGCGAGGCACGCGGCCCGGCTCCGGCCGGTTCCGGTGCGGGAACCGGACCGGGCGCACCGGGCCGCGCGGGAACCGGCCCGGACCCGGAGGCGTTCATCCGCAGACGGACACCGCGGGACGCCTTACGGGAGCCGTGGCGTGTCGGCAAACCTCTCCAGGAGCCGTACGACGGCCTGCACGTCGCCCGGCGGGGGACCTACCGAGTCGTCTACCGCATCGACGAGGACAAGCACACCGTGTCGATCCAGACGATCAAACACCGCCGGGACGCCTACCGCCCCTGATGGTCCACGGTGCTACGGCCCGCGGTACCCCTGACAGCTCGGCCGGCAGTGGGGCATGCAGTCCGTGGACCAGTCCCTACCGAAGCAAGTCATCACCTTCATGTGGATGGCGGCCGTTGTGTCCGGTCCGGTCCCCCGCGTACGACTCGATCTCCTGATGATCGGCGACCAGCACAGTGTGCACCGCGTCCTCGGCCAGGGCGAGCATCAAGTCCATGAGCGAGAACGGAAACAGCACGTTCGTATCGACGAAGACCCGCGCCATGGTCAGTCCCTCCGGAGGTCAGTAGGGCGGATCCTCCTCTTCAACGATCTCCATGATCCTGCGGCGGCCCTCGGCACGGCGCTCGCGGAGGGCCTGGAACTCCAGGACGTCGGCAAGACGGACCAGTCGATGACGACTACCGGGCAAGTGCTGCGAAGGGATTTCACCCTCGTCGAGCAGCCGGGCGACGAAGGGGCGCGACAGGCCGAGTAGCTGTGCGGCCTCGTTCGGAGTCAGCCGGGTCTCCACCGGCAGGGCGAAGACGGCATTCCCCTTCGCGAGATCGTGAGCCGCGGCGAGCACGAGACTCACGAGCGATTCGGGCAGCACGACATCACGGCCGTCGTCTCCGCGCAACACGAGCTGCGCATGCTGGGCGACCGTCTCGAGATGGGCGAGCAACTCGCGATCCTCATGATCGGCCTCGATCCGGACTGCGTGGGCGAGAACCCCGGCACGGGACACGATCACCTCCTGCGGACATATCTGAAATAAGTGTAACCTGTGGCCGGCGAAATGGCATGCGCAACCACGCTTGCCCGACCATCCGTACCGCGATGCCTCACTCATGGCAGCCCATGGGACGGCAGGATGGTCATATGAGAAACGATCAACGACGGCCGGGGCTGGTCGAGTGGATGGCCCTGACGGTCGACTGTCCCGATCCGAGCGTCATGGCGGATTTCTACGCGGTACTGCTCGGTGGAGAGGTGACACGACAGACCGCTGACGAGGCACACGTGGACGCCGAGGGCCGATTGATCATATTCCGGGCCGTTCCGGACTACCGGCCCCCGACGTGGCCTTCGCCCGAAGTGCCGCTGCACTCGCACTTCGAGTATGTCGTCGAGGATCCTCACGCCGCCGCGCAGCAGCTGCTGCCGCTGGGAGCCGGGCCGGCTCGGCATCAGGACCCGGACGATCCCGACCTGGTCGTCATGCTCGACCCGGCCGGGCACCCGTTCTGCCTGATTCGGAGCAGTGCGGCCCGGCGGACCTGACGGCGGGGGCCGTCCCGGTGCCGCACCGCCGATTTCGACAGGTGAGCGATCCGGGCGGGGGCCCGGTTCCGCTCACTCCCCGCTGAAGGCCGCGTCGAACGAGGCCGCCGGGGGCGTGATGGCGTTGAGCCGCCGGACGAAGTCCAGCGCCTCGGGCGCGCCGTCCAGGCGGTCCATCCCGGCGTCCTCCCACTCGATCGAGATCGGCCCGCCGTACCCGATGGAGTTCAGCGCCCGGAAGCAGTCCTCCCAGGGCACGTCCCCGCGCCCGGTGGAGACGAAGTCCCAGCCGCGCCGCAGGTCCGCCCAGGGCAGGTGGGAGGCGAGCCGCCCGCGCCGCCCGTCGCCGCACCTGACCTTGGCGTCCTTGCAGTCCACGTGGTAGATCCGGTCGGCGAAGTCCAGGATGAAGCCGACCGGGTCCAGGTCCTGCCAGACCATGTGGGACGGGTCCCAGTTCAGCCCGAACGCCTCCCGGCGGCCGATCGCCTCCAGGGTCCGCACCGTCGTGTGGTAGTCGTAGGCGATCTCGCTCGGGTGCACCTCGTGCGCGAAGCGGACCCCGACCTCGTCGAACACGTCCAGGATCGGGTTCCACCGGTCGGCGAAGTCGGCGTAGCCCGCCTCCACCATCGACGCCGGCACCGGCGGGAACATCGCGACCGTGTGCCAGATCGACGACCCGGTGAAGCCCACGACCGTGTCCACGCCCAGCTTCGCCGCGGCCCGCGCGGTGTCCTTCATCTCCTCGGCCGCCGCCCGCCGCACCTCCTCGGGGTCCCCGGAGCCCCAGATCCGCGCGGGCAGGATGGCCCGGTGCCGCTCGTCGATCGGGTGGTCGCAGACCGCCTGGCCGACGAGGTGGTTGGAGACCGCCCACACCTTCAGGTCGTACTTGGCGAGCGTCTCCAGCTTCCGCCCGACATAGGAGTCGTCCGCCAGGGCCTTGTCGACCTCGAAGTGGTCGCCCCAGCAGGCGATCTCCAGCCCGTCGTAGCCCCACTCGGCGGCCAGCCGGCAGACCTCCTCGAAGGGCAGGTCGGCCCACTGGCCGGTGAACAACGTGATCGGCCTGCTCATCTCACACCACCGTCCAGCGGCTCTCGTCGGCCGCGCTCGCCTCGACCGCCGCCAGCACCCGCTGCACCCGCAGCCCGTCCTCGAAGGACGGCGCGGGGTCGGTGCCGGCGGCGACCGCCTCCAGGAAGTCCTTCACCTCGTGGGTGAAGGTGTGCTCGTAGCCGAGCCCGTGCCCCGGCGGCCACCAGGCCCCCGCGTACGGGTGGCCGGGCTCGGTGACCATGATCCGCCGGAAGCCCGCCTCGGCCCCGTCGAGCGTGTGGTCGTGGAACCACAGCTCGTTCATCGCCTCGAAGTCGAAGGCCAGGCTCCCCTTCGAGCCGTTGACCTCGATCCGCAGCGCGTTCTTGCGCCCGGCGGCGAAACGGGTGGCCTCGAACGAGGCCAGCGCCCCGCCCTCCAGCCGCCCGATGAACAGCGCGGCGTCGTCGACGTCGACCGTCCCCTTCTCCCCGGTACGGCTCCCACCCGCGAGGCCCTCCGAGGCGTCCGCCAGCGGGCGCTCCCGGACGAACGTCTCGGTTAGCGCCGAGACGCCCACCAGGTTCCGGCCGGTGACGAACTGGGCGGTGTCCACGATGTGCGCCCCGATGTCGCCGAGCGCGCCCGAGCCCGCGCGGTCCCGGCGCAACCGCCAGACCAGCGGGAACTCCGGGTCCGCGATCCAGTCCTGGAGGTACTGCGCCCGGACGTGGCGCACTTCCCCCAGCCTCCCCTCGGCCACGAACCGCCGGGCCAGCGCCACCGCCGGGACCCGCCGGTAGTTGAAGGCGACCATCGCGCGCACGCCCCGCGCCGCCGCCTCCCGGGCCGCCTCCGCCATCGCCTCGGCCTCGGCGACCGTGTTGGCCAGCGGTTTCTCGCAGATGACGTGCTTGCCCGCGGCCAGCGCCGCGATCGCGATCTCGGCGTGCGAGTCGCCGGGCGTGCAGACGTCCACGATCTGCACGTCGTCGCGCTGGACGAGCCGCTTCCAGTCCGTCTCGGCCGCCGCCCAGCCGAGCCGCCGCGCGGCCTCTGCCGTGCGTTCCGGCGAGCGCCCGCCGAGCACCGCCATGGACGGGACCACGGGCAGGTCGAAGAAGGCGGAGACGCTCCGCCAGGCCTGGGAGTGCACCCGCCCCATGAACGCGTGCCCGACCATGCCCACCCCGATGACCGGCTTCACGATTCGAACCCCAGCGGCAGGTACTCGGCGACGTTCTCCTTGGTGATGGTCTCCGAGGCCAGCGTGATGGACTGCGGCACCTGGTTCTCCACCAGGTCGCTCATACCCTTCCCCTGGGCGATGAGCCGGGCCAGCTTGACGGCGGAGGAGGCCATCGTCGGGCTGTAGGTCACGGTGGCCTCCAGCACGCCCGTGCCGGCCTGGATGTCGCGCATCGCGTTGGCCGAGCCCGCCCCGCCGACCATGAAGAACTCGTTCCGGCCGGCCTCCTTGATCGCGGCCAGCACGCCGATGCCCTGGTCGTCGTCGTGGTTCCACAGCGCGTCGATCTTCTTGTGCGCCTGGAGCAGGTTCCCGGCGACCTCGGTGCCGGACTCCACGGTGAACTGGGCGTCCTGCTGGGCCGTCACGCTGAAGCCGTACGTCTTGAGCGCGTCGGCGAAGCCCTTGCTCCGGTCCTGGGTGAGCGGAAGCGTCGCGATGCCCTGGATCTCCAGGATCACCGGGTTCGCCACGCCCTTGTCCTTGAGCCGCTTTCCGATGTAGTGCCCGGCGGCCACGCCCATGCCGTAGTTGTCGCCGCCGATCCAGGTCCGGTAGGAGAGCTTGTCGGGGAAGACGCGGTCCAGGTTGACCACCGGGATGCCCGCGTCGCTCGCGCGGCGGGCGATCTGGTTGAGCTGCTGGCCGTCGTTGGGCAGGATCACCAGCGCGGAGACCTTGGCCGCGATGAGCGACTCGACGGCGGAGATCTGCGCGTTGATGTCGTTGGTCGGCTCGACCGGCTTGAACTCCACGTCGGTGTACTGCTTGGCCGCGGCCTCGGCGTTCTTGGCGATCGCGGCGATCCAGCCGTGGTCGGCGGCCGGGGCGGAGAAGCCGATGACGACCTTCTCACCGGGCGTGTCGTTGCCGCTCCCGGCGGCCGGGGCGCTCGACGGCGCGGCGGCGGCGCTCGGCTGGGCGGCGGGCTCGTTGCTCGTGCAGGCGGTCACCAGGGCTCCCGCCCCGATGACCGCCCCGCCGACGAGGAATCCCCGGCGGGCGAGTGGGTTGGACATGATCGTGCTCCTTCTGCTGCCGTGCGGGGGGTTCCAGGTGGAGGTGCGCCCCGGCGGGCCCCTTGCCGTGCGGGGTTCCGGGTGGAGGTGCGCCCCGGCGGGCCCCTTGCCGTGCGGGGTTCCGGGTGGAGGTGCGCCCCGCGGGCCCCTGACCGGTCCGCGGGGGGCACCGGTCTTTCAGGTGGGCGAGCGCAGGCCGCGCCGCTGGAGCAGCACGGCCACGACGATGATCAATCCCTTGGCGATCAGCTGGTCGCTGGTGTTGAGCCCGTTGAGGATGAAGAGGTTCGTGATCAGCGTGAAGATCAGCAGTCCGAGGATCGAGCCGATGATCGAGCCCCGGCCCCCGGTGAGGAGCGTGCCGCCGATGATGACGGCGGCGATCGCGTCCAGCTCGTACAGGTCGCCGTGGGTGGAGGAGCCGGTGGTGGTCCTGGCCATGATGAGCACGGCGGCGATGCCGCAGCACAGCCCCGACAGCGCGTACAGCAGCATGGTGTGCCTGCGCACGTCGATGCCGGCCAGCCGGGCGGCCTCGGGGTTGCCGCCGACCGCGTAGGTGCGGCGGCCGAAGGTGGTGCGGTTGAGCAGCAGCCAGCCCGCGGCGACCACCAGCGCGAAGACGTAGACCAGCAGCGGCAGGCCGAGCACCCGGGTCGTGGACAGCTCCACGATCGCCTCGTTGCCCTGCTGGACCAGCTGGGTCCGCCGGTCCGACATGCGCTGGGCCAGGCCCCGGGCCGCGACCAGCATGGCGAGCGTGGCGATGAACGGCACCAGCCGCCCGTAGGCGATGAGCAGCCCGTTGACCAGACCGGCCCCGGTCCCGACCAGGACCGCGCAGACGATCATCACGAACGGTCCGTAGGACTGGGTGGCCAGCGTGGTGGCCCAGACCGAGGCGAGCGCCATGATCGCGCCCACGGACAGGTCGATGCCGCCGCCGATGATCACGAACGTCATGCCGACGGTGATCACGCCGATGGTGGCGGCCAGGGACAGGATGCTGACCAGGTTGGAGGCGGTGGCGAAGTTGTCCGGCCGGGTCACCAGGCCGACCAGCGCCAGCAGCACCAGCGCCGCCACCAGGCCGAGGTGCCGGGCCTCGCCCAGCCGGGCCAGCGGCCCGCCCAGCGCTCCCAGCGGGTTCCGCGGGGCGCCCGGCCCCTGCGCGGGCGTCCCGGCCTGCACCGCCGCACCGCTCTTCGCGTCCTCGCCGGCCCGCGGCCCGCGGGTGTCGGTCACAGTGCGCTCCCTTCCATGATCATGTCGAGGACCCGGCGCTCGTCCAGGTCGCGGGCGTCGGACTCGTGGATGATCCGGCCCTCCCGGACCACCAGCACCCGGTCGGCCAGGCCGAGGACCTCGGGCACCTCGCTGGAGACCAGCAGCACGCCGATCCCGGTGTCGGCCAGCCTCCGGATGACGGCGTACAGCTCCGCGCGGGCGCCGACGTCCACGCCGCGGGTCGGCTCGTCCAGCAGGAGCAGCCGGCGGTCGCCGACCAGCCACCGGGCGAGCACCGCCTTCTGCTGGTTGCCGCCCGACAGCGTCCGGACCGGCCGGTCCGGGTCGGCCGGCCGGATGCCGAGGGTCTCGATCAGCTCCCGCGCCTCCGCGCCCTCGCGGCGGCGGTCGAGCCAGCCGAACCGGGAGTAGCGGCCGAGACCGGCCAGCGTGATGTTGCGGGTGACGCTCTGGTCCAGCAGCAGCGCCTGGGCCTTGCGCTCCTCCGGGGCCAGGCCCATGCCGAGCCGGACGGCGGCCGTCGTGCCGCCGCCGCGCCCCAGGGGGCGCCCGTCCAGCACGACGGCGCCCGAGGCGCGGCGCGCGCCGTACACCGCCTCGACGATCTCCGACCGGCCCGAACCGACCAGTCCGGCCAGGCCCACGATCTCTCCGGCCCGGACCGTGAAGGAGACGTCGGCGAAGAGCCCCGGCGCGGTGAGCCCCTCGACCCTCAGCACCTCGGTCGCGTCCGGGTCCGCTGCGGAGCACGGGCGGCGCGGCGGGAAGACGTACTCGACCGTGCGGCCGGTCATCAGGGAGACGATCTCGGAGGTGGCGGTGGTCCGGGCGGGCAGGCCGACCGCCACCGTCCGGCCGTCCTTCAGGACCGTCACCCGGTCGCCGATCTCCCGGATCTCCTCCAGCCGGTGGGAGATGTAGACGACGGCGACGCCCTGGGAGGTCAGCTCCCGGACGATCCGGAAGAGGTTGTCGACCTCGTCGTGGGCCAGGGCCGCCGAGGGCTCGTCCATGATGATCAGCCGGGTGTCGTGGGAGAGGGCCCGGGCCATGCTGACGACCTGCTTGGCGGCCGGCGAGAGCCGGCCGACCTCGGTGGACGGGCGGATCTCGGGGTGCCCGAGCCGGGCGAGGAGCGCGTGCGCGGCGCGGTTGGCCTCACGGGAGCGGACGAAGCCGAGCCTGGCGCGCTCGTGGCCGAGGAAGACGTTCTCGGCCACGCTGAGGCCGTCGACCAGGTCGAGCTCCTGGTAGATCGTGGAGATGCCGGCCCGGATCGCGGCCGTCGGCGTCGCCAGGCGCGTCTCCTGCCCGCCCAGCGTGATGACGCCCTCGTCGGGCTGGTGCGCCCCGGAGAGGATCTTGATGAGGGTGGACTTGCCCGCGCCGTTCTGGCCCAGCAGGCAGTGCACCTCACCGCGCCGCACCTCCAGGTCGACCCCGTCGAGGGCGCGGACGCCGGGGAACTGCTTGACGATCCCCCGCATCAGCAGCAGAGGGGTGTCTCCGGACACGGGCCCTCCCGTCTCGGAAGCTCCCAACATCCGGGATTCGGAGTTGGTGATGCAGAAGCTAATCCTGTTCCGGCTGCTTGTGAAGACCCTTTTATCGAAAGTCGTCATACTTTCGCTGATTTCAGCAAAAGTAGGAGCACCGGTGGGCGGGGGTCCGGCGGGCCGCCCTTCCTGCCGCACGCCACACGCAACCAGAGGTTGCATCACTGCGGATCGCCCGCTAGCGTGAAGAGCAACCGAAAGTTGCACATCGAGAGGGCGCACAGAGCATGGAGTACGGCAGCATCGAACGCGAGATCCACGTCGACGCCCCGCCCGGGGTGGTCTTCGAGGTCGTCAGCCGCCCCGAGCACATCTCGCAGTGGTGGAGCGACGGCGCCGACGTCGAGGCGACTCCCGGCGCCGTCGGCGAGCTCGTCTGGGGCGACAGGACGGACGTCCTCCCGATCACCGTGGTGGACGCCGAGCCGCCCCGGCGCTTCTCGTTCCGCTGGTGCTATCCCGACGGCGAGGCCGACGCCTCCGCCGCCTCCCTGCTGATCACCTTCGAGCTCACCCCGTCGGGCGCGGGCACCAGGCTCCGGCTCACCGAGACCGGGTTCCGGGAGATGGGCTGGGAGGCCGCCAAGCTGGCGGAGCGGTACCGCGATCACGTCTCCGGCTGGGACCTCTTCGTCCCCCGCCTCGGGGAGTACGCCGCGCGGCTGGTGTCGGCCCCGTGACCGCCGCCGTCGACGACGACCTGTGGTCCGCGGTCGGGGACCCGACCCGTCGGCGGATGCTCGACCTCCTCCTGGCGGACGGCAGCGGCACCGCCACCAGCCTCAGCGAGCGGCTGCCCGTGACACGCCAGGCCGTCGCGAAGCACCTCGGCGTGCTCGACCGCGTCGGCCTGGTGCACGCGTCACCCGCCGGGCGGGAGAGGAGATACCGGGTGGACGAGGCGCAACTCGCCCGCGCGGTCGCCCAGCTGTCCTCGGTGGGGGCGGCCTGGGACGCCAGGCTCCAGCGCATCAAGCGGATCGCCGAGGCGATCCGGCAGGGCGAGGGCCCGCGCGGTGAGAGCCCGCCCGGCGCACAGCGGTGAATCCACCGGACCCGGACGAGAACCGACATCGGAAAGAGGGATCGAAAATGGCGGACATCCTGCACAGGGTGGGGATCGAATCACCGGCGGCCGAGGTCTACACGGCCCTGACCACCGTCGAAGGGCTCACCGGCTGGTGGACGACGGACACGCAGGGCGAGGGCGACGGCCTCGGCGGCGTGCTCTGCTTCCGGTTCGAGGCCGGCGGGTTCGACATGAAGGTCACCGAGCTCCGCCCGGCCGAGCGCGTGCGGTGGGAGGTGATCGACGGACCCGAGGAGTGGATCGGCACGCACGTGGACTGGAACCTCGCTCGGTCCGGCGACCGCACCGTCGTTCTCTTCAAGCACGAGGGCTGGAGGGAGCCGGTGGCGTTCATGCACCACTGCAGCACCAAGTGGGCGACCTACCTGATGAGCCTGAAGTCGCTGGCCGAGACCGGGAAGGGCGCCCCGCACCCCCACGACGTCAAGATCGACGACTGGGACTGACGTCCGGTCCGGGACCGCGGGCCTCGCCCCGGACCACCGGGGCGAGGCGCCGAGGCGTCGAAGCGTCGAAGCGTCGAGGCGTCGAGGCGTCGAGGCGTCAGAGCATGGCCTTCAACGACGCACCCGACTGCTGGCCGAGGGTGGTCGGCGTCAGGTAGGGCTGCTCGGCCATGATGGCCTCCCAGTTGTCCCTGATGTCCTCGGCGGTGTGGTCGTCCTGCTTCCAGCCCGGCCCCTCCGCGACGAACACCCGCGCGACCCGGCCGGCGCCGACGCTGAAGACCTCGCCGCTGGTCTCGCAGGACTCGTGCGCCAGGTACGCCACCAGCGGGCTGATCCGCTCCGCGGTGAACCTGGCCTCGAACTCGGCCGGGAGCAGCGACTCGGTCATCCGGGTCCAGGCGATCGGCGCGATCGCGTTGACCCGGATGTTCGCCCGGGCGCCCTCGAGCCCGAGGGTCTTGGTCAGGCCCACCAGGCCCATCTTGGCCGTGGAGTAGTTCGCCTGGCCGAAGCTGCCGAACAGGCCGGACGGCGAGGAGGTGTTGACGATCCGGCCGTAGGCCTGCTCCTTCAGGTGGGAGAAGGCCGCGTGGGTGACCAGGAACGCGCCGCGGAGGTGGACGGCGATGACGGCGTCCCACTCCTCGACGCTCATCTTGCCGAACGACCTGTCCCGCAGGATGCCCGCGTTGTTGACGACGATGTCGACCCGTCCGAAGGCGTCGATCGCGGACTGCACGATCGCCTTGGCGCCCTCCGGGGTGGCGACGTTGTCACCGCTCACGACCGCCTCGCCGCCGTTCTTGGTGATCAGCTCGACCACCTCGGCGGCCGGGCCGGTGGACGCGCCGGTGCCGTCCAGCGCGCCGCCGAGGTCGTTGACGACCACCTTGGCGCCGCGCTCGGCCAGGGACAGCGCGTGCGACCGGCCGAGGCCGTGCCCGGCGCCGGTGACGACCGCGACCCTGCCGTCGAACCGCAGCTCTGACATGAGCAGCCCTCCTACGAGAATAAAGTTCTAGTCGGAGGACAGGATAGCCCGCCCGTCCCCGCGAAGCCACGGCCCCGCCCAGACCCCAGGGGCGGATCCTCGCCCTGGACGCCGACTGCGTGCCGCACATGCCGCCGCCCGCCTCCTACTTCGGCGGCGATCCCAGAGCGCTGAGGTTGGGCCACCAGTCCGGGTGCTCTTCCACCATCTCCCGCAACGCAGGACAGGTGCTCATCACGTCGGAGCAATAGCCGGGCCACGGATCCAGGCCACCGTTCGCCTCGGGAATCTGCCGTGACACGTGCATCCCCGTGTTCAGGACATCGGCGAGCATTTCCGCGGTCACGAGAATCCGGTTCCGGACCTTCCCGCGCCGAGGCGGCGGCTTGGACTCGCGGAAATAGGGATACAGCTCCGGATGGTCGATCAGCAACTGCATGACCTGATGATGTCCGGCGAGGACGAGGTTCAGGTTGGACGTGCCGGCCATCTCGTTGCCGACCTTCGCCTGCTCCGCCACCGCGGCGGTCTGCCGGGCCGCGTACCGGATGGTTTGAATCGCGATGACAAAGGCGAGCCCCGCCATGACGAGTTGGCCCAGGTCCACCATGTCCTCGACTGACAATTGCCCTCCAAAGGGCTCGACAACCGCTCCCGATGATGAACGTACGGCATTCGCAGGCCGTTCCGATCCGCCTTTTCGCGGTGGAGGCGTCCGCGGAGGAGAACGGATTCCGATCCGGTGGTCCCCGGCTGGAGGCACCGGGAGCGGCAAGTGCACGCCCCGTCGTGAGAACAATGCCCGTCACCACACGATCCGTCGTCCGCAGGGCGCCTCACGGCCCCATAACACCGCGATAGGAAGCTTTTGCTACATCACACCGCCCGGGTCCGGGGAATACCTTGACGGCACCCCTCACACAGGAGTGCACATGCTCAGTCAACGCTCCCTGCTGGCCGGGACCGCCCTCGTGGCCCTCTGCCTGGCCGGTACCACGACCACCGCCTCCGCGCAGTCCGGACCCTCCCCCTCCGCGCCGGGGGCCTCGATGCTCGAGGCCCTCCAGCGCGACCTCGGGCTCAGCGAGCAGCAGGCCGTCACCCGGCTGGCCAACGAGGAACGCGCCGCCCGGGCGGACTCCTCCCTGAACTCCTCCCTCGGCGAGGCCTACGCCGGCTCCTGGCTCAACGGGGACGCCTCCCGGCTCACCGTCGCCACCACCGACCCGGCGCAGACCGAGGCGATCAAGGCGCAGGGCGCCCGGCCGCTGGTCGTCACCCGGACGCTGGCCCAGCTCAACGCCGCCAAGGACCGGCTCGACCAGGCTTCCGAGGAGGCCAAGGCCGGGGCCGCCCTGTGGTACGTCGACGTCCCCACCAACAGCGTGGTGATCAAGGCCGCGGACCAGGCCGCGGGTGAGGCGCTCGCCGCCGCCGCGGGCGTGGAGGCCGGCACGGTCCGGGTGGAGGTCTCCGGCGAGCAGCCGCAGCCCTTCATGAACATCATCGGCGGCACGGCCTACTACATCGGCTCCAGCCGGTGCAGCGTCGGCTTCTCCGTCACCCGCGGCAGCACCCCCGGCTTCGTCACCGCCGGGCACTGCGGCAGGGCCGGCGCCAGGACCACCAACCCGACCGGCACCTTCCAGGGCTCCTCGTTCCCCGGCAACGACTACGCGTGGGTCGCCACCCCCGGCCACACCCCCCAGCCGTGGGTGCGGGGCTCGGGCGGCGCCAACGTCATCGTCCGCGGGTCCGCCCAGGCCGTGGTCGGCGCGTCCATCTGCCGCTCCGGCTCGACCACCGGCTGGCGCTGCGGCGTCATCCAGCAGCACAACAGCAGCGTCCGGTACCCGCAGGGCACGGTCAGCGGCCTGACCCGCACCACGGTCTGCGCCCAGCCCGGCGACTCCGGCGGCTCGTTCATCTCCGGCAGCCAGGCCCAGGGCGTGACCTCGGGCGGCTCCGGCAACTGCACCACCGGCGGCACCACTTACCACCAGCCGGTCAACGAGATCCTCTCGGCGTACGGACTGACGCTCCGCGTCGGCTGACCGCGGTCCGGCCGCAGGGCCGGGGAGGACGACACGAGGCCGTCACCGGGTTCCGGTGGCGGCCTCGCCGCCGTCCCCCGCCCGCCCGGAAGCGTCCGGGCCGGAAGCGTCCGGGCCGGAAGCGTCCGGGCCGGAAGCGTCCGGGCCGGAGGAGTCGGAGCCGGAGGAGTCGGAGCCGGAGGAGTCAGGGGAGGACGCCCGATCCGGGCCGGGACCCGTGAACACCGGCAGGGTGAGGCGCACGCGGGTGCCCCTGCCGGGTTCGCTCTCCACCCGCACCTCGCCCCCGTGCAGCCGGAGAACCTTGTCGGCGATGGCCAGGCCCAGCCCGGTGCCGCCGATGGCCCGCTCCTCCGCCTCCGGAGCGCGGTAGAAGTCCTCCAGGACGCGGTCCAGGTCCTCGGGCCGGATGCCGATGCCGGTGTCGCGCACCTCCACGGCGGGCCGCGGATCCGCCGTGACCGCGACGTCGATCGCACCGCCGGGCGGGGTGAACTTGACCGCGTTGTCCAGCACGTGCCGCAGCGCGAGCCGCAGCCGCTCCGCGTCGGCGCGCACCGCCACCCCGCTCCGGGCGTGCACGCGCAGGGTGTGCCGCCGGCGCCGTGCGCCGTCGGCGACGTCGTCCACCGCCCGCCGTACGGTCTCCGCCAGGTCGACCCGGCGCGGCGAGAAGAGGGCGGTTCCGGCGTTGAGGCTGGTCACCAGGAGCAGCTCGTCCAGCAGGCCCAGCAGGCGCTCGTTGTTGCGCTCCATCACCAGCAGGAAGCGGCGCTCGGTGTCCTCGTCCAGGCCGCCCTCCCGCAGGAGCTGCAGGGCGCTGCGGATCGAGGTCATCGGGGTGCGCAGCTCGTGGTTGATGCTGGTCAGGAACCGGTCCTTGAGCCGCTCCAGCTCCGGCGGGCGCGCGGTCCCGGTCCTCCCGGCGTCGCGGGCGCGCCGGTGCAGTTCCAGCATCGTGACGACGCTCCCGGCCAGGATCCCCAGGGTCTCCCGCTGCTCGGCGGTCAGCCGGCGCGGGCGGTGGTCCACCACGCACACGGTGCCCAGGGCGTGCCCCCGGCCGCTGACCAGCGGCATGCCCGCGTAGTAGCGGACGTACGGCTCGCCCTGCGCGACGGCGTTCTCGCGGTAGCGCGGGTCGGCCAGCGTGTCGGGGATCTCCAGCAGCTCCCGCCCGAAGATCGCGTACTGGCAGTAGCCGCTGCTCCGGTCGGCACAGGTCCAGGTGGTGCCCGCCCTGCCCCTGAAGTACTGCCGCTCCCCGTCCAGCAGGTTGACCAGCGCGACCGGGGCCCGGCAAATGTGCGCGGCCAGCGTGGCGACGGCGTCGAAGTCGGGTTCGAGCGGGGCCTCCAGCGCCCCCAGCTCGTCCAGATCCCGCAGCCGCTCGGCCTCGTCGGGCGGTGTCGGCGTCTCCGCCATCGATCGCGCCTCCCCCGGGCTTCCGGAACCGCCGCCGGGCCGGGGGACCCCGTCCGGCCTCCCCCGGCCGCCGGTTCACAGCCAGGTTATGCCCCGGGCCGCACCGGTGGCCGTCCGGGCCTCCGGCGCGGCCCTCCGGCGGGCCCGCACCCGCCGGAGGGGCTCCGTCGGGTGCGGGGATGTCAGACGTGCGGGGCGAACCGGCCGAACCGGCCCTGGTGGTAGAGGAGCGGACGGTGCTCCACGCCGAGGCGGGCCTCGGTCACGAGGCCGACGACGAGGACGTGGTCGCCGATCTCCGCGGTGGAGTGCGGGGCGCAGACCAGGTGGGCGGAGACGCCGCCCAGCAGGGGGACGCCCAGCGGGCCGGGGCGCCACCGGGTGGGCGGGGCGAAGCGGTCGATACCCCTGCGGGCGAACCGGGAGGCGAGGTCGGCCTGGTCGCCGGCCAGGATGTTGACCGCGAAGTGCCCCGCCTGGCGGAGCCAGGGCCAGGTGGTCGAGGCCCGGTCCACGTAGAAGGAGACCAGCGGCGGCTCCAGGCTCACCGAGGAGAACGAGGTGGCCGTCAGGCCGACCGGCACGCCCTCGGCCTGCGCCGTCACCACCACGACCCCGGCCGCGTGCACGGCCAGCGCCCGGCGGAACCGCTCCGCGTCGACCGCCTGCTCCGGCAGCGTCTCGGTCATCGGGCCACGCTCCGCTCCGCCAGGAGGGCGGCCGTCTGGGGCGCCACCCGGTCGGCCCAGGGGCCGAGGTGCGCGTCCAGGTCGGCCAGCTGCGACTCCAGCAGTGCCAGCCCCGGCGTGGGCACCGCGGCGCCCAGCTCGACCAGGAGCGGCCGCAGGTGCACCTCCACCGCCAGGGAGTGCCGGGCGTCCCCCATCACCAGCAGCGGGAGGGCGACGGTCCCGGCCAGCGCCCCGCCCGGCAGCCGGTCGAGGAACGCCTTGAGCAGCCCGGTGTAGCCGCCCTTGTAGACCGGGCTCGCCACGACCAGCACCTGCGCCTCGGCGACCTGCTCCAGCGCGACCTCCACGCCGGCCGACGCGCCGGGCGCCAGCAGCAGCGGCGCCAGCGCGGACAGGTCGACCACCTCGCCGGGCCCGTCGTGGCCGATGCGCCCGGCCAGCGTCCCGGCGGCGCGGACCGCCGCCTCGTGCGTGCGCGACCCGCTGCGCGGGTTGCCCACCAGGGTCACGACGCTCATCGCTCTCCTCCCGTCTCCCGGTGCGGACCCGCACCCGTGGCCTGCTCGTCCCGCGGCGCGTTCACGAGGCCACCGCGACCTTCCGCGCGTGGCGGGAGGCGGGGCGCTCCAGCCCGTAGTTCTCCCGCAGGGTCCGGCCCTCGTACTCGGTGCGGAACAGGCCGCGGGCCTGCAGCACCGGGACGACGTGGTCGACGAAGTCCTCCAGGCCGCTCGGGAGCAGCGGCGGCATGATGTTGAAGCCGTCGGCCGCGCCGCCCTCGAACCAGGTCTGGATCTCGTCGGCGATCCGCTCCGGGGTCCCGGCCACGACCCGGTGCCCCCGTCCGCCCGCCAGGCGGCCGAGGAGCTGCCGCACCGTCAGCCGCTCCCGGCGGGCGAGGTCGATGACGAGCCTGCGGCGGCTCTGCGCCCCCTCCGTCTCGGCGGAGACCTCGGGCAGCGGCCGGTCCAGCGCGTCCTCCGTCAGCTCGATGCCCACCATGTGGGAGAGCTGGCTGAGGCCGTACGCCGGGATGACGAGCTCCTCCAGCTCCCGTTCCAGGCGGAGCGCCTCCCGCTCGGTGGAGCCGATGATCGGGGAGATGCCGGGCAGGACCAGCAGTTCGTCCTCGTGCCTGCCGTACCGGGCCAGGCGGCCCTTGAGGTCGGCGTAGAACTCCCGGCCCTCGGCGAGGGTCTGCTGGGCGGTGAAGACCGCCTCGGCGAAGCGGGCGGCGAACTCCTTGCCGCCCTCCGACGACCCGGCCTGGACCAGCAGGGGGTGGCCCTGCGGGGGGCGGGAGGTGTTCAGCGGGCCGCGCACCCGGAAGTGGGCGCCGGCGTGGTCGAGGGGGTGGATCCTGCCGGTGTCGGCGTACCGCCCGCTGCGGCGGTCGCCCAGGATCGCGTCGTCCTCCCAGCTGTCCCAGAGCCCGGTGACGACCTCCAGGAACTCCGCCGCCCTGGCGTAGCGCTCGGCGTGCGCGGGGCGTTCGATCCCGAAGTTGTGCGCCTCGGCCTCGCCGGCGGAGGTGACGATGTTCCACCCGGCGCGGCCGCCGCTGATGTGGTCCAGCGAGGCGAACTTGCGGGCCACGTGGAACGGCTCGTTGTAGGTGGTGGAGACGGTCGCGATCAGGCCGACGTGGTCGGTGACGGCGGCCAGCGCGGACAGCAGGGTGAGGGGTTCGAGCCCGCCGAGCGCGTTGTGCCGGACGTCGCCCTGCAGGGCCAGGCCGTCGGCCAGGAAGACCGAGTCGAGCCTGCCCCGCTCGGCGGCCAGGGCGAGCCGCTGGTAGTGCCGGACGTCGGTGAGGTGGGAGGGCTCGGTCCGCGGGTGCCGCCAGGCGGCCTCGTGGTGGCCGACGCCCATCAGGAAGGCGTTCAGGTGCAGCTTGCGGGCGGTCATGAGGTGGTCCTCCACGTCGAGAAGCGGCGCTCCACGGTGACGAGCAGCAGGTTGAACAGCAGGCCGAGCACGGAGATGGTGATGATCCCGGCGTACATGTCGGGGATGCGGAAGCTGAACTGGGCGTCCTGGATGAGGTAGCCGAGTCCGGCCTTGGCCCCCACCATCTCGGCGAACAGCAGCACGAGGATCGAGTAGGCCCCGGCCAGCCGGATGCCGGTGAAGACGGTCGGCACCGCGGCGGGCAGGATGACCTTCTGGAAGAGGCGGAAGGGGCCGAGTCCCATGGACCGGGCCGACTTGACCAGCAGCGGTTCCACGGTCCGCACGCCGCTGATGGTGTTGAGCAGGATCGGCCAGGCGCAGGCGTAGAACACGAAGATGATCTTCGATGGCTCGCCCAGGCCGAAGACCAGGATGAAGACGGGCAGCAGGGCGACGGCCGAGGTGTTGCGGAACAGCTCCAGTACCGGGCTGAGGAAGTCGGCGACCGGCCGGTACCAGCCGATCGCCAGGCCGAGCGGGATGGTCAGCGCGATGGCCAGGGCGAAGCCCGACAGCGACCTGATCAGGGACGCCTGGAAGTGCTCGACGAGCTGCCCGCCGACCAGCAGGTCGTACCAGGCGACCAGGACCTCCGACAGCGGCGGGGCGAACACCCGGTCCACCGCGCCGATCCGGGGCAGCGCCTCCCAGAGCGCGGCCAGCAGGGCCAGGGCCGCGGTCCGGCGCAGCAGCAGCGCCGGCCGCGCCAGCGCCGGGAAGCGCGTCCCGGCGGCGACCCTGAAGAAGTTGGTCGCCCGGTCGTCGGCGGTGGGCGCGTCCCCCCGCGTGGACGCGGGGGCGGCGAGCGTGTCAGCCAATGGTCCGCTCCTGTTCCTGGGCCGCGGCGACCTCGTCGCGCAGCAGGGTCCAGATCTCGTGCCGGTAGGCGCCGAAGCGCGGGTCCGCGCGCAGGTCGCCCTCGCGCGAGTCGAACGCGATGTCGATGACCTTCTTGATCCGGCCCGGCCGGGATGTCATCACCGCGACCCGCTGACCGAGGTAGACGGCCTCGTCGATGCCGTGGGTGATGAACACGATGGTCTTTCCCGTCTTCTCCCAGATGCGCAGCAGCTCCTCCTGGAGCGACTCCCTGGTCTGCGCGTCGAGCGCGGCGAACGGCTCGTCCATCAGCAGCACGCCCGGGTCGAAGGCGAGGCTGCGGGCGATCGCCACCCGCTGGCGCATGCCGCCGGACAGCTCGTGCGGGTAGCGGTGCTCGAACCCGGTCAGCCCGACCAGGTCCAGGTAGTGCCGCGCCCGCTCCCGGCGCTCCTTCTTCGGTACGGCCTTCGCCTCCAGGCCGAACTCGATGTTGGCCAGGGCCGTGCGCCACGGGAAGAGGGCGTACTGCTGGAAGACGATCCCGCGGTCCAGGCCGGGACCGGTGACGGCCCGGCCGTCGATGAGGATCCGGCCGGTGGTCGGGGCGGTGAGGCCGGCGATCAGGTCGAGCAGGGTGGACTTCCCGCAGCCGCTCGGGCCGACCAGGGTGAGGAACTCCCCGTCCCGCACGTCCAGGTCGACGCCGTCGACCGCGGTGAAGGGCCGGTCGGCCCCGCGGATCCGGAAGACCTTGCCGACGCCGCGGACGCCGATCTTCACCTGGACCTCCGCCCGGTCCTCCGCCGGGCTCTCCGCCGCCCGGTCCTCCGCCGGGCTCTCCGCCGCCGGGCTCTCCGCCGCCGGGTTCTCCGCCGGGCCGTGCGTCCGGGTCTCGGTCCGGGTCTCGGTCCGGGTCGGGGTGACGGTCATCGTTCCTCCTGCTGCGCCGTCCGGGCACGCCGCCGGTCGAGGTCCCGGTTCACGAGGTGCTCCCGGGCCTGAAGGGGTTGAACTCGTTGGTGTAGATGTCGGCCGCCTCGACCTGGCCGGGCTTGACGTCGCCCTCGCGCTCCAGCCAGTCGATCCAGGTCCGGAACTCCCTGTCGGCGATCACCCCGCCCTTGCCGGCCACCCCGCTGCTCTTCCAGAAGTCGATGGCCGAGGCGTCCTCGTTCCGCCCGCGCTTGGCGATGATCTCCTTGTACTTGGCGACCACCTCCTCCCTCGGGCGCGACTGCGTCCACTCGACCGCCCTGGCGAAGGCGTCCACGAACTTCTTCGTGGTCTTCGGGTTCTCCTCGATGAAGTCCTCGCGGAGCACGAAGCTGCCCGCGGTGAACGGCCCGAAGAGGTCGACGTCGGTGTAGAGCGGGTGGATCCCGCCGCGCGAGAGCGCCTTGTCGCGGAGGATGCCGCTGAGCGAGGCGACGTCGATCTGCTTCTGCCGCAGCGCCTGCTCGGTGTTGACCGGCGGCACGACGACCAGCTCGACCTTGTCGACCTCCTCCGGGGTGAGGCCGCCCCGCTTGAGGTACTCCTTGGTGACGGCCTCGCTGTGCGCGCCGAGGGTGTTGACGCCGATCTTCTTGCCGATCAGGTCGCGCGGTGTCGTGACGGGACTGCCGTCCAGCACGTAGAAGCCGGTGTAGGCCTCCTTGTCGACGCCGTAGTAGCCGACCACCGCCTTGACCCGGGCGCCGCTCGCCCGGAGCTTGACGATCGCGCCGTTGAAGGCGCCGCCGGCGTCGACCTGGCCGGTCGCGGTCGCCTGGATGTCCTGCGGGCCGGAGATCGTGTTGCCGACCCACTTCAGTCTGAGGTCTCCGAGGTAGCCCAGGCTCTCGGCGAGCTCGGGGTAGGTGACCTGGCCGACCCAGCCCTGGTAGCGGATCTCGGTCACCTCGCCGCCACTCCCGGTGGCCCCGGAGGCGGCGGAGCAGGCGGTCAGGGAGCCGGCCAGCAGTACGGAGAGGAGGACGTGCCTGGTTCTGATCACGGGGATTCGGTCCTTGCGGAATCTGGGCATGCTCGCGCCGGGCGGTGCACGCCGGAGGGCTCACGTCATGAGGGAGGGCACGGGCAGCGGCGGCCGTGCCGGGGACGGGACTCGCGTCAGCTCGTGATCACAGACACTGGGCGCTGGCGACGCGGCAGAAGTCCACGTGTGCGCACCGGGTCAGGTAAAGGCCCATGCCCATGAAGGTACGCACCCCGGAGCACTAAGTCAACATTTCCTACTTGCTTTGCATGAAAATAGGCGGGCGAGCCCCCGCGGGGGCCGCCGCCGGGGATCGCCGCGGAGGTCCGCGGAAAGCCCCGGGCCCGGGACGGGGAGCGAGCGGCTACGGGCCGAGCTCGACCGGCTCGACGACCGCCCGGGACGGGGAGCGGATCAGGCGGGGTACCAGAGCTCGGGCTCGTCCGGGCCGCCGGAGACGCGGCGCAGGCGGCCCCGCGCCTCCAGCCAGACCAGGTGGGCCAGGGTCTCGTTGTTGGCCGCCCGGCGCATGTGCGGCGGGATGGTCTCCCACGGCCGCGACCAGGTCAGCCGGGTGGCCGCGGCCCAGCAGGTGACGCCCCCGCCGGTCGCGCCGACCAGCGCCTCGATCTCGGCCAGCCGCTCCTCGTGGTGGCCCGTCACGCGGTCGACCCGCTCGGCCAGCTCCAGGAACCGGTACTCGTGCGCGGGCAGCACCTCGTCCACGTCGAGCTTGCGCACCACCGCCAGCGAGTCGAGGTAGTCGGCCAGCGGGTTGGGCACGGACTGCGCGTGCACGGCCACGATCGGAGTGATCTTCGCCAGCACGTGGTCGCCGGAGAACAGCAGCCGCCGCTCCGGCTCGGCGAAGCACAGGTGCCCCGGCGAGTGGCCGGGCGTCCAGATCGCGCGCAGGTCCCAGCCGGGCAGGTCGAGGCGGTCGCCGTCCTCGATCAGCCGGTCGGGTCCGGCCATGGTCACGAACTGCCGGATCATCAGCGAGGCGCCGGCCAGCTCGTCCAGGGTCTCCGCGGGCACCCCGGAGCGCTCCAGCAGCGCCCGTTCCTGCTCCACCAGCGCGTCGACGGCCGCGGAGTCGTAGCGGCCGTGGATCAGGCGCGCGTCCGCCGGGTGCAGCCCGATCCAGGCCCCCGACACCTCCCGGATCCGCCCGGCCAGGCCGTAGTGGTCGGGATGGATGTGGGTGACCAGCACCGCCCTGACGTCGGTCATCTCGTATCCGGCGACCTTCAGCCCGGCGGCCAGCGCGCCGTACGCCTCGTCGGTGTTCCAGCCCGCGTCCACGAGCGCCACCCCGCCGGGCAGCTCCAGCGCGTAGACCAGCACGTAGCGCAGGGGGATGGGCAGCGGCACCGGGATCGACCACAGTCCCGGCCGGACCCGCTCCACCTCCGGCAGCGCCTTGCTCCGCCACGCGTCCCGCTGCGCCTCGCTGGCCGGCGTCACCATGGTCATCGCCGATCTCCCTTCGTCGCCCCCGATTGTGCCCGCTGAACCGAATTATGTTCTATGCGGGGCCCCTCGCGGGCGGAAGCCGCAGATCCCGTACGGTCGGAATCATGAAGCTGGAACGTGAGACCTCTGCCGACGGGCGGTTCGTCCGCCAGCCCAACCGCTTCACCGCCCGGATCGAGGAGGGCGGCGAGCACCCGCCCGAGCCCGGCCGCTACCAGATCTACGCCTCCTACGCCTGCCCGTGGGCGCAGCGCGCGCTCATCGTCCGCGAACTGCTCGGCCTCCAGGAGGTGGTCGGGGTGACGATCGTGGACCCGATCAGGGACGAGCGCGGCTGGCGCGTGCCCGGCGGGGACCCGGTCACCGGGGCCGAGTTCCTCTCCGAGCTCTACCTGGCGAGCGACCCCGGCTACCGGGGCCGCTACACCGTGCCCTGCGTCTGGGACCGTACGGCGGAGCGCCTGGTCACCAACGACTACCCGCAGATCACGCTCACCCTGGAGACCGCCTTCGCGCCCTGGCACGCCGAGGGCGCGCCCGACCTCTACCCGGAGCCGCTGCGCGAACGGATCGACGCGCTGAACGACGCCGTCTTCCACGGGCTCAACAACGGCGTCTACAAGGCGGGGTTCGCCACCTCTCAGGAGGCCTACGACGAGGCGGTCACGGGCGTCTTCGCCACGCTCGGCATGCTGGAGGAGCGGCTGTCGGACGGCCGGCCGTACCTGCACGGCGAGGCGCTGACCGAGAGCGACGTGCGGACCTACACCACGCTCGCCCGCTTCGACGCCGTCTACCACTCCCACTTCAAGTGCGCGATCCGCCGCCTGGTCGACCACCCGGCGCTGTGGGCGTACGCGCGCCGCCTGTACGCGATCCCGGCCTTCCGCGACACCACCGACTTCGACCACATCAAGCGGCACTACTACGTGACGCAGACGAACATCAATCCGACCGGGATCGTGCCGCAGGGCCCCGACATCGACTGGACCGCGCCCTGAGCCGCCACCGGACCCCCGCCGGCCGCCGCGTGCCGTACCGGGCCCCGCGTGCCGCACCGCCCGCACCGCCCGCGGCGGCCGGGCGGGTGATGCGGGCGGAGAGCGGCGGCGGGTGCGGTCCATGAAAGTTTCATCGGGCAAAGCGGACATCGGGCCGGTCAGCCGGGAGATCGCGGCGCCGCTCCGTTGACGGGGCGGAAACCGCCTGGAAACAATCGGTGGACTCCACACGTGGGAGCGCTCCCACATGGTCGCGCCACCCTTCCCGAAGGACTCCCCCCGTGATCAGACCCCCCGCCTGGCTCACTCTCTGCCTCTCCACCGCGCTGGCCGCGGTCGCACTGGCGCCGGTCTCCGCGACCGCCGCCGCCGAAGGGCCCGAGCAGATCGTCAACGGCACCTTCGACACCGGTACCGCTCCCTGGTGGAGCACCGCCAACACCACGCTCGAGCTCGACGACGGACGGCTCTGCGCCGACATCCCCGGCGAGACCGCCAACCCGTGGGACGTCATCATCGGCCAGAACGACATCCCCCTGGTCAAGGACGAGACCTACGAGTTCTCGTTCTTCGGCGTCGCGTCCCCCGGCAGGGTCGCCAAGGCCCTGGTCCAGCTCCCGGTGGATCCGTGGACCCAGTTCCTGGCGGTCAACCCCGAGCTGAGCGTGTCCGGCAACGACTACTCGTACACGTTCACCGCGCCCGTGGACCTGCCGAACGCCCAGGTGGCCTTCCAGGTCGGCGGCAGCGCGACCCCCTGGAGGTTCTGCGTGGACAACGTCTCGCTCAAGGGCGGAGCCGAACCCGACGTCTACACCCCCGACACCGGACCCCGCGTCCGGGTGAACATGGTCGGCTACCTGCCGTCCGGCCCGAAGAACGCCACCCTGGTCACCGAGAAGACCGAGGCCGTGGCCTGGAAGCTGGAGCGCGACGGCCAGACGGTCGCCAAGGGCGAGACCGTGCCGCGCGGCGTGGACGCCAGCTCCGGCCAGAACGTGCACTCGATCGACTTCGGCTCGGTCGAGGCCGCCGGCACCGGCTACACGCTCACCGCCGACGGTGAGACCAGCCGCCCGTTCGACATCGCCGCCGGCCTCTACGACGACCTGAAGACCGACGCGCTGAAGTTCTACTACACCCAGCGCAGCGGCATCGAGATCCTCGACGACCTGCGTCCCGGGTACGGCAGGCCCGCCGGCCACCTCGGCGCCGCCCCGAACCAGGGCGACACCCAGGTGCCCTGCCAGGCCGGCGTCTGCGACTACACCCTCGACGTCCGGGGCGGCTGGTACGACGCGGGCGACCACGGCAAGTACGTCGTCAACGGCGGCATCTCCGTCCACCAGATCATGTCCACCTTCGAGCGGGCCAAGGCCGACGGCACGCATGCCGACGGGGACCTGGACATCCCCGAGAGCGGCAACGGCGTGCCGGACATCCTCGACGAGGCCCGCTGGGAGCAGGAGTTCCTGCTCAGCATGCAGGTCCCGGACGGCAGGCCGCACGCCGGGATGGTCCACCACAAGATCCACGACGCGGCCTGGACCGGCCTGCCGCTCCTGCCCCACCTCGACCCGCAGAAGCGCGAGCTGCACCCCGTCTCCACCGCCGCCACCCTCAACCTGGCGGCCACCGCCGCCCAGGCGGCCCGGCTCTTCGCGCCGTACGACGCCGCGTTCGCCGCGCGGAACCTCGCGGCGGCCAAGAAGGCGTGGGCCGCGGCCAAGGCCGACCCGGCCCGCTACGCCGACCCGGCCGACGGCACCGGCGGCGGCGCCTACCCCGACAACGACGTGACCGACGAGTTCTACTGGGCCGCCGCCGAGCTCTACATCACCACCGGCGACAAGGAGTTCAGGGACTTCGTGCTGGCCTCCCCGCACCACACCGCCGACATCTGGCGCGACCGGGGCTTCGACTGGGGCAACACCGCCCAGCTCGGCAGGCTCCAGCTCGCCGCCGTGCCCAACGCCCTGCCCGACCGCGCCCGGGTGCGCGCCTCGGTGCTGGAGGGCGCGGACAAGTACCTGGCGGTGCAGAAGGCCAGCGCGTACGGCCTGCCGTACAACCCGCCGGACTTCGACTGGGGCTCCAACAACCTCGTCCTGAACAACATGGTCGTGATGGCCGTCGCGCACGACATCAGCGGTGAGGCGAAGTACCGCGAGGCCGTGCTGGAGGGCATGGACTACATCCTGGGCCGCAACGCGCTCAACCAGTCCTACGTCACCGGCTACGGCGAGGTCGCCGCCAAGAACCAGCACAGCCGCTGGTACGCCCGCCAGCTCAACCCGGACCTGCCGAACCCGCCGAAGGGCACCCTGTCGGGCGGCCCGAACTCCGCCATCCAGGACCCGGTCGCCCAGGCCAAGCTCCAGGGCTGCAAGCCGCAGTTCTGCTACCTCGACGACATCGAGTCGTGGTCCACCAACGAGCTGACCATCAACTGGAACTCCCCGCTCTCCTGGATCGCCTCCTTCCTCGCCGACCCCGTCCCGACCGGCGACGTCAAGGTGACCTACACCAACCACGGCCAGTGGCCCGACGGGTTCAACACCCAGATCACCATCACCAACACCGGTGACGAGCCGATCGAGGGCTGGACCCTGAAGTGGTCCTTCCTCGGCGGCCAGCAGGTGCGCCGGCACTGGAACGCCGACCTGTCCCAGGACGGCGCGACGGTGACCGCGAAGAACCTGGAGTGGAACCGCGTGATCAAGCCCGGCCGCTCGGTCACCGTCGGCTTCATCGGCGCCGACGCGCCCGGCCCCAACCCCAAGCCGGAGCGCTTCATCCTCAACGGGACCCTCGCCCGGTAGCCCCCCTCCCGCCCGGCGGAACCCCGCCGGGCGGACGCCCCCCGAGACCAGGGCGGCCGCACTCCTCCGGCGGCCGCCCTGCCCGTTCCCCGGAAGGCCCGTCCTGCGACGGGAAGCACATTGACCGGTGGCAGCCCGGTCCCGCGACCGCTCTTCTCGGGCTCAGAACCTTCGCCGCACCATCTGGTCGATCGCGGCCATCAGATCCTGATCTTCGGTCAGCGGTGGCCCACCATCGTCACCGCAGCATGCCGGCTTCACCTGGCCCGCCTGGGCCCGATGTCCCGCACGTCCGGGCAGGTCGAACGCCTCCTCCAGGAACGCGTAGGGATCCGTGCGGTTGTCATGCCTGTCCAGAACCAGGAACACCACGGTGTCCACTTCAGGGAAGGAGAGGACGAGCCTCCACCCGTCGGACAGCCGGATCACGCAGAACCGCGGCCAGTTGCCTGGACCGGACAGACGGTAGTGCGCGGCGGCGCACCCCCGCCGTCCCACCTCCCGATACACCTGGACGAATGCCTCTCGCACCCGTCGAGGGGTTCCCGCGTCGCGTACGACCGCATCTACGCTCTTGGGAACCAGAACGGTGAACTTCGATCGCTCCTCACGGCCGCCGGATCGTGGGTTTCCCCTGCTCACCGACGGAGAAGCTCTGTCAGCTCGTTGTCACCGTACTCAAGGAGGTCCTCCGATTCCCGGGCGGCCTCCTGGGCCTGTTCGAGCAGGTCGCGATCTCTCAGCGCGTCGATGACGCGTGCCAGCCTGCGGCGCCCGGTCTCGCCCTCCTGCATCTCCCGGACGACGGCCACCGCCCTGGCCAGCGAGGTCGCGGAGACCTTGGTGACCTTCTCTCCCGGTACGGCCTGCAGAACCCCGTGCGCCACCCAGGAACGAACCGTGGGCACGCTGACACCGAGCATCTCCGCCGCGCAGGCCAGCCTCACCGCCGAAGGCTGAGGCCCTTGGTCATGCCGGAGCGACATCCGCCGGATCGTGGCCTGAAGAGCTCGATCCGTCGCGCGGCATCGGGCCAGGGACAGTAGATCGGCCAGGTCTTCCACAACCAGCCGGGATTGCTCATCACGTTCAGCCATATGACCAGACTAGCTCGCTTCTTTCAAATATCGAGCTTTTTTTGAAAGAACTATGGAAAGTGATCGCCATTTTCGATCATCTCGACAGCACCCCTGGAAACCGGCTCGTGCGGGCGCCGTCCCACCCGATCAGGTCAGGCCGCTACGCGCGGCCAAGGCGTGAAGCTCGGGCGGGACCGGACCGGTGCCGTACCGCATTCCCGAGATCAACGCGACGACCGAGGGGCGGCGGACCTCCTGAGGCGTGGTCCGTTCGGCGGCGAGGAGTGCGGTGACGGCACGGTCCCGGCGGCCGAACTGCTCCCAAGCACGTGCCATGTCCACGCACCAGCGAGCATGCCGTTCGGGAGTGGGCAGTAGACCGGTGTCCACCTTACGAGCATGATCGAGAGCGACTCCCGGCTCACCGAGCGCGGTGTGGATGCCGATGCGGTAGACGGCGACGTTGGCCGGCGTGGGAAGCCTGCCTCGAGCGGTGTGCTCCGGAAGGCGCGCCGTGGCCTGCTCCGCCTCCTCGATCAGACCGAGCGACTGGGCGCGGCGGCCGCTCTGGGCACAGGCGTAGGCAGCGGTGCACAACAGCGCGGCGTAGATCTGAAGGGTTTCGGGTTCAGGAGAGCCCCGATCGGCCTCAAGCCCGAGCGCCGCGCGAGTGAGCACGTCGACCGCACCGTCATGCCGCCCCTGACGGCGCATCGCGATCGCCACCGCGCGGGACGATCCGGCGATCGCGAACGGGTCACCCGAGACGGTCGCCGTATTGAGAGCTCGATCGGCGGCGACCCAGGCCATGCCGTCCTGATTGAGCTTGACGGCGAGCTCGCTGGTGAGCATGTAGGCGTCGGCGAGGTGGGCACGAGCCTGATCACGTTCTCGTCCGTCAACTTGTGCAACGGTCGCCTGAGCCATGGCCGCGACCTTGGGCAGCATGGCTGACAGGTCGTCGTATCGGCAGGCGTCGAATGCACTGCGAACCGCACTCACCGCCTTGCGCAGTAAGCCTCTATAACCCCCCTTCTATCACCAAAGCGGGAGGATTCCATGCAGGAAAGCAGGAAACGGCTCAGGGTCGTGCGGACGGTCGCGGCCGTGCTGGGCGGGGTGCTGGCCGCGGGTCTGGTCGTCGGCATCGCGGCCCGGCTGCTGATGCGTGCCGTCCTGCTCGCCGTCGACATGCCGACCTCCTTCTCCGTGGGGGGAACGGCGGCGGTGCTCGTCGCCTTCGCCGTGCTGGCCGTACCGGCCGCCGCGACCGCGACCGCGACCGCGCGTCCCGCGATCAGGCGTGCGCGGCGGCCGCTCCGGTGTCCTGAGGCCGCCCGGTCGCACCGCGAGCGGACGGGCACGCCCTCGGGCCCGGAGGAGTCCTAAACTGGCGGACGTGATCGAGGACATCTGGGTGGATCCGGCCGTCACCGAGCTCAGGCCGGACTTCGCGGTGCTGGCCATGGCGGTGTACGGCCTGCGCAACGGCCCGACGGACGACAGGTCCCGGGCGTGGCTGGCCGAGGCGGCCGACCGGGCGGTGGCGCCGGACGACCCGAAGGTCGAGGCGTGGCGGGACGCCTACCGGGCCTTCGGCGCCAAGCCGCAGCGGACCCGGCCGTCGGTGGACGCGCTGGTCCGGCGGATGCCGCTGCCGGAGATCAACCTGGTGGTGGACGCCTACAACGCGGTCAGCGTCGGCCACGGCCTGCCGATCGGCGGCGAGGACCTGGCGCGTTACGCGGGCACCGCCAGGCTGGTGCGGGCGGCGGGGGACGAGCCGTTCGAGGTGGTCGAGAAGGGCGAGCCCGCGATCGACCACCCGGAGATCGGCGAGGTGGTCTGGCGGGACGACCTGGGCGTCACCTGCCGGCGGTGGAACTGGCGGCAGTGCGTGCGGACCCGGATCACCGAGGAGACCTCCGACGCCCTGTTCCTGCTGGAGCGGCTGGCCCCCATGTCGCTGGAGGAGCTCCGGGCCGCCGGGAACGAGCTGACCGTCCTGCTGGAGGAGATCACCCCCGGCCTGCACGCCGAGACCCGCCTGATCACCGCCTGACACGCCCGGCAGGAGGGTGACCCTACTCACACCTTCCGGTCAGACCCCCCGAACGTGACCGTTTTCAGCTGTTCTGAGAGGATCGTTCCGGGGGCTGCGGCCAGACTGGCGCGGGCCCATGCCCAGGAGAGTAGCCTTGGACAGGTTCTCTTATCATCAACGCCGATCTGCGGAAGAGGGCGATTTCCGCCGTGTCGTCTGAGTCGTCGCGGACAAACCCGCTGGCAGCCTTCGGTCAAAACGAATGGCTTGTCGACGAGCTGTACCAGAAGTACCTCCAGGATCCCGAGTCCGTGGACCGTGCCTGGTGGAACTTCTTCGCTGACTACACCCCTGATTCCGGGTCCGGCAGAGCCGCGGCCCAGGGAACGGCTGCGGCCGCTCCCCCGACCCCCGCCACGGCCCCGGCCACCCCGGCCGCCGCGACGACCACCCCCACAGCGCCGAAGGCCCAGGCAGCCCCGGCGGACAAGCCCAAGCAGGAGACGCAGTTGCCCGCCGGTGCCGAGGAAGTCCGACTCCGTGGCGCGGCCGCCAGGACCGCGCTGAACATGGAGGCCAGCCTCGTAGTCCCGACGGCCACCAGCGTACGCGCCGTCCCGGCGAAGCTGCTCATCGACAACCGCATCGTGATCAACAACCACCTGTCCCGCGGCCGCGGCGGCAAGGTGTCGTTCACGCACCTCATCGGGTTCGCCGTCGTCAAGGCCCTCGCGGTCCTGCCGGAGATGAACCACTCCTACACCGAGGTCGACGGCAAGCCGGTGCTGGTCAAGCCCGAGCACGTCAACCTGGGCCTGGCCATCGACATCCAGAAGGGCGACACCCGCCAGCTCCTGGTGCCGTCGATCAAGGCCTGCGAGCAGATGGACTTCCGCCAGTTCTGGACGGCGTACGAGGACATCGTGCGCAAGGCCAGGGCCGGCAAGCTCGGCGTCGACGACTTCGCGGGCACGACGATCTCGCTGACCAACCCGGGCACCATCGGCACCGTGCACTCGGTGCCGCGCCTGATGCCCGGCCAGGGCACGATCATCGGCGTCGGCGCGATGGAGTACCCCGCCGAGTACCAGGGCGCCTCCCCCGAGACGCTCTCCCGCCTCGCGGTGAGCAAGATCATGACGCTCACCAGCACCTACGACCACCGGATCATCCAGGGTGCCCAGTCGGGCGACTTCCTGCGCCAGATCCACCGCCTGCTCCTGGGCGAGGAGAACTCCTTCTACGACGAGATCTTCGAGTCCCTCCGGATCCCCTACGAGCCGGTCCGCTGGGTCCGGGACATCTCGACCACGCACGACGACGACGTGGCCAAGTCCGCGCGCGTGCTGGAGCTGATCCACGCCTACCGGGTCCGCGGCCACCTCATGGCCGACACCGACCCGCTGGAGTACAAGCAGCGCAAGCACCCCGACCTCGACATCAAGTCGCACGGGCTGACCCTGTGGGACCTGGAGCGCGAGTTCGCCACCGGCGGCTTCGGCGGCAAGCCGCTGATGAAGCTCCGCGACATCCTGGGCGTGCTGCGCGACTCCTACTGCCGCACCATCGGCGTCGAGTACATGCACATCCAGAACCCCGAGGAGCGGGCCTGGATCCAGGCGCGGGTGGAGCGGCCGTACGACAAGCCCGCGCGCGAGGAGCAGCTGCGCGTCCTGGAGCGGCTCAACACCGCCGAGGCGTTCGAGACGTTCCTGCAGACCAAGTTCGTCGGCCAGAAGCGCTTCTCGCTGGAGGGCGGCGAGTCGCTGATCCCGCTGGTCGACTCGGTGCTCTGCGCCGCCGCCCAGGACAGCCTGGACGAGGCCGTCATCGGCATGGCCCACCGCGGCCGCCTCAACGTGCTGGCCAACATCGTCGGCAAGTCCTACGGGCAGATCTTCGGCGAGTTCGAGGGCAACCTCGACCCGCGCACCTCGCACGGCTCCGGCGACGTGAAGTACCACCTGGGCGCCACCGGCGACTTCGTCTCGCCCGACGGCTCCAAGCTCAAGACCTCGGTCGTGGCCAACCCCTCCCACCTGGAGACGGTCGACCCGGTCCTGGAGGGCGTGGTCCGCGCCAAGCAGGACCTGCTGGAGCGCGGCGAGGAGGGCTTCAGCGTCCTGCCGGTGCTCATCCACGGCGACGCGGCCTTCGCCGGCCAGGGCGTGGTGGCCGAGACGCTGAACCTGTCGCAGCTGCGCGGCTACCGCACCGGCGGCACCGTGCACATCGTGGTCAACAACCAGGTCGGCTTCACCACCAGCCCGGCGAGCTCCCGCTCCAGCGTGTACGCCACCGACGTCGCCCGGATGATCCAGGCCCCGATCTTCCACGTCAACGGGGACGACCCCGAAGCCGTGGTCCGGGTCGGCCGCCTGGCCTTCGAGTACCGCAAGGCGTTCCGCAAGGACGTCGTGATCGACCTCATCTGCTACCGGCGCCGGGGCCACAACGAGGCCGACAACCCCAGCTTCACCCAGCCGCTGATGTACGACCTGATCGACGCCAAGCGCTCCACCCGCAAGCTCTACACCGAGGCGCTGATCGGCCGGGGCGACATCACGGTGGAGGAGGCCGAGAGCGCGCTCCGCGACTACCAGGCCAAGCTGGAGAACGCCTTCGCCGAGACCCGCGAGGCGACCAGGGAGCAGACGGGCGAGTTCGCCCGCCCGACCGACCTGGAGGCCATCCCCTGGTCGCACGAGGACACCCCGACGGGCGTGTCCGAGGAGACCATCAAGCGGATCGTCGACACCCAGCTCAACCTGCCGGAGGGCTTCACCGTCCACCCGCGCCTGCTCCCGGTCATCCAGCGCCGCGGCCAGATGGTCGCCGAGGACCGCATCGACTGGGGCATGGGCGAGACCCTGGCCTTCGGCTCGCTGCTGATCGACGGCCACCCGGTCCGCCTGGTGGGCCAGGACTCCCGGCGCGGCACCTTCGTGCAGCGGCACGCGGTGCTCGTGGACCGCGTCACGGGCGAGGAGCACACCCCGCTCAAGACGTTCAACGAGGGCACCACCAAGTTCTACGTCTACGACTCGCTGCTCAGCGAGTACGCCGCGCTCGGCTTCGAGTACGGCTACAGCGTGGAGCGCCCCGAGGCCCTGGTCTGCTGGGAGGCGCAGTTCGGCGACTTCGTCAACGGCGCCCAGTCGGTCATCGACGAGTACATCACCGCGGGCGAGCAGAAGTGGGGCCAGCGCTCCGGCGTGACCCTGCTGCTGCCGCACGGCTACGAGGGCCAGGGCCCGGACCACTCCTCGGCCCGCATCGAGCGCTTCCTGCAGATGTGCGCCCAGGACAACATGACCGTGGCCCAGCCGACGCTCCCGGCCAACTACTTCCACCTGCTGCGCTGGCAGACGAAGTCGAACCGGCACCGGCCGCTGGTGGTCTTCACGCCCAAGTCGCTGCTGCGGCACAAGGCGGCGGTCTCGCCGGTCGCCGACTTCACGTCCGGCTCGTTCCGGCCGGTCATCGGCGACACCACGGTGGACCCGGCGGGCGTGCGCAAGGTCGTGCTCTGCTCCGGCAAGATCTACTACGACCTGGCCGCGGCCCGCGAGGCGCAGGGCCGTACCGACGTGGCGATCGTCCGCCTGGAGCGGCTCTACCCGTTCCCGGCGAACCCGCTGACGACGGAGCTGGACCGCTACGGGGACGTCGAGCTGATCTGGGCGCAGGACGAGCCGGCCAACATGGGGCCGTGGCCGTTCCTGGCGCTCAAGCTGGCCGAGAACCCCCACGTGTTCGGCGGCCGGCCGATCAAGCGGGTCTCCCGCAAGGCCAACTCGTCCCCGGCCACCGGGTCGCACTCCACGCACGAGGTGGAACTGCGCCAGATGCTGTCGGAGGTCTACGCCTGATCCGGGCGCCGGGGGCCGCGACGGCGGCTCCCGGCCCGGATCTTCGGAGTCCACCCGGGAGGTCCCCCACAGCACGGCTGTGGGGGACCTCCCGCTATCAGGAGGGAAACGATGTACTTCACCGACCGGGGCATCGAGGAGCTCGTCACCCGCCGCGGCGAGGAGGAGGTCGGCATCGGCTGGCTGGCCGAGCGGCTGCGCGAGTTCGTGGACCTCAACCCCGAGTTCGAGATCCCGGTGGACCGGCTGGCCACCTGGCTGGCCCGGCTGGACGACGAGGACGAGTAGCGGCGGGGAACGGCCGGCGGCGAGGCGGACGACACGGGAACGGCCCAGGACGGATCGGCTCCCGGCGGATAAAACACGATATATCTTGACCTCCCGAATGACGCGACATATCGTGTCTTCCACAAGGAGGTCACGGACATGCGTGAATGGACGGTCGGAAAACCCGAGCAGATCACGTTCGGCCCGGTGAGCGGGTTGAACGTGTGGATCGTGGCGGGCAGGCTGGCGGTGCTGGCCAGCGACGGCCCGCCCGCACTGGAGGTCACCTCCGTCGGAGACATCCCGTTGATCGTGACGCACGACGACGACGGCACGCTCACCGTCTCCTACAAGGACCTCACCTGGGACGGGCTGCTCAGCTGGCTCCGCCCCGGCCGCCGGGAGAGCGTGCTGACGCTCACCGTGCCGAAGGACTGCCCGGTCGGCGCCGGGGTGGTCTCCGCCTCGGCCGTCGTGGCCGGTTTCGAAGCCCGCACCGCGGTCAAGAGCGTCTCCGGCGAGGTCGTGCTCGACGGGGTGAGCGGTGAGATCAACGCCGACACCGTCTCCGGCCCCGTGGAGAGCCGCGGGCTGGTCGGCGACCTGTCCTTCAAGAGCGTCTCGGGCGACCTGACCGTCGCCCGGGGCAGGCCCCGCCGGCTGAAGGCCGGCACCGTCTCCGGCCGGATCACCGCCGACCTGGAGCTCCCGCCGACCGGCCACGTCACGCTGAACAGCGTCTCCGGCGAGGTCGTCGTACGGCTCCCGCACTCCGTGGAGACCGACGTCGCGATCCGCTCCACCTCCGGCCGGATCGGCACCGCCTTCCCCGGGCTCGACCGGGTGGACCAGCCCGGCAGGAAGGCGCTCACCGGCCGGATCGGCGGGGGCATGGCCTCCCTGTCGGCCACCACCGTCTCCGGCGACGTCACTCTCCTGAAGGGAGACCCTTCGTGAACGGCTCGTTCGACACCGGCCGCGCCTCCGGCACGGTCCCGGGCGGGAGGGCGTCATGAGCCCCGTCTTCGGCCACGGGCGGCTCCGGCTCTACCTGCTCAAGCTGCTCCAGGAGAGCCCCCGCCACGGCTACGAGGTGATCCGGCTGCTCCAGGACCGCTTCCTCGGCGTCTACTCCCCCTCGCCCGGCACGATCTACCCGCGCCTGGCCCGGCTGGAGGAGGAGGGCCTGGTCACCCACGAGGTCGTGGCCGGCAAGAAGGTCTTCACCCTCACCGAAGCCGGCCGCGCCGAGCTGGAGGCCAGGATGGACGAGCTGGCCGAGCTGGAGCAGGAGATCTCCGACTCCGTCCGCGACATCGCCCGCGAGGTCAAGGAGGACGTGCGCGACACGGTCCGGTCGCTGCGCGAGGAGCTCACCCAGATGGCCCGCGACGTGCGGCAGAGCGCCAAGCAGGAGGAGCGCGCGGCCAAGGACGAGTTCCGGCGGGCCAAGCGGGAGCAGCGCGAGGCCTGGCGGGAGCAGAAGGCCGAGTGGAAGCGGCACGGCCAGGAGTGGAGGCACGAGACCGAGCGCTGGCAGCGGGAGTGGCGGCGCATCTGGGCCACCGGCTTCACCGGGCCCGGTTCCTCCGCCGGCGACGACCGGCTCGGGCAGATGCTCGCCGAGTTCGCCGAGGAGGTCCGCGGGGACGCGGCGGGCCGGCAGGTCACGGAGGAGACGCTGGCCGCCGCGCAGGACGCGCTCTACGACGCGGCCCGCCGGATCCGCGACGCCCTGCGGTGATCCTCCTGATGCGGGCGGCCCCGCCCCTCCTCAGGGCGGGGCCGCCGCCCTCGCCGCCCTCGGCGCACGCGGCGCACATGGCCTGCACGGCACACTCGGCGCACTCGGCACACGTGGCCGCACACAGCGCGCCCGGCGTGCACGGCGTGCCCGGCGTGCTCCGCGCACTCCGCGGACCTCGCGCACCCGGTGACCCCGGCGCGCTCAGGGAGTGAAGACGACCTTCCCGAAGACCTCGCCCCCGTGCATGGCCGCGAAGCCCTCGCGGGCCTGCGCCAGCGGGAGCACCCGGTCGATCAGGGGACGGGTGCCGGTCTGCTCCAGGAAGCGGGCCAGCCGGGCGAGCTGGTCCCGGCTGCCCATGGTCGAGCCGACCACCGACAGCTGCAGGAAGAAGACCCGGTTCAGGTCGGCCGGGGGCACGGCGCCGCTGGTCGCGCCGGAGACCACGATCCGGCCGCCGGGGCGCAGTGACTTGAGGGAGTGGTCCCAGGTGGCCTGGCCCACGGTCTCCATGACCGCGTCCACCCGCTCGGGCAGCCGGGCGCCGGGCTCGAAGACCTGGTCGGCGCCGAGCTCCAGGGCGCGGGCCCGCTTGGCCTCCGACCGGCTGGTGGCCCAGACCCGGTAGCCGCCGGCCCGGCCCAGCGCGATCAGCGCGGTGGCCACGCCGCCGCCCGCCCCCTGGACCAGCACGGTCGAGCCGGGCTCCAGCCCCGCCCTGTCGAAGAGCATCCGGTAGGCGGTCAGCCACGCGGTGGGCAGGCAGGCCGCCTCCTCGAAGCCGAGCGCGGCGGGCTTGGGCACCAGGTTCCGCCGGGGCACGGCGACCCGCTCGGCGAAGGTCCCGTCGTGCACCTCCGAGAGCAGCGACCGCTTCGGGTCGAGCGTCTCGTCGGCCCCCGAACCGATCACCGAGTGCACGATGACCTCGTTGCCGTCCTCGTCGAGCCCGGCGGCGTCGCAGCCGAGCACGATGGGCAGCCGCTCCTGCCGGATGCCCACGCCCTTGAGGGTCCACAGGTCGTGGTGGTTGAGGGCGGCGGCCTTCACGGTGACGGTGGTCCAGCCGTCGGGGACCTCCGGTTCGGGGTGTTCGCCGAGCGTCAGCCCGGCGAGGGGGTTGTCGGGATCGGTCTGGGTTGCGGTTACGGCGAACATGGCCGCACCCTACGCTCCCGCCCTCTCCGATCCCCTCACCAGGTGGCGACGTTCACCGGCCCGTCGGGGGTCAGCCGGACCTCCCGGCCGACGAGTTCGACCTCCTCGGCCTCGGCGACCAGCCCGGAGTCGCGGACGACGGCGTGCGCGCGGGCGCCGCCCGGCAGGTCCACGACCAGGATCCCGCGCTCGGCCGCGCCGTCCCTGCCGTGCGCGACGGTGTAGCCCGCGACGGTCCCCGTCCCCTCGAAGACGTCGGCGATCGGCACGGGCCCGGCGACGTGCACCGGCCCGCCCGCCCCGCGCAGCGCCGCGAGCCCGTCGCCCCGCCCCTCCCGGAAGGCGTCGCCCGGCTCGGTGGACCAGACGGCCCAGGTGTGCTTGGTCAGGTGCATCCCCACCCCGGTGACCAGGCCGTGCCCCGGCGCTCCCGCCCCTTCCCGCAGCCGCTCGGCCATCGCCGCGGTGGAGTGCAGCACGTAGACGCTGACCGGGGCCCCGGCGTACGGCAGGCCGCCGGTGACCGTCAGCCCCCGCCCGTCCAGCGGGTCCAGGCCCGTCGCGGCGCAGGCCGTACGGAGGGCGACCGCGAAGCAGCTGTAGAGGTCCAGCGCGCCGATCCCGTCCAGGTCCGTGCCCGCCCGGTCCAGTGCGTGCCGGGCCGCGGCCGCCATCGCGGGGGACTCCCCCAAGGCCGGCCGGGCCGCCACCTCCCAGGTGTCCTCGGCGTACGCCCAGCCCCGCAGGTGGACGCGGCGGTCGCGATCGATCCCGAGCCGGTCGGCGAGCCCCGAGCTGACCATGATCACGGCAGCGGCCTGGTCGACGTCCATGAACGCGACGGTCCGCTTGGTGTACGGCCAGCCGACGACGCGGTTGTCCGGGCCCGGGGTGACGAGCTCCTCCGGCGTCCACGCCCGCCGGTGCCAGGCGTGCGGGTTGGCCGCGGCGACGCGGGTCATCGGGGCCATCATCCTGCCCCGGGCCTCCCGCTCGTCCCCGGCGGACTCCCCGGCCGCGGCCCGGCGCGCGGTCTCCATGATCGCGTAGGTGTGCACGGGCAGGAAGAGCTCGTGGGCCAACTCGGCCGGGTGCGGCGGGCGCTCCCAGCCGTAGGGCGGCCGGGGATGGGCGCGGTGGCTCCACGCGGGGCGCTCCCCCGCCCTGCGCAACGCCTTCCTCGTCGCCAGCGCCTCGCCCCCGACGACCAGGGCCGCGTCCGTCTCCCCGGCGGCGATCGCGGCGGCGGCCGCGCCGAGGAGCGTCTGCGGGGCCGTACCGCTCACCGTGGAGTAGGCGTGGTGGCGGGGTGCGGCTTTGAGGCGTTCGGCGAGCCGGGCGGCGGGGTCGTCGTACTGCCAGGACTCGGTGTAGACGACCTGGATCGAGTCGAGCCGCTCCAGCAGGCCGGGAGCCCCCGCGTCGGCGGCGGCCCGGCGGGCGACCAGCTCCCACAGGTCCAGCGGTTCCGGCCCCGGCTGCTCGCGGACGGTGTGCTGGGCGACGCCGACGAGGCAGGGGGTCCGTGGGTCCACGCTCATGCGGACATCAAACCAGAACGTCGTTCGGTTTGGATAGCGCGAAGTGCGCGGAGTTACCGGAGGAATGCACGTCGATCGATGATGCCGGTGATACGGAAGACGCCTTTCGAAGCCGCCGACAGCGGCCCCTGCCTGCGGATATGCCCATTCGTTAAATGATAGCGAATCGGCATTTCAATAACGGAAGCGCATCGGAGGGAACCGTCCCAGACTTTTTCCCGTCAATTCATGGCCTAACTCGTGATCCACTCAGTAGCGTTCCCAGCGTTTTCCTGGCGACGGGAAGTCCCGCCCGCCGCCGAAGACGAAAGGAGCTCCATTGAATCCCCGAGCACGGCGCCTCACCGTCCCCCTCACCGGCCTCCTCCTGGTCGCCGGAGCGATGGGCGCCACCTCCGCCGGCGCGAGCGCCGCGAGCACCACCGGCACCACGGCCGGCACCACCACCGCCGCCCCCTCCGACGTGGTGACGTCCACCGCGTCGGAGACCCCCGCCGAGGCGACCTCCTTCTGGTCGCCGGAGCGCATGCGCAGGGCCACCGACGCCACCGGCGACGTCGACCTCAGCGTCCGGGGCGGCAAGGCCTCCTCGGCGGCCGGGCCCACCGGCAAGGCCGGGGCCGTCCCGCCGAGCGGCCCGGGAGGCGGACCGACCACCAGGAGCAAGCAGGTCAACCTGCCCAACACGGTCGGCCGGGTCTTCTTCACGCTGCCCAAGGCGAACCCGCTGGATCCGAAGAGCTGGAAGTACTGCTCCGGCACCTCGGTCCAGGGCAGGTACCGCAACCTGGTCGCCACCTCGGCGCACTGCGTCTACGACGTGAAGACCAACCAGTTCTACGACAACTGGATCTTCATCCCGTCCTACTGGGACGGGAACCAGGCGTGGGACGGCAAGAACCCGTACGGCATCTACGCGGCCAAGTGGTTCAACGCGCACGACGACTTCGTGGTGAAGGAGGACTACGACTACGACTACGCCTTCGTCAACGTCCACTCCGGGTACAAGGTGAACTGGGAGAAGGACAAGGACGGCAAGTGGCAGCCGATCGTCAAGAACGTCGGCCGGCTCGGTGACAACGTCGGCGGCCAGGGCTTCGCCTGGAACCAGAAGGTGAAGAACAAGGTCTTCTCCTTCGGCTACCCGGCCGGGCCCCACCCCGACGGCGACAAGCCGTTCACCGGGCGCACGATGAAGTGGTGCTACGGCACCACCGGCGCCATGCCCGCCGCGCCGAAGTACAACATCCAGGAGCACGTCGGCTTCAGGTGCGCCTTCACCGCGGGCGCCAGCGGCGGTCCGTTCCTGCTGAAGTACAAGAGCGCCACCCGGACCGGCTACCTCAACGGCGTCAACAGCGTCGCCTGGGACACCGACAAGAACGACCGCTACGACCGCATCTCCTCGCCGTACTTCAACGGCGACACCTACCAGGTCTACAAGGTCGCGGCCAACCGCTGGACCAAGTAGCCCTCCTCGGGAGACGGCGCCCGGACCACCTGGGCGCCGTCTTCTCTGCTGCCCTCACCAGCGGATACAAGCTTTGACGCTTCTGACTGCCAGAGCTTATGTGCGCTCTCTGTCATGCCTGGAAGCACTACGGAGAGCAGGATGGCAATGGAACACCCCATGACCCCCGGCCCTGGTGGTTCAGCCGGCCGTTCCCGGAGTGGTGGCCAGACGGCGTTCCGCCTGGCCGGTCACCGCTGCGATGATCGGGTAATCCTTGTCCACGTGGAGCACCGTGGCACCGGCCTGCTCGGCGCATGCGGCAATGATCAGGTCTTGCACAGGCCGCCGCTGCTGCCCCTTCTCCATGAGCAGACGCTGCACATCCATCGCCCGATCCATGACCTGCGCCAGGGCCTCCCCGTAGGAGGGGTCCTTTCGATCAGGCAGCTGCTTCATCCCGAGCAGCCGGAACCGCAGCTTCTCGTACTCTGCCGGATTACGTGCGGAGTAGAGCATCTCCAGCATCGTCACATGGCACGTGGCAACACTGTGCTCGGTCAGGATGCCGTCGAAGTCCGCACGGGCCACCGGATCCTGCTGCCGCCACGCCCACGCCGACTTGTCGACGAGATAAAGGGTCACGCGACACCCTCATGCGCACCCGCCGGCCAGGCATCGTCCCGACCCAGAGGAAGGTCCAGTTCATCCAGCAGCGCTGCGACATTCTTCGCCGCCCGCCGGTATGCGATCTCCCGAAGAGCCGCGTTGACAGTGGCGACCTTGGTGCCCGTACCGAGTTCCTCAGCAGCAAGGGCCAGAGCTTCGTCATCAAGGTCTATAAGGGTCTTACTCACAGGAAGCCTCTCGACAGATATATCATCACTCAGGCTGATGATATATGGTCGGATGCGTTTTTGATATCCATGGGCAGTCATCCGTCGAAGACAGCACCAGCGCCCATGATCACCGAGGGGAGTCGTCTCCCTGCACCCCGTCCTGCGATCACACCATAACCACTTACGGCATTCGCCCGACTGCGGATCGACGCGAGATCACAAGCCGGAACGACCGCAAGTCCCTTCCGCCGCGAGGCCGGGAGACGGGCCGCCGGAAGGCCTCCCCGATGAAGCGCACGCTTGACAGGAGCCCACCGAGCACCGACCGGTGGATTGACCGTCGATTCGCGAAGCCCCGGATATGGAAGGCTCCATCCGCACCCCGGGGATACCGCACCCGAACAGCGAGCGGTTCGGAGTCTCCGCAGCTCAAGGCGGTCGCCTGGCGGGTCTGGCCGACGATTTCCGATGGGGAGCGGGTTGGACGCCGACCGAGATCTTTCGGTTCCGCCGATTCGGCAACGAAATCATAACGGTCCATACCGATGCCGGATTACTGCTCCTTTACACCATCTTTGCTGAGTACGGTCTCCTCTTGTCTCTTTACGTACGCGTGAGCCACCCGAGCGCTCATGACAAAGAAGGAGCTACCGTGAACCCCCGAGTCAAGCACCTCGCCCTCCCTCTGGGAGGTGCTCTCGTGGCCGCCTCCGTGGCGGGCGGCGCCTTCTCCGGCACCGCCAACGCCGAGCCCGACCTGAAGTCCGCGACACTCGCCCCGTCAGCCAACGCGCAGGCCATCGCGGGCTACTGGACCTCCTCCAAGCTGAAGGAGGCGAAAACCTACCTCGCCGAGTCCACCGCCACCGGCAGGCTGCGGGTGGGCGGCACCACGGCCTCCGCCGACGGCAGGCCCGGCATCGTCGCGCCGACCGGCGAGGGCGGCAAGTCCGCCGGCAAGTCGAGGAACGTCAACCTGCCCATCACCGTCGGCAAGGTCTTCTTCCTCGACGACAAGGGCCAGGAACGCTGGTGCTCCGGCACCTCGATCCAGTCGAAGTACCGCAACCTGGTCGCCACCGCGGGCCACTGCGTCTACGACACCGACACGAACAAGCCCTTCAGCAACTTCGTGTTCATCCCCGGCTACTACCAGGGCAAGGCCCCCTGGGGCATCTACGTCGGCGCCAGGGTCAACATGCACCACGACTTCGACGTCTACGAGGACTACGACTACGACTACGCGTTCGTCAACGTCTACAACGGCATCAAGCAGACGGGCGTGAAGGAGGTCGGCAAGTCCACGTACACGGCCGCCAAGGGCTTCAAGTACACCGAGGACCGGGCGATCTCCAAGGACGAGTTCGAGAAGGGCTACGAGAAGTACGGCGAGCTCGGCCCGTACTGGAAGAAGGCGGTCGACCCGACCGTCGAGCACGTCGCCAAGCCGGCCGACGCCGCGAAGTACATCGAGGAGTACGTCGCCACCGGCCGCAACGGCGTCAAGCTGACGGCCGTCGAGGTGGTCGAGAGCGTCTACGACAAGGCGCCCAAGGGCCTGGAGAACGGCAACAAGTTCGAGCGCAAGACCGTCAGGACGCCGATCAGCAAGGAGGAGTACGACAAGCTCGTCAAGCAGAAGGCGGACGGCGGCTTCCTCGGCAAGCTCGAGGCCACCAAGGACGTCAACGGCACCGAGATCGCCTGGTTCAAGTCCCAGTACTTCGTGAAGAAGTGGGTCAAGACCACGGTGAAGGAGCTGTACTTCCACACCCGGTACTTCGTGATCGTCATGGCCGACGCCGGCCGCCTGGGCGACAACGTCGGCGGCCAGGGCTTCAGCTGGAACCAGAAGCTGGGCAAGAAGGTCTTCACCTTCGGCTACCCGGCCTACGCCCACCTGGACGGCCACCGTCCGTACAGCGGGCACACCATGAAGTGGTGCTACGGCAAGACCGGCAACGCCCCGGACGTGCCGAAGTACAACGCCCAGGAGCACCAGGCCATCAAGTGCGCCTTCACCCCGGGCGCCAGCGGCAGCCCCTTCCTGCTGCAGTACAAGAACAGCAAGCGGACCGGATACGTCAACGGCGTCGTGAGCCTCACCATCGACAGCGACGGCAACGACCGCTACGACCGGGTCACCACCCCGTACTTCAACGGTGAGACCTACGGCATCTACAAGTCCGCCGCCAACCGCTGGACCGGGAAGCTCCCGAGCTGAGGAAGCGCGGCCCGATGCGGGGAGGGCCCGGTGGCCGCCGGGTCCTTCCCCGTCTTCACGGGGCTCTTACGCCCTGAGGGGCACGCTTGGCGGGATGACGATGTCGAATCGGATTCATACACCAAGCTGCCCAAAACCCAGTTGATCTGGAAAAATCACTCTTTACATCCCTTACCAAGTCTTGAACCCCTGGAAGGACCGCCCTCATGTCCCCCCGCGTCCGGCGGCTCGCAGTCACACTCGGCGCCTTGGTCGCCGCCTGTGTGACCATGCTGTCCGCCTTTCCCGGGGGTGCTGAGGCCAGTCCTTACGACGGGGTGCCGAACGGCGTCACGTCCATCAAGCTGACCCGCAACAGCGCGGACATGAAGCGGATCGCGAGCTACTGGAGCCCGGCGCGGCTCAAGCAGGCGCAGGACAACACCCCGGCGATCCCCGGAGTGAAGCCCAGTGAGAGCGGTTCCAGCCCGTCCCCGGCCTCCCCGACCCCCAGCGGCACGGGCAGGGCCACCACCGCTGCTGCGGCGGCGGCCGGAGAGCAGACGGTCGCCACCACCGCGACCACCACGGACTCCTCTCCGGTCATCGAACCCACTTCGCCGAAGAAGAGGGCCTCGGCCGTCGGCACCGCCCCCATCACCGTCGGGAAGGTGTTCTTCCGGATCGGGGGCAAGGACTACTGGTGCTCCGCCTCCTCGGTGGCCTCAGCCAACCGGAGCCTGGTCGCGACGGCGGCGCACTGCGCCTACGACGCCAAGTCGGCCAGGTCCGCCGAATACTGGATCTTCATCCCGGGCTACGACAGGGGCGCCACCCCGTACGGGATCTACGTGGGGCACTCCCTCAACCTGCACGAGAGCTTCGTCGGCAAGGGCGACTACGACTACGACTACGCCTTCGTCACCGTGCACGACGGCTTCCGGTGGAAGCCCGGCAAGACCGCCGGCTCCTACGAGATGGAGAGCGTCGGCAGTCTGGAGGACAACGTCGGCGGGCAGGGCCTGGTCTTCAAGCGGGGCCCGGGGAGATACACCTTCGCCTTCGGTTACCCCGCCGCCCCCTACCTCGACGGCACCAAGCCCTTCAACGGTCAGGAGCTGAAGTCCTGTGACGGGCTGACCCAGAAGAGGACGGCCCCGACCTACCTGGTCGAGTACGGCGTCGCACTGAAATGCGGGTTCACCGCCGGCGCCAGCGGCGGTCCCTGGCTGATCGCCTACGACACCGGGCGCGCGCTCGGCTACCTCAACGGCGTCAACAGCTTCGCCTGGGACACCGACATCAACAAGCGCTACGACCTGATCTCCTCGCCGTACTTCAGCCTGTCGACCTACGTCGTCTACCGGTACGCGGGAGGCCAGCACGTGGGCTGACCCGCCCGACCGGAGGAGAGAGGGGCCGCGACGATCCGTCGGGGCCCCTTTCGAGTTCCTTTAGACGTGCCGGACGCTGAATCGGTGCCACCTCTTCAGTGTGATCTGCATCACAGAGGTGTCGCCACCGAGAGCAGTCGATCGATTACGCAACATTGGCCACATTCGCCCCAACCTGAGGCCTAGCTGCAAAGACATCATGATCCACGTCCGAGGACGGCGGGACCTTCAGAGGTCGCCATAGGTCACGGAACGGTATCGGCGGATGTGACCGACTTCGCCGGTTCCCGAACGGCTTCCGTTTTTCAAGATCGGGCCTGTATGTTCCTGGCTATCCCTTTACTGACGCATGGG
>NZ_BMQE01000020.1:0-120703 GCF_014647955.1 Planomonospora antibiotica | reverse complement strand
GGGATCAAAGCGACATCACAGGCGCAAGATCAGCTGGCCGCTGCGGTGAAACAACGAGGCCTGCGCTTGGATGCGATCACGGGCCTGGAGGTCGGCTGGTTCTTGTTTGTCCCGATCTCACTGGTGGTCGGCGCCTGGAAGACCTTGCCCCATCGGGCACACGACGGGCACGGCGATATTCTCATCGAGACGGTCTCCGGCATTGCGCCGCGCCTCCCCGCATGGGTACGGCTTGCCGTAGGCGATCGGGCACGACGCCGAGGATGCTGGATAGCACCGGAGACCGTCACCGCCCTGTGTCGCAGAAAGCATTCCGACCCGGAAACCTGCGGATTAAAAGAGGAGGGCTTCCTATGCGGGGTATGGTGCCGTGACCTGATGTTCCGCGCCGTATCGGGCATGAAGGGCTGGGATCGTTCCGCGCATGTTCCGGATCTTCATGAACCAAGGGCGTCAGCGGCCATGGGGTAAATGTGATCGGTGGATCCGATCAGAGCCGGGCGGGCGAAACGGGCGGGAGACAGGTGGACGCCTGTGGCGCGTTCGGCAAGGGCCAGAGCGCTGGAGACGGGATCGTCGGGGAAACCGAACTGGTCGCCGTCGATGTCCATGCCGAGGTCCTCGGCGTCCGGATGGAGCCGGTCGGGGTCGGCCCCCTTCCGAAGGGAGTAGGCGTACAGGCTGAACGTGGTGATCCGTCGGCTGTCGACGCAGTAGGTGAAGCCGTCGTTCTTGATGTTCATGTAGACCGAGGCTGCGGCGGTGCCTGCGGACAGCAGACGGGTCTTGTCGTAGACGGTTCTCGCCCAGCCGTATTCGATCAGGACGGTTCCGCCGCTGGCCGCGTAGGCCGCGACGCCCTGTCCTGAATCGCTCAGAGAGCCCGGGGCGACGTGGATGCGCCGCAGGGCTTCCCGAGGGGACAGGTCTCGCACGAAGCCGGCGCAGAGCCAGGTCTCGTCAGTGCCGTCGGTGAACTCCTCGCAGAGCCATTCATAGGTCGTTGCCGTGGCGCTGCCCATTCGCCTGCCTTCCTGGAAGCCGTATCGCGGTGATCATGGCAGAGGGGGTGACGCCTTCGCTCGTTGTCTGTGCGCTGTCAGCTTGAGAAGTGCATCGATCACGCCTCGTAGAGCGGCTGAGCTGGGCGTTCGGCCGGTCGTGAGTGACCGTGGCTGACCCCTCGTTACCCTGTCTAATTGCACGCTAATTGCACGGCGATCAGTCCGTGATCTGGTCTTACCTGCGCGGACGCGCACGCTTCGCCCGCCTGCTCATCCCGTCTGCCCTCGACCCGCCCGCAGGGGAAGCGGAGCAGGGCCAGGCGGTCAAGGTGGAGCGCCCCGCCGGACGAACGACCTTGACCGCCTGGCCCTGCTCCGCTCGGCTTGTCCCGGGTCGACGGCGGACGGGGTGAGCAGGCTCCCACCTCAGCCACTGACAAGCCGGCGACGATGGGCACGCCCGTGGTGATCATCCCGGAGCCGGAGTGCCCCCGCCGGAGGTCTCGGGGTTCGCCGGTGCTTTCCAGCTCGCAGGCTGGATGACTCCCAGCCTGCGGGCGCTCCGCGGCGACAGAGTCATCGGGGTGAGCCATCCCTGCCGGGTCAACACGACTTGGGCCGGCAGTGGGGCGAGCGGGTAGACCTCGATTCCCCGTGCCCAGTTCATGAGCAGGCCTTCGGTTCCCTCGGAGCCGGCTAGGACGATCGAGAGGCTCTGGCCGTCTGAGGCCCAGGTGTTCCAGACCGCCCAGCCTTCGGGCTTTGCCTCGACCCCGAGGCGGGCGCAGATCTCGGGGTAGCTTTCCTCGATGCCGAGGGGAACGGCATCCGGCCGCAGGAGGACGATTCCGGCGAGGCGCAGGAACGGACGTTCCTCGTCGAGGCATCCGTCTCCGTCGAAGTGGTAGTGGCGGAGTTGGCGGGCTGTCTCGTTCACCGCTCGTTGGAGGAGGGTGGCCTCGGCGGGGTCTTCGGCGTAGGTGAGCCATCCTTCGGCGCTCGCGACGTTGACGATCTCGCGGGCCAGGTGCTCGATGTGGCGGAGGTATTCGGGCTCGCTGAGGTCGGGTCGGGGCATCGTGTCAGTGCGGCATCACGGTTCGGGTCGGGGCCTGTGGGTTGTCTGCGCCGTGGCGGACAAGACGGTCAGGCTCCTCTCCCAGCCACCATGAAGCCGGCTCTTCTGGACGGCGATCATCCCGTAGTCCAGGTCCTCGCTGGACGGGTGAGAAGCGCCGGAGGGTTACCGCCACGGTAACGGCGACGCTGTGCACGGCTTCATAGGCGAAGTAGAGGAGGAACTCGCCGAAGGAGAAGTCAAGGGGCTTGTCGTCTGCTCCGGTGGGAGTCAAAGCCGCTCCTCAGCTATGCGCGCGGTATGCACGGTGAGGGTACATCGGCTCGGGGCGGAGTGTCTTGGACCGTGTGCGGCGGTGCGGCCCACGTGCGGGGAGTTGGTGGGGTACGGCGGGGTCGGCGGTCGATGCGCGGCCCGAGTGCGGCCCCGGCCGTGACCGGTCCCCAGGCCGCATGCGCGGCCGGGGTCCGCGACGCTGGGCCGTGCGACGGCGCGCCGCGCCGCCGCCTTGACGAGTTCGGCGTCCACGAGGACGGGCGCCTGTTCCGGACCTCACTCGGTGGCGTGATCTCCATCGGGACCTACTGCGAGGCGTGGAAGGCGGCCCGGCACCTGGCGTTGGCCCCCGAACAGGTCGCCTCACCCCTGGCGGTACGGCCGTACGACCTGCGGCACGCGGCCGTCTCGCTCCGGCTCAACGCCGGGGTGGCGGCCCCCGACGTGGCGGAGCGAGCGGGACACGGGGTGGACGTGCTGCTCAAGGTCTACGCCAAGTGCATCGACGGCGGCACGGAGATCGCCAACCGGCGGATCGAGGATGCATTGGCGGCGTGAGTCGACAAGTTACGGCGAGAGGGTCCCGATCGTCCCGGGACCCCCTTCTTCTCCACTGAACGAAGTGCCTCTTCATGGGAAGACTCAGCCGCACGTCGCCGCGGTCGAAGGTAAGAGCGGCCCGTGACCCCGTCCAGCGAACTGCGAGCACCTCATGTCCCCTGAGTCTCCCGATATCTCCGGTGAGCTCGTATCCCCCCTGACTCCGTCCGGGATCGAGTTCCTGTTCTTCCTCGCTCCACTGATCAGCGGAGTCGTCATGTTCGTGACGATCTACCTGGCCGTATGGGCCGCGCTGGCCACCCACGACCGCCGCAAGGCACGCCGGCTCCGGCAGCCGCCTTATCACCCATGACGGCTGGATGGAGTACGTCTTCGGCCCCGTCTTCCTGATCTTCGGGGCTGCCTCCTGGGGGAGACACGCGAAGATCGCCTGGAGGCACGTGAAGGACTCCCGCCACCGCCCGGTCTGACCTGGTCGAACGCGGCCGGTTCCATCCCACGGATATCCCACGACCAGCGACATGCGGCGGCTCAGAGCGACACACGGCTGCACACCCCCGAAACGATCAACGGCGCCCCACCCGGACAGAAGTCCTGGTCAGACGCCGTTTCTCAAGGTCAGCGGAGAGCGTGGGATTCGAACCCACGAGGACCGTCACCGGCCCTAGCGGTTTTCAAGACCGCCGCCATCGTCCACTAGGCGAGCTCTCCTCACCGGCCCGTCCGACGGACGCACCGGATTGCACCATAGTCTCTCACGGCCCCGCCCCGCCGGTGTCTCGTCCGGATCATCAAGTGAGACGTGATCGGACGGGACACCGGCGGGAGAGACGCCGCCGGAGCGGATCTCAGGACTGCGGGGCGGCGAAGCCGTCGCCCACCGAGGCCGCCAGGCGCAGGTAGGCGTCGCGGGTGGCGGGCTGGAGCCTTTCGAGGTCGATCTCGGCGCCCTCTTCGAGGTGGGGGTCGTAGGGGACCCGGACGACCGCGCGGCAGCGGGCGGCGAAGTGGGCTTCCAGGCGGTCGAGGTCCACGGTGGACTTCGACCGGGGCCGGACGCTGCACAGCACCACCGTGGCGGAGCGGACGAGATCCTCGTAGTGGTGGGCCTCCAGCCAGTCCAGGGTGGCCGAGGCCGCCCTGGCGCCGTCCACGGACGGGGAGCTGACCAGGACGAGCTGGTCGGCCAGGCCGAGGACGCCGGACATCGCCGAGTGGAGCAGACCGGTGCCGCAGTCGGTGATGCAGATCGAGTAGAAGTTCTCCAGGACCTGCGCCACCGCCTGGTAGTCGGACGCGCTGAAGGCCTCCGACACCGACGGGTCGCGGTCGGAGGCGAGGATCTCCAGGCGCGACGGGGCCTGCGAGGTGAAGGCCCGGATGTCGACGTAGCGCTTGATCTGGCCGCGCTCGTTCAGCAGGTCGCGGACGGTGGCCGCCGTCTCCAGCTCCAGCTTGTCCGACAGGGTGCCGCGGTCCGGGTTGGCGTCGACCGCGATCACCCGGTCGCCGCGGGCCTGAGCGAGGGTGGCGCCGAGGCCGACCGTGGTCGTGGTCTTGCCGACACCGCCCTTCAGGCTGAGTACGGCGACGCGGTGGTGGCCGGTGGCGACGGGGGTCCGGGCACGGGTGATCAGCTCACGGCGGCGGCGGACCTCCGGGGACTCGCCCGGCCTGATCAGCCCCGCCGACGCCTTGAAGACCAGCTTCCGCCATCCCCCGGAGGGCCCGTTGCGACGGCCCCGGAGCAGGGACTCCGGATCCAGGCTGTCGGCCGACGGCCTGGCACCCCCCGCGCCCTGCTGCCGGGCCGGGGAACTGAACGCGGGCGGCGGGCTCGGCTGGCGGCGGCGCGGCTGGTACGGCTCGCGCACCGGCTCGGCCGTCTCCCGGTCGGAGGCGAACCCCCGGTCGGAGGAGGTGAAGGCCGCCGTGTCCCGGTCCGGGGTGAACGCGGTGTCCCCCGCGGCTCTGAACGGCGTGTCCTGAGTGGATGCGGAGGCCGTGTCCCGGTCGGAGGCCCTGTCCCGGTCGGAGGCCCTGTCCCGATCGGGGGCGAGGGGCGTCCTGCGGCCGGAGACGAACGCGGTGTCGTCGTCGGGCCCCAGATCCTCGCCGGTCCGGCCGAAGGCCGCGGCGGTACCGGAGAGGTCGGAGGCGAATCCGCCGGACCCGAAGGGGCGTTCCTGGGCGTCCGGGACCGCGGAGTCGGAACGGCCGGCGCCGAAGGAACCGGGAGCCTGCACGGAACCGGAGGAATCGGACGCCTGGAAGGGGTCGGGATGCTCGGCGGCGGGGAAGGACCCGGAGGGCTCGGGCCTGAACGGCTTCATGGGGGTGAGCGGTTCTCCGGCCTGCGCGCCGGAACGGCCGTGGCCGGGGTCGGTGTCCCCCCGGGTGAACCGGTCGCCTTCCGTGTCGGCACCGCCGAAGGTGAACCGGTCGGAGTCGGGGCTCCCACCGCCGGAACCGAGGCGCCGGGTCTCGGACTCGCCGCCGCCGAAGGCCGGCCGGTCGGATTCGCCGTCGCCGCTGAAGTCGCCGCTGAAATCGAGGCGGCCGCTCTCGGACGACCCGCCACCGAAGCCGAAACGGCCCGTGTCCGACTCACCGCCGCCGAACCCCGAACGTCCGGTCTCGGACGACCCACCGCCGCCGAACCCCGAACGTCCGGTCTCGGACGACCCACCGTCACCGAACGCGAAACGTCCGGTCTCGGACGACCCACCGCCGAACCCGAAGTCCCCGGCCTCGGCCGGCCTGCCACCGCTGCCGAAATCCCCGCTCTCGGACGACCCGCCACCGAAGCCGAAACGGCCCGTGTCCGACTCACCACTGCGGAAACCGAAGTGCCCGGTCTCGGACGCGGGCGTCTCCACGGACCCCGTCGAGGAGGACTCCGCCGGATCCTCGGAGCGCCGGGGCTCCTCGAAGAGACCCCGGGACGACTCCTGCTCCGGGTCACCGAAGGCGCCCAGCGCGTACGTGTCCCCGGAACCGGAGCCGGAGCCGAGGACCGGGGCCGGGTCGGAGTCGGGACGGGGCAGCGGCTTCAGCGGGGCCAGGAAGCCGTCGTTGTCCTCGGGGGAGGGCGCGGGGGGCAGCGTGAAGGAGCTCACCGCCTCGGCCGCCTCGGTCCACTCCGCGGCGTCCGCCTCCTCGGCCGACCGGTCCGCCGGGGCGTCCCCGGCCTTCGGGGCCGTGTCGGCGGCCGAGGGAGCCGAGGGAGCGTGGTCCGGATCGGCGGCGGTGCGGAACAGCGGCGACGGGACCGCATCGGTCTCCGCGGGCACCAGGCTCCACGGGTCCTGCGGGTACGGCGAAATGACGGCGTCATCCATCGTGGCGGTGACCTGTGCGGTCACCACGACGGGCGGCACCTCCTCCTGCTCCTTGATCGCATCGAGCCAGGCGAGCTGTTCCTCGAGAGATTCCTCACGATCGTGTCTTGCCACCGTGTTCCCCCTCGGGATGGGCTAAAGGGGCAGCAAACACATTGAAGATTAACGCCCCGTGTTCTCTCCGATGCAGGCAACCACCGAGTTGGCTCTCCCGGTAGCGTGAGTTACATGCACGCCATCGTGATCGACAAACCTGGTGGACCGGAAGTCCTCGCTTGGCGGCAGGTTCCGGACCCCCGACCGGAACGGGGCGATGTCATCATCGACGTGGCCGCCTCCGCGGTCAACCGCGCTGACGTCCTGCAACGGCAGGGACTCTACTCCCCTCCCCCCGGCGCCTCGCCGTATCCCGGGCTGGAGTGCTCCGGAGTCGTCGCCGAGGTCGGATCGGATGTCGAGGGGTTCAGGCCGGGCGACCGGGTGTGCGCACTGCTGACAGGCGGCGGATACGCCGAGCGGGTGGCGGTTCCGTGGCAGCAGGTCATGCGCGTCCCGGAGGGGGTCGACCTGGTCGAGGCGGCCGGGCTGCCCGAGGTGGCGTGCACGGTCTGGTCCAACGTCTTCATGACCGCGCGCCTCCGCAAGGGCGAGACGCTCCTCGTCCACGGCGGCGCCAGCGGGATCGGCACGCTCGCCGTACAGCTGGCGAAGGCGTTCGGCTCGCACGTCGTCGTCACCGCGGGCTCGCCGGAGAAGATCGCCCGCTGCCTGGAGCTCGGCGCGGACGAGGGGATCGACTACCGCGAGGAGGACTTCTCGGAGAAAGTCCGGGCCGACGTGATCCTCGACATCATCGGTGGCGGATACCTCGCGCAGAACGTCAGGGCCCTCAAGACCGGCGGCCGGCTCGTGGTGATCGGGATGCAGGGCGGGACCCGGGGCGAGCTCGACCTGGGGGCGCTGCTCACCAAGCGGGCCTCGGTGCACGGCACCACGCTGCGGGCCCGGCCGGTCGACGAGAAGGGCGTCATCGTGCGCGGCGTCGTGGACAACGTCTGGCCGTTGCTCGACGCCGGCGCGATCCGCCCGGTGGTGCACGCGCGGGTGCCGATGAGCGACGCCGCCGAGGCCCACCGGCTCCTGGAGTCCGGAGAGCACGTCGGGAAAATCCTGCTAGTAGGTTGAGACTATGAACGCTGAGGAGAGCACTCCGCACGTGGTCGTCGTGGGTTCCCAGGGCCTCCAGCCCAAGGAGGACGGCGGCGACGAGCGGTCGATCACCGATCTGGTCGAGCAGCCTGCCAAGGTGATGCGCATCGGCAGCATGATCCGCCAGCTCCTCGAGGAGGTCCGCGCGGCTCCTCTGGACGAGGCGAGCCGCAAGCGGCTCAAGGAGATCCACCAGAGCTCCATCAAGGAGCTCGAGGACGGCCTGGCCCCGGAGCTGGTCGAGGAGCTCGAACGGCTGTCGCTTCCGTTCACCGAGGAGAACGGCGCCCCGCCGAGCGACGCGGAGCTCAGGGTCGCCCACGCGCAGCTGGTCGGCTGGCTGGAAGGCCTGTTCCACGGGATCCAGACCACGCTGTTCGCGCAGCAGATGGCCGCCCGCGCCCAGCTGGAGAACATGCGCCGGGCGCTGCCCGGTGGCGCCGGGCTCCACCAGGACGGTCCCCACCAGTCCAGTTCCGGCCCCTACCTGTGACCACCGCTCCTATCTGATCCCCGCACGGCGCGCGGCCTGCCCGGCGTACCGGGAGCAGGCCGCGCGCCGTGCGGGACCACCGGAAGCGGGACCACCGGAAGCGGGACCACCGGAAGAGGGACTACCGGAAGAGGTCCTCCAGGACTCGCGCGACCCCGTCCTCGTCGTTGGCGGACGCCACGTGGTCGACCGCGGCCAGGACCGCGGGATGGGCGTTGGCGACGGCGTAGGAGGTCCCGGCCCACCGCAGCATCGGCAGGTCGTTGGGCATGTCGCCGAAGGCGACCACCTCTGCGGGCCCGATGCCCTGCGTCTCCGCCAGCTCGGCGAGCGCCGAGGCCTTCGTCACCCCGTGCGCGCTCATCTCGATCAGGGCCCGGCCGCTGGAGTGGGTGGGCGTGACCCGGTCGCCGACCAGCCCGCAGACCGCCTCGTGGAGGAGGTCGGGGTCCATCCCGGGGTGCAGGGCCAGGAGTTTGGCGCACGGCCGCGAGGTGAGGGTGTCGGCGGCGACGGACAGCCCGCCGACCGCCTTCCGGTCCCACCCGCCGAGACGGAAGTCCGACTCGTGGGCGAACCCGCCCTCGTATTCCACGGAGAACGACAGGTCAGGCACCTTTTCCCGGAGCCTCCCGACGACCTCTTCCAGCACGTCTGGCTGGATTAGGCGTGATTTTACGATTTTCTCGGTGTGGAGGTCGTAGACCAGGGCACCGTTCGCACATATGGCCAGGCCTCTGTGTCGTACGGCTCCCGCCACGGTGTGCATCCAGCGTGGCGGGCGGCCGGTCACGAAGACCAGGGTGGCGCCCGCCCCCTCCACCCGGGCGAACGCGGCGGCGGTGCGGGACGAGACGGTGCCGTCGGAGCGGAGGGCGGTGCCGTCGAGGTCGGTGGCGACGAGCCGGGGTCTTCCCATAACAGATCCCAGTCTGCACGGTGCGCCCCGGCGCGCCAGCGCCGGGACCGTCCGGAGGAGGAATCTTCCTGATCGAGGGAACACCCACAGGCGGGATGGTGTTAGATATGATGGCGTTGTATTAGCTGATCCCGTAGTGCATAACCAGAACTTGCAAGTCTGAGCCACCCGGGGCCCCGCTGTACGACACACTGGGGTTCACGAGGTGTGAATCCCAAAGTTTCAAATCCTGAGGGAGAGCTTTAATGGCTCAGGGAACCGTCAAGTGGTTCAACGCTGAAAAGGGCTTCGGCTTCATCGCACCGGACGGCGGTGCGCCGGACGTGTTCGTTCACTTCTCCGAGATCGTCGGCAACGGCTACCGGAGCCTCGAGGACGGCCAGCGGGTCGAGTTCGAGATCACGCAGGGTCAGAAGGGCCCGCAGGCCTCCCAGGTCCGCGCCATCTGACTCGGCAGGCCGTCTGAACCACACAATCAGACCTAGACAGCACTAGATCCCGTTCCGGGGTCCCGTCTCATTCCAGTGGCGGGCTCCCCGGAACAGGAGGTGAAGGCGAGGCTCGCCCTGGGCGGGCCTCGCCTTCGTGCTTCCCAGGCCCTCCGCCCGTCCTCGCCTCCCAGGTCTGGACCCTGCTCGTCGGCCCCTCCCTCGTCCTGGCCGACCCCACCGACCTCGTCGCCCTGCCGGCCCTCACCGCCGCCTGGGCCGTCCACCGGCGCAGCCGTACCGAGCACGCCGTACGGCGGGCCCGCACGCTCGTCATCGTCCCCGTCGCCCTCGTCGCCGTGACCGCCACCGGCCAGGCGGACCTGCACCCGCAAGCCCACGCGGTCTTCAGCGACGGTGAGGTGATCACCGTCCTCAGCGGTCACGGCGACGGCCCGGTCGTCTCCCGGGACGGAGGCCGTACCTGGATCCGGCCCCCGTCGCCTACGCCCACTCCCGAGTCGACTTCGACGCCGTCGGACCGGCCGTCCCGGGTGACCCTGAGCTGCGTCCCGGGGGACCCCGCGCACTGCTACCGCGTCGTCCCGCCCCGTCTGGCCGTGGACGAGTCCCGTGACGGCGGAAGGACCTGGACCACGGTCTGGGAGGTCTCGGAGGGGCGTGAAGAGCTGCTCGAACGCACCGCGGCGGAGCACCTGGGGCCGGGGGCGTGGAAGGGGTCCCAGGCCATCGTGGTGCATCCGGTCGCGGACGGCCACGTGGTGGTCGCGGCGAACGGCAGCGACGGCATCGCCGTGCTGGACGTGAACGGTGGCTGGCGGCGGTTCGGCTTCTCCGCCGGGGGTTTCTCCGCGGAGGGGGCCGCCCCGCTGCACGCGGCGAACGTGAGCCTGACCAGGGAGTACGTCATGGGGCTGTTCGCGGGGCTGTTCGTGTTCCTGGCCGGAGTCGCCACGGCCCGGCGTGGCGGCCTGGACGAGGACGGCCCTGCGGCGACCGCCTATGTTCTCGCGGCGGTCGGCTTCTTCGTCGCCGCCGTGGGCGTGAGCGACGACGGTCTCCTCTCTCCGCTACTCGACGGCCGTGCTGATCTCCTGGCTCACCGCGATCGCCGGTGTGGCGGCGTCGGTGCTGGTCGGCTGGAAAGGCGGGAGGAGTCCCGCCCGAGAGGGATGGAACCCGCCGGAGGAGGGAGGGATCCGGTCCCGGAAAGGAGGCGAGGACCCGGCGGAGCCGGATCCTCACCGGTGAGGCCTCGTCGGCGGGCCTACTTGGAGGCCTCGTCGGCGGGCCCTACTTGGCCGGCTCCAGGACGTCGAGGCCGACGTGGGGGCGCAGCGCCTCGGGGATCACGACCGAGCCGTCGGCCTGCTGGTGGTTCTCCAGGATGGCGACGATCCAGCGGGTGGTGGCCAGGGTGCCGTTCAGCGTGGCGGCGTGCTGCGGCTTTCCCCCGGAGTCGCGGAAGCGCACCCCCAGGCGGCGGGCCTGGAAGTCGGTGCAGTTGGAGGTCGAGGTCAGCTCGCGGTAGCGGCCCTGGGTGGGGATCCAGGCCTCGCAGTCGAACTTGCGGGCGGCCGAGGTGCCGAGGTCGCCCGCGGCCGTGTCGATGACGCGGTAGGGAACCTCGATCTTGGCGAGCATCTCCTTTTCCCAGGCGAGCAGGCGCAGGTGCTCCTCCCCCGCCTCCTCCGGGCGGCAGTAGGAGAACATCTCGACCTTGTCGAACTGGTGCACGCGGATGATGCCCCGGGTGTCCTTGCCGTACGAGCCGGCCTCCCGGCGGAAGCACGACGACCAGCCGGCGTAGCGCAGCGGCAGCTCGCCCGCGTCGAGGATCTCGTCGGCGTGGTAGGCCGCCAGCGGCACCTCCGACGTGCCGACCAGGTAGAGGTCGTCGTCGGGCAGGCGGTAGATCTCCTTGTCGTGGGCCACGTGGAAGCCGGTGCCCTGCATCGCCTCGGGCTTCACCAGGACAGGCGTGATCATCGGGACGAACCCGGCCTCGACCGCCTGCTGCATGGCCATGTTGAGCAGCCCCAGCTGGAGGCGGGCGCCGACGCCCTTGAGGAAGAAGAACCGCGAGCCCGAGACCTTGGCGCCGCGCTCCATGTCGATGGCGCCGAGCAGCTCGCCCAGCTCCAGGTGGTCCCTGGGCTCGAAGTCGAACGTGCGCCGCTCGCCGACCTCCTCCAGCACGACGTAGTCGTCCTCGCCGCCGTGCGGGGCGTCCTGGTCGACGATGTTCGGCACCGTCTGCAGGACCGCGTCGAGCTCGCCGGCCAGCTTCTCGGCCTCGGCCTCCAGGGACTTGACCTGCGCGGCGAGGTCCTTGGCGCGGCCCAGCAGCTCCGCCTTCTCCTCGCCGGAGGCCTTGGACACCAGCTTGCCCATGTTCTTCTGCTCGGCGCGCAGCGACTCGAACGACGCCAGCGCGGAGCGGCGGCGCCCGTCGAGGTCGAGCAGCGTGTCGACGACGGAGTCGTCCTCGCCGCGGGCGCGCTGCGACGCCCGTAGCCGGTCGGGATCCTCACGAAGGGTACGCAGGTCAATCACAGACCCAGGCTACAGATGAGCGGTTCGGGCCCGCACACGGATAAGGAGTGTCCAGCGGGTCTTTCGACACGGGGAAGGCCCCCGGAAGGCCTGGGAACGCCCGGGAAGGCCCCCGGAGGGCGCGGGCCCGCTAGACCTGCCCGCCCCTGATCCTGGACAGCCAGCCCGACGCCTCGTCGAAGTCGGCGTCGGCCGTACCGCGCCTGATCTGCGGTGCGAGGCCGTCGGCGCGCGGGTAGCTGCCGAGGAAGCGCACGCCTTCGCAGACCCGGTGGAGGCCGGAGACCGCCTCACCGACCCGGGCGTCGGCGATGTGGCCCTCGAAGTCGAAGTGGAAGAAGTAGCGGCCGATGCCGTCGCCGGTGGGCCGCGACTCGATCCGGGTCAGGTTGACCCCGCGCACGGAGAACTCCGTCAGCATCTCCAGCAGCGCGCCCGGGTGGTCGTCGGAGAGGAAGGCCACCAGGGAGGTGCGGTCGGAGCCGGTCGGAGCGGGCGGCGGGGCGGGCCGGGAGACCCGGACGAACCGGGTCACGGTGTCGGAGCGGTCGCCGATCCCCCCGGCGAGCTCGACCAGGCCGTAGTGCTCCCCGGCGATGCGCGCGGCGATGGCCGCGTCGTACGGCGAGCCCGGCAGCGCGACCTCCTGGGCCGCGCCGGCGGTGGACGGGGCGGAGACCGGCACGGCGTCGGGCAGTTCGCGGGCGATGTAACCGCGGCACTGGGTGAGGGCCGCCGGGTGGGAGATGACCCGCTTGATGTCGCCGATCTCCTTGCCGGGCCTGGCCAGGAGGGAGAACTCGACGGGCAGCAGCAGCTCGGCGGTGATGAGCAGCGGCTCGCTCCGGGCGAGCTCGTCCAGGGTGGTCGCGATGCCGCCCTCGATGGAGTTCTCCAGCGGGACGACGGCGCCGTCCGCCTCGCCCCGCCGGGCGGCGTCGAGCGCCGCGCTGACGTTGGCGCTCGGCAGGCGCTCGGCTTCCGGCGCCAGGATCCGCAGGGCCTCCTCGGCGAAGGTGCCCTCGGGTCCCAGGTAGGCGAGTTTCAGCATGCTCCCAGGCTATCCGGCGGCCGTCCGGAACCGTGGGGAGAATTCCACATCCGACGCCTGAAAAGTACGGAAAGTCGCACGTCGCCTCGGCAGCCAGGATCCGAGCAGCCAGACCAGGGCCAGCGCGCCGAGCCCGAACGCGTTCTGCACGAGCTTGCCCAGCACCGGGCTGAGCACCGGGATCTCCGCCGCCTTCAGCGCCACCCCCCACCAGGGGATCGGCACCACGTAGTAGAGCCAGACCCCGGCGGCCACCCGGATCCGCACCGGGTCCCGCCCGTCTCCGGCGATCGCGCCGAGCACCACGACGACCCAGGCCAGGTGGTGGATCCAGGCCACCGGGGAGAGCAGCACGGCCATCAGGCCGGTCAGGGCGACGGCGGTCATCGCGTCGCCATCCAGCAGCGCCGCGCGCGCCCGGCGGAAGCCGTACCAGCCGACCGCCGCCACGAGCGCCAGCCAGAGCAGGCTCGTCGGCGCGTCGGGCAGGTAGAGCCGGATGAGCATGCCGCGCATCGACTGGTTGGTGGTCGCCGCGTTGGAGCCGAGCCGCTCGGGGTCGAGCAGCGCGCGGAACCAGAAGTCGGCGGCGTCGGCCGGGATCACCGCGAACGGCAGCAGGGTCAGCAACCCGGCGGTGAACGCGGCCATGAAGAGGGCCCGGCGCTGCTCGGGGCGGGCCCCCGGGCCGAAGCCGGTGACCAGCAGGTAGATCAGGAAGACCCCGGGGGTGAGCTTGACCGCGGTGGCCAGGCCGATGAGCATGCCGCGCGGCCAGGCCGGCCGCCGCGCCGCGCAGTCGGCCAGGCAGAGCGCGACCAGCAGGATGTCCACCTGGCCGAACCGGACCTGGTCCCTGATCGGCATCAGGTAGGTGCAGGCGACCGTCAGGAACGCGAACGCCAGCGGCGTCCAGAGCGACCGCGGCGGCGTCCACCGCGCCCCGGGAACGGGCCGGGCGCGGTCCAGGCGCTCCCACACGGCGCGGAAGCCGTACCAGACGGTGACCATGAGCGTGGCGAAGATCCCGGCCGTCCAGACCCACTGCGCCGCCGGCCACGACATCGCCGCCAGCGGCGTGGCCAGCAGCGCCGCGATCGGCGGGTAGGTGAACGGGAGCAGCTGCGGCGCGGGCGTGGCGAAGTCGTAGACCGGCCGCCCGGCCAGCACCATCTCCCCGCCGGTACGGTAAACGTCCAGATCGACCAGGCGCTGGTCGTCGACGTTGCCCAGCCAGTGGAGCACCAGCGGGGCCGCCGCCAGCGCGATGAGCACCGGCACCGGCAGCCACGCCCGGATCGGCCGCCTGGTCTCGGTCGCCTCGTCGGTCCTCACGACCAGGCAGGTTACCGTGACGCGGGAACCGGCCGCCGACGGAGAAGGAACGAGGGGGAGACCGGATGGGCCCAGCACGCGAACGGGGCGGAGACCGGACGGGCCCGGCACGCGGACGCCGCACACCGCACCGGACCGTCCACTCCCGGAGGCCGCTCCTGGCCCTCCTGCTTCTGGCCGCGGTTCTCGCGGTCCTGCCGGGAGCCGGTACGGCCGGCGCCTCCGTCCGGGTCACCGGCGGGGGGCCGCCCGCCCGGGTCGTGGTCGTCGGGGCGCCGGGGCTGCTCTGGAGCGATCTGGACCCGGTGCGGACGCCGAACCTGTGGCGGCTCACCGGCTCCGGCGGGGCGGCCTCGCTGTCCACCCGGGCCAACCCGCCCAGGGGACGGGGCTTCATCTGCCCGGTGGAGGGCTGGCTGACGGCCTCGGCGGGGCAGCGGGCGGGCACGTCCGCCCCGGGCTGCTCCCCGCCTCCGGTCCCGCAGGTCTCCGGCGAGGGCGCGAGCGTGCCGGGCTGGGCGGAACTGGTCGCCTTCAACGCGGACACCTCCTACAAGCCGGTGCTCGGGCAGCTCGGGCAGCTCGTCGCCGACGCCGGAGGGAAGGTTGCGGCGGCCGGGCCGGGGGCCGCCCTCGGGGCCGCCGACAAGTCCGGGAAAGTCGCCGTATACGCGGAGACGGTGGAGCAGCTGGGTGAGCTGACCCCGTACCGGCTCGTCGTCATCGAGGCCGGGGACCTCACCCGCGCCTGGCTCAAGCGCGGCGCGGGCGACGACGGCGACGGCGACGGCGACGGCGATCACGGCGTGCCCGCCGCGCCGGCGGACGGGGTCAGGCGCGAGGCCGTGGCCGGGATCGACCGGCAGGTCGGCGCCGTCCTCGACCGCCTCCCCCCGGACTCCACGCTCCTGCTCGGCGGCCTGTCCGACGCCTCCGACGTGGCCCACCTGCACGTGGCGATCGCCTCCGGCCCGTCGCCGGACGGCTCGCCGTACCCCCGCGGCTACCTCACCGCCGCCTCCACCCGCCAGAACGGCCTGGTCACCACCACCGACCTGACCGCCACCGCGATCGCCCTGCTGGGGCTGGAGACGCCGAAGACGGTCGTCGGCCGCCCTTGGACAGGAGGGGACCCCGCCCCGGACGCCGGAGCCGCCGGAGGCGACGGAGACGCCCCGGGGGACGCCACCGGGGCCGTCGTGGCGGACCTGGCCCGCGAGAACCTGGCCAGCCGGGTGGTGAACCGGGTCCGCGGCCCGTTCTTCGGCGGTTTCGTGGCGGTGCAGATCCTCTTCTACCTGCTGGCCGCCGCCGCGATCCGCCGGGGCTGGGGCGGCGCGCGGGCGCTGGCCGCGGTCCGGGCCGTCGCCGCCGTCAGCGGGTCGATCGCGGTCGCCACCTTCCTCGCCCAGCTGGTGCCCTGGTGGGCGTTCCCGGTCCCGATGGCCGGGGTGGTGCTGACCATCCTCGGCATCGCCTGCGCCGTCGCCGCGCTCGCGCTCGCCGGGCCCTGGCGGTCGCACGTGCTGGGCCCGCCCGCCGTGGTCGCCGGGATCACCTCGCTCACCCTGCTGGCCGACGTGATGACCGGCTCGACGCTCCAGGTCAACGCCGTCACCGGGTACGAGCCGGTCGCCGGCGGGCGCTTCTACGGCTTCGGCAACATCGCCTTCGCCGTCTACTCCGCCGGGACGATCCTGGCCCTGGCCGGAGTCGCCCAGTGGCTGACGTCCCGGGGACGCCGCGGGCTCGCCCTGCCGGTCTGCGCGCTGTACGGCGGGCTGGCGGTCTTCGCGGACGGCTGGCCGGGCTGGGGGGCCGACTTCGGCGGGGTCCCGGCGTTCCTGACCGGGCTGGCCGTCTTCCTGATCCTGCTCTCGGGCCGCCGGGTCTCGGCGGTCCGGCTCGGCCTGGTCGGGCTGGCCGGGATCGGCCTGATCACCGCGATCGCCGTCGCCGACCGGCTCCGCCCCGCCGGGCAGCGCACCCACCTCGGCGCGTTCGTCCAGCAGGTGCTGGACGGCGAGGCCGGGACGGTGATCGCCCGCAAGTTCACCGCGATGGTCGGGGTCACGGTCGGCAACTGGTCGCTGACCCTGCTCACGCTGGTCGCGCTGGCCTTCCTCTTCCTGGTGCTGGACCGCCCCTCCCGCTGGGGCGCCCCCGCGCTGGGACGGGCCTACGCCCTCGCCCCGGCGCTGCGGGCCGGCCTGATCGGCGCGCTGACGTGCGCGCTCATCGGGTTCCTGATGAACGACTCCGGCATCGCCATCCCGGCCATGGCCCTCACGGTAGCGGTGCCGCTCACACTGGCCGCCTGCGTGCGCGCGCTCCGGCTCGCGCCGCCCACCACAGCAGAGCGGCCGTCAGAGCCAGCAGGGACCACGGCACCGCCTGCTGCCTGACGACGGTCTTCAGCCAGAGCAGGTCGTCGGGGCGGAGCGCCTCCCGGGCCGGCAGGTAGCCGAGCGAGAGGATCGCCGTCCTGGCCACCACGAACCCCTCCAGGGCCGGCCAGGAGGGCGCCGCCGCCAGCAGCGCGAAGGCCAGGCCGTCGTACCAGGGCAGCGCGTACGGCGCGGCGAACAGCCAGGCCACGACGATCACCGCCGCCACCAGCGGGGCCGGGACCGCCGGCGGAACCGGCCGCAGGACCGGCGCCGAGGCCGACGGCGACGGCGGGACCGGAGGTGCCGGGGGACGCAGGCCGCCCGCCGGAACCGCGCCGCCCGCGCCGATCGGGCTGATCGGGCTGATCGGGCCGCCCGGCACGGCCCGGAACACCAGCCAGGCCAGGACCGCCAGCAGGAGCACCGACCCTGCCTGGATCCAGACCGCGTACGCGCCCGGTCCGAACAGCGACTGGAGGGCGAGCTTCACCGGCTGCCACGGGGTGCCGAGAGAGACCTTCCGGCTGGCCGCGCCCACCTGGTCGAGCACGTGCGGCCCGGCGATCCCGTAGACCGCCGCCACCGTGGCCGTCGCCGTACCGGCCACCAGGACGAGCCTGCCGGGCCGGCGGCGCAGTTCCCAGGCGGGCCCGAGCGCGACCAGCCCGGCGTTGAGCTTGACCCCGATCCCCAGCCCCAGCAGCACCCCCGACGTCGCGCCCCCGGCCGCGCCCCGCAGCGACGAGAAGGCGAGCAGCGCGGCGACCATGCAGGCCACGGCCATGGTGTCGACGTGCATCCCGGCGGACAGGTGGTAGATCATCAACGGGTTGGCCGTCCAGAGCAGCGCCGCCCGCCGCTGAAGGTCCGCGTCGGCGGCGGTCAGGCGGTGCAGCAGCAGCCCGGTCCCGATGAAGGCCGCGGCGTTGAACAGCGCCATCCCGAAGACGGTCAACCGGACCGAGTCGCCCCCGGCCAGGCTCGCCAGCGCCTGCACCGCCGTCGCGACCGGGCCGTAGACGCTCGTCACCCCGGCCCACTCCTCGACGGCCCCGGCGACCGGGTCGCCGGGGAGCGCCGCGGGCGTGACGGCGTACGGATCACGGCCCAGAGCGGCCAGCCGTCCGTAGGCGGCGTAGTTCAGGTGGTCGGCCGAGCCCGACGGCGGCAGGAAGGCCAGCAGGGCGGCCACGGCGGACCCGGCCCCGAGCAGCAGCCGCGGATCCGGCCGCCACCGCGACCGCAGGGCCGCGGCCAGGCCGGTCCCGCCCAGCACGATCGCCGCAGCGGCCAGGGCGATCACCAGGTGGCCGTCCGGCCCGGCGTCCAGGGAGTACGGCGGGTGCCAGGAGGGGCCGGACAGGCCCGGCACCATGGCCGAGGGCCCCAGCAGGCCGATCAGGACGGTCAGCCCGGCCGAGAGCCCGATCGCCACCGGGGCGAACACGCCCAGCGCGTCACGCGGGCCGTGCCGTACGGGTCCGCCGGCCACCGCCGTGTCCTGAGTCACCCGCAAATTCCAGCACACCCGCCGCAGTGCCCGCGGCGGCCCCGGCGACGAGGCTCAGACGTACAGCGCCCGCGGCGACGGAGCTCACACGTGCAGCGCCCTGCGGGCCAGGAGGGCGCGGGCGACGTCGCGGAACTGCCGGGTCCGGTGGAGCTGGGCCCGCCAGTCGGTGCCGGTGGCCCGGTGGGACATCTCCACCTCGACCTCGCGGACCCGGAAACCCCGGCGGAGCAGGTCGATCGTGAGACCCGTCTCCACGCCGAAACCGCGCGCCAGCGGCCGGGCGGCCTCGAAGGCGGCCCGGGTCAGGCAGCGCTGGCCGTTGAGCGGCTGGGTGGGCGTCCAGCCGGTGGCGCGCTCGATGCCGTCACGCGCGAGCCGGACCACGAACCCGTGGCCCCCCAGCTTGACCCGGGTGACGAAGACGGCGATGGTCATGTCCGCCTCACCCGCTGCGACCGGCTCGATCAGGGGCGCGGCCGTGTGCGCGGTCTCCCCCAGGTCGGCGTCCAGGAACAGCAGGTGCCGCGGGGGCCCGCCCCGCTCCTCGTCGAACAGCCGCACGACCTCCGCACCGCTCTCCATCGCGGCGGCCTTGCCCCGGTTGCGGCTGTGCCGTACGACGCGGGCTCCGGCGGCCCTGGCCACCCTGCCGGTCCGGTCGGCCGAGCCGTCGTCCACGACGACGACCAGGTCCACCCCGGGCAGCGCCCGGCCGGCGGCCACGGTGGCACCGATCCGGTCGGCCTCGTCCTTGGCCGGAATGATCACTGCTGTGCCGGTCATGCCGCCCTCTTCCGCAGGTCGCCTCGTCCGCCGGTCGCCGCGTGCGCGCGGCCCTCCGTTCCGGGCCCCGCGAGGCGGCTCACGCCTGCGGCTCGGCCGCCAGCAGTTCCTCGGGCACCGCCTCGTGGACGGTGAACACCGAATCGAGACCGGTGACCTGAAGAATCTTACGGACGGCGGGGCGAGGCCCGGCCATCTCCAGGACCCCTCCCTGCTCGCGCAGCCGTTTGAGCGCGGACAACAGGACGTTCATGCCGGTGGAGTCGCAGAACTCCACGCCGGACATGTCGACGACCATGAAGGCGGCGGCGCTCTCGTCCAGCAGCCGATCGAACTCGGACTGCAGGCGAGGCGCGGTATATAGGTCGATTTCTCCGACAATGGTCACGATTGTGTGGCCACCATGAGATCGAGTTGAGACTTTTAGCTCCACAGCGGGCACACTAGCGGCGACGGAGCCCCGGGTCACGTTCTACGCTCCAAGGGGGTGTCCTGTTCAAGGTTTTGCCTGTCGGGGCTATCGATCCCGGCCCTTTGTCACCCGTTCTCCCCTCACGCGAACCCTCGGTGCGCGAAGCTTGACAGCGTGCAACACCGGCTCGGCCGGAAAGGGGGGAGGCCCGGAACCTCCCGACCGTCGCTGCACCAAGTCGACGACGGACGACGAGTAGAAACGGGCCCAGCATCTTCGATGAACAACGATCTTCCTGAGGACCCCCAGCGCCAACTGCTCCGCACGCGCCTGGAGTCCACCATCACGCGCGCCACCAGGTCCACCTCGTGGCAGGACGCGACCCACTCCCTCCGCGGCCTGGTGAACCGCGAGGGCTTCGTCCCCATCCGGACGCGCCTCACGAGCGACGACCTCGACTTCCTGGAGGGAGCCCGCCAGGAGCTGCTCGACTTCGCCGAACTCGGGATCCGGCTCCTGGACCTGCACCAGCCCCGGGACGCGGGCGGCATCACCAGCGACGCGGCGCACCCGATCCTGCGCTGCCGGAGCTGCATGTGGCGCTGGCCGTGCCCGACCTTCCGGGCGATGGCGGAGAGCTTCGGCGCACTGCGGGACCCCCTCTCCCGCGGACCCGTCGAGCCCGCCGGACCGGCTCCCGGCGGTGTCTCCCTCTCCGACGAGGTCCAGGTGACCCTCATGGTCCCGGCCCAGTCGGAGGGCCAGACCGCCGCCCTGTCGGCGGTGCCCCGGAGGGTCGTCGGAGACATGCCGGTCTGACCGCGGGGCCCGGGACGGCCGCACGTCGACCCACCACGGCTCGCGTCGGCCCCACGGCCCCGTGACGATCCCGGTGGTCTCACGACGGCCCCACGGCCCCGCGGCGACCCCGGTGGTCTCACGACGGCCCCACGGCCCCGCGGCGATCCCGGTGGTCTCACGACGACAGGGGAAGGCGGATCTCGAAGCGGCAGCCGGGTCCGGTGTTGACGACGCCGATGGCGCCCTCGTGGGCCTCCACGATGCCTCGGGCGATCGCCAGGCCGAGCCCGGCTCCCGCGCCGTCCCCCCGCGGGCTCCGGGCCGCCTCCCCCCGGAAGGCCACGTCGAAGACCCGGGGCAGGTCCTCCGCCGGGATCCCGCCGCAGCAGTCGGACACCGACAGGCGGGCCAGCCCGCCCTCCGCGGTCGCGCGGACCGAGACCGTGCCGTCGGCCGGGGTGTGCCGGATCGCGTTGACCACCAGGTTGCGCAGGGCGCGGGAGAGCTCCCCCGCGTCCGCCTGGACGGGCACCACCGGATCGGCGGAGCCCGCCAGCCGTACCCCCTTGGCCCGGGCCAGCGGCTCCACCCCGGCCAGCGCGTCGGCGACCAGGTCGGCGAGGCCGATCCGGCGGCGGGACAGGCGCAGCGCGCCCGCGTGGATCCTGGACAGCTCGAACAGATCGTCGACCATCCCGGAGAGGCGGTCCACCTCCAGCCGGATCTGGGCGTGGTAGCGGTTCACCGTCTCCGGGTCGGACACCACGCCGTCCTCCAGCGCCTCGGCCATGGCGCGCATCCCGGCCAGCGGGGTGCGCAGATCGTGGCTGACCCAGGCGACGAGCTCGCGGCGGGCGCCCTCCAGCGCGCGCTCGCGCTCACGGCCGAGGCGGATCCGCCGGTAGGCCTCGTCGAGGGCGGCGGCGATCGTGCCGAGCTCGGCCGGAAGGCCGGGGGGCGGGGTGAACTCCCCAGAGTCGGGCACGTCGTGCACGGCGGCGACGAGCCTGCGGCTGGCCGCCACGACGCGCCGGGCGAGCACCGCCGCCACGCCCAGGCCGGTCAGTCCTCCGATGACGACCACGCTGAGCACGATGTCCCGGGAGCCGCCCTCGATGATCATCCTCATGGTGATCGCCGCGACGCCCGCCACCGTCACCACGACGGGGACCGCGGCGAGCACCGCGAGCATCGTCCCGATCGACCGCCCCCGGAGCAGGTGCATGGCGCCCAGACCGGCGAGCGCGACCGGCAGGCCGAGGCCGGCGGTGACCGCGGCGATCTCCACGATCTCGGGGATCACGGCGACTCCGCGGGTTCGTAGCGGTAGCCGACGCCCCAGACGGTGACGATGCGGCGGGGCGCGGTCGGGTCCGGTTCGATCTTCTCGCGGAGGCGGCGGACGTGGACGGTCACCGTGGAGGAGTCGCCGAACGACCAGCCCCAGACCTGGTCGAGCAGGGTGGAGCGGCTGAACGCCTGGCGGGGGTTGCGCATCAGGTGGGCCAGGAGGTCGAACTCGCGGGCGGTCAGCGTGACCTGCTCGCCGTCGAGCCGTACCTCGTGCGCGCCCACGTCGACCACCAGGTCGCCGTCCCGCAGCACCCCCGTCCCCGCGGGCATCGACGCGCCGCGCGCCCGCCGCAGCACCGACTGGACGCGCAGGGCCAGTTCGCGGGGGCTGAACGGCTTGGTGACGTAGTCGTCGGCGCCGGTCTCCAGGCCGGCGACCCGGTCGATCTCCTCGCCCAGCGCGGTCAGCATGATCACCGGGACCGGCCAGCGCTCCCTGAGCTTCCTGCAGACCGCCAGACCGTCCAGTTTGGGCAGCATCAGGTCGAGCACGAGCAGGTCGGGCGGGTCCGACAGCGCCCGCCTGAGCGCTTCGGCCCCGTCACCGACGCACTCGACGCGATGCCCGTCGCGCTCGAGGTAGCGGGCCACGACCTCGGCCACCGTCGGGTCGTCCTCGACCACCAGAATCCGCGCGCTCATGACCCCCACGGTAGGCCCGCGCGATCCCCTCCAGGGGAAACCGTCACCGGCCCGTAAGACCTCGGCGGGCCTCGGCGGGCCCGCGTTATGCGCCATCGTTATGCGCCCCGCCCCGCACCGGGCCGATCTCCGGCGTACGGTGGACCCATGGGTCGTATCGTGATGGCAGTCCTGGGCGTCCTCCTCGCGCTCTACGTGGTGTTCGGGCTCGTGCTGCCCGCCCTGTTCGGGCTGTTCAAGCTCCTGCTGGTGCTGGCCTTCGTGGCCTTCGTGGTCGTCGCCCTGGTCACGGTCGTCGGCCGGTCCAAGTGACCCGGGCCACCCGGGCGGCCCTGCGGTGAACCCCCTGCTCGTCCTCCAGACGCTGTTCGTCTGGCTGCCCGACGGCGGCGCCCTGACGGTGACCGCCGTGGCCGGGCTGGGCGTGCTCCTCCTCGCGTGGGCGCTGCGCACGGCGCCCTCCGCCGCCGCGTCCCGGCCGGGCCTCCGTCCCCCGGGGCGGGGCCGCGCCGCCTCACCGGTCTTCGTACGGCAGTGCGATCCCGGCGCGCCCGGACGGTCCCGTCCGCGAGCGCCCTCCGCGGGCCCGGCGCCCGCGTGACCTCCTGAGAGACCGCCCTCCCCGATCCGGGGAGGGCCGATCGCGGGTGCCTTCTGCGCCGACTCCACTCCGCTCAGAAGGGCTCCCCAGTGTTCGATCCCGTCCTCGGCCTCACCGCCGACCTCATCGCCGCGCTCGCCGCTCCGCTCGGCTCCACCGCACCGGCGATCGTCCTGTTCACCGTCGCCGTCCGGCTCCTGCTGCTCCCGCTCAGCGTCATGCAGGCCAGGGGCGAGCGGGTGCGCAGGCGGCTCGCTCCCCGGATCAGGAAGCTGAAGGACCGCCACGGCCGCGACCCCGAGCGGCTCCGGCGGGAGCTGGCCGCCCTCTACGCCGAGGAGAACGCCTCGCCTCTGGCGGGCTGCCTGCCGGGCCTGGCCCAGTTGCCGTTCTTCGCGGTCATGTACCAGGTCTTCGTCTCGTCGACCATCGCCGGGCAGGCGAACGCGCTGCTCACCCACGGGCTGTTCGGTGTGCCACTGGGGCAGCAGTTCGCGGGCACGGTGGCCGGGTTCGGGCTGATCAGCGGCCCGTCCCTGGTGTTCGCCGGGCTCTTCCTGCTCCTGCTGGCCGTGGCGGTGATCACGTCGCGGCGGATCCGGCGCACGATGGCCGAAGGGGACCAGGAGGTCCAGCCGGCGGCCCTGCGCGGGCTGATGCCGCTGCTCCCGTTCGGGACGCTCCTGGCGGCGGCCGTGCTGCCGCTCGCGGCAGGGATCTACCTGCTCGTCACGACGGCCTGGACGGCGGGGGAGAGGGCAGTGCTGTACCGGGCCTCTCCCTCCCCCGCCTGATCAGATGCACTCCCGGACGGCGGGTGAGGGGACGGTGGCATGACCGTTGCTCACCGTGTCGACGGTCGCGACGGCCGCCCACACGGTGGTGACGTCCCCTTCGTGTCTGACCCCCCAGTTCTCGGCCAGGTATTCGACGATGCCGAGCCCCCGGCCCCCCAGCGAGGAGAGCGCGGCTCTCCCCGCGCGGGGTTCGGTGGCCGAACCACCGTCACTCACAGCTACCTCGACATATCCGTCAGTGCACTGCCATGCCACTTTGATCTGCCCGGACGGCAGGGGGTGCGCATGCCGGAGCGCGTTACTCAGCAGCTCGCTCACCACCAGCACGGCGTCATCTATCACGGTCTCGTAGACGCCCCATTCCTGCAGGTCAGAGCTGAGGTACTGACGCGCGACGGCGACGCTGGACGGTGCATACGGCAACAAGACGACGCTCGACGGACCCACCTCCCCCTATCCCTGTTCCCCCCTGAGGAGCACACCCCAGTACGACCGAAATGCCCCGTTAGATAGTCATAGAAACCGCAGACCGGTTACAGCTTGTGCACGCTCGACAATAGATCGGCGCTTCCATTGCCGCCTCGTTACCGCCCCGGCGTGTCCCCGCCGGTAACGGGAGCCGGGCGTGTCGGGGCCCGCCGCGGTGGACCTGGCCTGGGGAGCCGTCCGATACGCTGCCGTGACCACGCGCCTGGACGGGAGAGGGTGGGACATGTCATCCGGGTCATCCGGCGATCTCGACGCACTGCTGCGGGTGACCTCGCCCACCTACATGGGGGACCGGCATCCCGACGTCGCGTTCGGCGTCCACGACGGCCCGGTGGGGCGGCTGATCCTCGCCGTGTCCGGCCGGGGGGTGGCGGCCTGCAGCTACGAGGACGAGAACGTCGTCTTCGAGCGCGTCGCCCGGAGCGTCAGCTCGTTCATCGGGCCCGACCCCCGGCGGCTCGATCCCGTCCGCCGGGAGCTGGACGCCTACTTCTCCGGCCGGTTGCGCGCCTTCACCACCACGGTCGACCTCCAGCTGGCCACGCCGTTCGCCAGGACCGTGCTGCAGATGATGCTCGCCGTGCCGTACGGGACGGTGACCACCTACCGGGAGATCGCCGAGCGGATCGGCCGGCCGCGGGCGCTGCGCGCGGTCGGCAACGCGCTCGGCGCCAACCCGGTGTGCGTGATCGTGCCCTGCCACCGGGTGGTCGAGAGCGAGGACGTGCTGGGCGGCTACGCCGGGGGCACGGTCGCCAAGGAGCGGCTGCTCCGCGTCGAGAAACGCAACCGCCCCCGGTAGAACGGGGAGGTCCGCCCGTCAGCGGCGGCCCTTCAGCCTGCGCCGGGAGGCGCCGACGCCCAGGGTGACCAGGGCCGCGACGAGGAACGCGCCGACGGCCGCGCTCATCCACGGCTGCGGGACGAGCCCGACCGCGTCCCGTGCGCCCGTCCAGAAGGCCGTCCACCAGGCCAGCTCCGGCGCCGTCGGCAGTGCGGCGAGCATCCACCAGGCCGCGAAGCCGAGCACCCACGGCAGGACCATGAGCCAGCGCGAGGGCGCGGTCTCCGAGGTGTCCCAGCGGTCCCTGCCGCCGAGCAGGAAGTAGTCCACCGCGAGGACGGCGAACATCGGGACGAAGACCGCGCCGATCAGGCCCAGGAAGGCGGTGTAGGTGTCGGCGCTGACGAAGATCGCGAGCAGGGTGACCAGTGCGCCGGTGCCGACCGAGATGATCCGGCGGTCCAGCCGGGGCAGCAGGTTCTGCAGGGACATCGCGGTGGAGTAGACGTTCACGAACGACTGGTCGGTCTCACGCAGCACCAGGATGCCGAAGAACAGCCAGCCGAGCGAGGCCGCCACGAACGGGTCCCAGACCTTGTCCGGGTCGTTGCCCACCAGCGCCAGCGCGGCGATGCCCAGGGTCAGGCAGGCCACCTGGGCGACGGTGTAGCCGCCGACCACGCCGGTGAAGGCGGCCCGGCCGGAGCGGGAGAAGCGGGCGAAGTCCGCGGCGACCGGGACCCACGAGACCGAGAGCGCGATCACGTAGTCGACGGAGGGGGCGAACGCCTCCCAGGTGCCCGCGCCGATCGCCGGGTCCTGGCTGAAGAGCGCGTAGGCGAACCAGGCCATCGAGACGACCACGCCGGCGGTGACGAAGCGGCGCAGCAGGCGGACCGCGCCCAGCGGCCGGATGGTCAGCGCGGTGGTGATCGCCCCGCCGAGGACCACCCAGACGGCGTAGGGCACCTCGGCCCCGAACGAGCCCGCGATGGCCTGGGCGCCCTGGGCGATGACCCAGAGCTCGAAGGCCCCCCAGCCGAGCATCTGGATGATGTTCAGCACGGTCGGCACGTACGACAGCCGCGCGCCGAACAGCCCCCGCAGCAGCACCATGGCCGGAGCGCCGGTCTGCTGGCCCGGGACGGCGGCCAGCGCCACCATCGCGGTGCCGATGAGGCTGCCGACGACCGCGGCCGTCACGGCCGCCAGGAAGCTCAGCGGCCGGTCGCCCAGCGGGTCGATCAGCGCGATCGCACCGGAGAACCCGAGCAGACTGACGCCCAGGTTGGCCCAGAGCGCACCCTGGTCGAGCGCTCCCAGGGCCTTGGGCGGGGCCTCGTCGAGGGTGAGGGGGGCTTCCGCACGCTTTGCGGCCACCCCGGAGTCGGCGACGTCGGACGTCATCACGCGCTCCCTACGCCGGCATTACCCGGACAGGTTCATGCGGTCGGCGGCGCGTGGGAGGGCCTGTCCGGCCCTCCGCGTGGTCCCGCCCTCTCAGCCCGGCTCCGCCCGAGCTCCCGCGGTAGATATTCCGTCCCGGATTATGCCATCCGCACCGTTCGACGCAAGAGCCCGGCCCGCCCCTCAGGTCACGAGCGGGTCCCGCCCCTCTGTCCACGGACGGATCCCGGCCCTCAGGCCACGAACGGATCCCGGCCCTCAGGCCACGAACGGGTCCTGGCCGGTCTCGCTCACCATCGGACGGCCCGCGAAGGCCCAGGACTGCATGCCGCCCCCGACGTTGACCGCGTCCCGGCCCACGTGGTTGAGCCAGGCCGCGGCGTGCGCGGAACGCCCGCCCACCCGGCAGACCACGTAGACGGGGACGTCGCCGGGCACCTCCTCCACGCGCGCCTGCAGCTCCCCCAGCGGGATGTGCACGGCCGCGGGCGCGTGCCCCGCCCGCCACTCGTCGTCCTCGCGCACGTCCAGCAGGAACGCCTCACCGGGTACGGCCTGCACTTCGACCTCAGGAACATTCATGGCCCCCATGATGCCCGCTCGGCGGACCGCCCCGTCCGCCTCCGGCCGGAATCCCCGCCGCAGGTCAGGGCACGTCCCAGAAAGCGAGCTCGTGGGCCATCCCCGCGGTGAACAGCTCCCCGGCCCGCCGCGGTTCGGGAGCCGCCTCGTCGATCATCACGGCGATGCGCCCGGTCAGCTCCGCGAAACCGGGGTGGGCGTAGGTGTCGACCCAGGCGCGGTAGCGCGGCTCGGCGGGCGGGTTCTCGGCCAGGATCCGGCCCAGCGTCGAATAGCCCCACATGCAGGGGTAGAGCGCCGCCAGCCCTTCGGCGTAGGAGGCGGCCGACTCCAGCAGGAAGGCGGTGTAGGCCGCGCACGCCGGCCCCTTGCGCGCCCCCTCCAGGTCCGCCCCGAACTCCGCGGACAGGGAGCGGTGCAGGTCCAGCTCCTCGTGGAAGGTGGCGTGGGCCAGGTCCACCAGGTCGCCGAGGTGCCCGTCCGGGGCCTGCCAGGCCAGCCGGGAGAACACCCGGACGTAGTCCAGCAGGAAGAGGTAGTCCTGCTCCAGCCACGACCGGAACACCGGCTCGGCCAGGTCGCCCCGCGCGATCCCGGTCACCGTCGGATGGGCGAGCTGCGCGTCGAGCAGGGGGCGGCCGATGGCGTGGAGTTCCTCAGAGATGCTCATAGGCCGGAGATTTTCGCAGAGCCCGCCTTCCCCCCAGGACCGGGGTACGGCGCACGACACCGCACCGGGCCGGGTACGGCGCAGTCTCCTCCGGCCGGGTCAGGCCAGCGCGGCGGCGCCGAAGGAGACGCTGAAGCGCCTGCACCAGATGGTGACGGTCCGCAGATCCTCCAGGTCGGCCCCGGCGGGGATGGCGTAGTTGGCGTCGCCCTTGTTGCCCTTCAGCCCGCCCAGCTCCAGGTGCTCGCCGTCGTCGAGATTGAACCATCCCGCCCGGCCCTCCTTGACCGGCTGGTCGCTCAGCCAGACCCGCAGGTCCGGCCCGTCGGAGGTGTCCAGGTCCTCGATCCTCAGCACCCGGCTGCCGTCGGCCAGCTCCAGGACCTCGGCGGTGCCCGCCGTCTCGTGCTCGTGGGAGACGAACACGCCGGTCGCCAGGGTCTTCGGCCCCGCGGCGGGCGCGGCCGGAGCCGTGTCGTCCGACGCGGCCGGAGCCGGGGAGGAGGCGGGTGCGGCGGCCGCGACCGGCGGCGCCTCGTTCACCTCGACGGTGGTGAACAGCCGCCACGGCTGGAACAGGTACAGGGCGACGGCGAGCCCGGCGGCACCGAGCACCAGGACCACCCGGGTGACGGGGTGGCGGAGCAGTTTCTTCGTCTTCACAGGTCCCTCCCGGCGTGCTGCCGGCGCTCTCCCGGCTTCGCCCCGAAGGTACGCCCGCGGCCCCGGCCCGGCTGTTACGTGACGCTTACGGCTCGACGCCCGGTGGAAACGGCGGAACGGCGAAGCAGGGATGCCGGAACGCAGGGGTGCGGCAATAGGGTCGGATCATGACCACCATCGCCGAAGAAGTCCTCCTCCTCGCCCATGAGGAGACCGAGGGCAAACCGCTGGTCGGGGCGACGCAGCTGGACTCCGCACTCGGCGGCGCGCTGCTGGCGGAGCTCGCCGTGAACGGCCGCATCGACCTGGACGGGAAGAAGGTCACGGTCCGGGACACGACCCCGCTGGGGGACGAGGAACTGGACGCGACGCTCGCCCGGATCGCGGGGGAGAGCAAGGAGCGCAAACCCGACTGGTGGGTCTACCGGCTTTCCTCCGCCAAGCTCCGCAAGCGCCTGCTCACCGGGCTGGCCGAGCGCGGAGTGCTGAACGAGGAGCACCGGAGGGTCCTCGGGGTCTTCCCCGTCGCCCGCTACCCGGAGCGCGACCCGCGGGTGGAGCGGGAGATCCGCGAGCGGGTGCGGAGCGTGCTGGACGGGGCGGACCCGGACGAGCGGGTGGCCGTGCTGATCGCCGTCCTGCACGCGGCCAAGATCGACCGCAAGGCGTTCCCCGGCGTGCGCGAGGAACGCGTCAAGGAGATCGTGGAGAGCGAGTGGGTGGGCCGCGCCGTGGCCGAGACCATCGATTCGATCAACGCCGCCATCGCGGTCGGGGCCGTGGTCGTGGTCGCCGCATCCTGACGGGCCCGTCCGGCGGAGCCGCCGGGGGCACTACTTGGCGAGGACGTCCTTGGGGACGGGCTTGTCCTCGGCCAGGGCCCTGAACATGCGCAGGGCCTTCTCCCGGTCCCACTTGACGACCGACTGGCCGCCGATGGTGGGCAGAGAGCCGATCGGCACGACCGTGGTGACCGGGTTGTCCCCCATCGCCAGGGCGAGGGAGAGCAGGTCGAACGAGCCGGTCTCCGTCCCGACGGCCACCGAGTCGGTGGCGCTGAACGCCAGCGGGACGGAGGTGAAGGGGTTGAGCAGGACGCCCGGGCTGGCGGCCTTCTTCACCACGGCGGAGAAGAACTGGCGCTGGCGCTGGGTCCGGTCGAAGTCGGGGATCGCCCCGGTCGCGCGGGTGCGGACGTAGCCGAGGGCCGTGCCGCCGTCGAGCGTCTGCACGCCCTTCTTCAGGTTGATCCCGGCCTTGGGGTCCTTGATGTTCTGCTTGACGTCGATCTCGACGCCGCCGATGGCGTCCACGATGCCGACGAAGCCGCCGAAGCCGATCTCCATGTAGTTGTCGATCCGCAGCCCGCTGACCTGCTCCACGGTCTTGGCCAGCAGCTTCGGCCCGCCGTCGGAGTAGGCGTAGGCCGCGTTGAGCTTGTCGCTGCCGTGGCCGTCGATGGGGACGTAGGAGTCGCGGGGCAGGCTGACCAGGGTCGGGCGGCCGTCGCCGTCGGGGATGTGCAGCAGCATCATCGTGTCGGTGCGGCGTCCCACGGAGCTGCCGGTGGCGAGCTTGCGGCGCTGGGCCTTGGTCAGGCCCTCCCGGCTGTCGGAGCCGACCAGCAGCCAGTTCGTGCCGGGGGTGTCGGCGGGACGTCCCTCGTAGTCGCCGAGCGCCTCGATCCGCTTCAGCCGCGAGTCGATCGTGAAGTATCCGCCGACGGCGAGCACCAGCAGCAGGACGAGCAGGCCCGCGAGGATCCGCAGGAACCACCGGCCCGGCCGTCTCGGCCCCCCCGGTCCCTTCGCCCGCAGGCTCATGTTCGGCATCCGGAAGCCGCCCTTCCCGCCGGAGGAGGGAGCGCCGGACGGGCTCCCCGCGGGCCCGGCGGGGGACCCGGACGAACCCGGAAGGGGCCGGACGGGGGCGCCGCCCTGCCGCGCCTTGCCGTACACCCGGGAGACCGCCCGGGGCGTGGTCTCGTCCCGCGCCACGGGTGTGGGCACGGGCGACCGCAGCGCACGGGTGCGGTCGTCGTCTTCCTGCCAGTCACCCACGTCGAATCTCCGCCACTTCTCGAAGCCGCTTCCAGCCCTGCGTTTCCAACCGGCGGCGGGAACGAGGGAATCGTCACCATCGACGCTACTTCGTGGCTCTCACCCGCGTAGAGACGTCGTCAAGGTTTCCCTGTGGAAAAGTACTCAGAAGGGTACTGGACGGTCGAGAACCCGATCGTTGGGCCATCCGGAAACATCGATCACCCTCCCGATCGTTACCGTAGAGGACGACAACCGCTCGAAAGGATGATCGTGTCCACTCCGGACTCGTGGAGTACCTGCCCGTGCGCATGCACGGGCCCCGCTGACCTGATCGGGAGAGCCGCCCGGTGACCACGGCTCTCGGCCTGCTGGCCGTACTGCTCCTCACCGCCGCCACCGGCTACTTCGTCGCCCAGGAGTTCGCCTTCGTCGCCGCCGACCGCGGCGTGCTGCGCGAGCAGGCCGACGCCGGTGACGCCGCCGCCCGGCGCGCGCTGGAGGTGACGGGGCGCCTGTCCTTCATGCTCTCGGGCGCCCAGCTCGGCATCACCGTCACGGCCCTGCTGGTCGGCTTCATCGCCGAACCCGCCATCGCCACCGTGATCCGCCCCGGCCTGGAGGCCGCCGGGCTGCCCGCGGGCGCGGTGCCCGGCGTGGCGATCGCGCTGGCCGTCGCGGTGGCGACCGTCGTCCAGATGGTCCTCGGCGAGCTCGCCCCCAAGAACCTCGGCATCGCCCGGCCCGAGCCGGTGGCCAAGTTCCTGTCCCGCTCGACGCTGGTCTACCTCAAGGTCGCCGGGCCGGTCATCCGGCTGTTCGACTCCGCCGCCACCGGCCTGCTCCGCAGGGTCGGCGTGGAACCGGTCGAGGAGGTCGAGCACGGCGCGAGCCCCGAGGAGCTGTCCCGGATCATCGCCGAGTCGGGCGCGACCGGCGACCTGCCGCCGCGCCTGTCCGAGCTGCTGGAACGCGCGCTGGAGTTCGGCGACCGGACGGCCGAGGACGTCATGGTCCCGCGCCCCCGCGTGGTGCTGCTCCGCGACGACCGCCCGATCTCCGACCTGCTCGACGCGGTCCGCGAGCACGGCCACTCCCGCTACCCGGTGCTCTGCCGGCGCACCGGCGAGGATGTGGTCGGCGTCACCGGCGTGCGCGAGCTGCTCCGCTCGGACCTGACCGACGACGACCCGCTGGAGCTGATCACCCGCCCGGCCCTGCTGGTCCCCGACTCCCTGCCGCTCCCGGTCGTGCTGGAGCGCATGCGCGCCGCCCGCGACGACCTCGCCTGCGTCATCGACGAGTACGGCGGGCTGGCCGGCGTGGTCACCGTCGAGGACCTCGCCGAGGAGCTCGTCGGCGAGCTGGTCGACGAGAACGACCCCGAGCCCGCCGGCGTCGTGGCGGGCGCCGACGGCACCTGGGACGTGCCCGGCACGCTCCGCCTCGACGAGGTCGAGCGGGCGACCGGCCTGTCCCTCCCCGAGAGCGACGGCTACGACACCATCGCCGGGCTGGTCCTGTCCGTGCTCGGCCGCATGGCGGAGCCCGGCGACGCGGTGCCCGTCACCCTGACCGTGGAGGGCGACCCGCTGGAGGCGGACGGGCCGGACGAGGCCGAGGCGGTCCTGACGGTCCTCTCGGTGCACCGCAGGGTCCCCGAGTGGGTACGGCTCGCCCCGGCCGGTCACGCCGCTCCCGGCCTGTCCGGGACGGAGGCGGCCGACGGGCCCGCGACGGCGGAACCGGGTCCCCCCGGACGGGTGGCCCCCGCCGGGGGCTCCCCCGAGGACTCCCACGCGGCCTCCCCGGAGGACTCCGGCTCCGGTGAGGAGCCCGGTCAGAGGTCCGGCCAGACGTCCGGCGAGCGATCCATGGCCCGGAGCGGGCGGGTGAGCGGCCGATGAGCACCACCGGAGCACTGCTGCTCGGCGTCGCCCTGCTCATCGGGAACGCCTTCTTCGTCGCCGCCGAGTTCGCGGTCATCTCGGCCCGCAGGCACCGCCTGGAGGAGCTCGCGGGCAAGGGCGGCCGGCTGACCCGGCTGGCCGCCCGCGCCGCCGTACGCGGCGGCAGGGAGCTCTCCCTGATGCTGGCCGGGGCCCAGCTCGGCATCACCCTGTGCTCGCTCGGCCTGGGCATGGTGACCGAGCCGGCCATCGAGCACCTCCTGGAGCCGGTCTTCGGTGCGATCGGGGTCCCCGAGTCGTTCCGGGTCCCCGTCTCCCTGGTGATCGCGCTGGCCCTGGTGACCTTCCTGCACATGGTGATCGGCGAGATGGCGCCCAAGTCGTGGGCGCTGACCCATCCGGAGATCGCGGCGATGGGCCTGGCCCTGCCGTTCCGCGGCTTCACCCGGGTGGTCCGGCCGGTGCTGGCCTCCCTCAACGGCCTCACCAACGCCGCGCTGCGGCTGTTCGGCGTGCACGCCAGGGACGAGCTGGCCACCACCAGGACCCCGGTCCAGCTGGCCATGCTGGTCGGCGAGTCGGGCCGGATGGGACTGCTGGACCGCGACGAGCACGACCTGCTGACCCGGGCCCTGCGGGTCCACCAGCAGCCGATCGAGCGGTTGATGCTGCCCATCGCCGCGGCCGTCCGGGTGGCCGCCGACGCCCCCGCCGCGCAGGTGCGGCGGACCGCCGCCGACAGCGGTCACCTGCGCCTGCTGGTGGGCTCCGGCGACCCTCGCGACGTCCTGGGGGTCCTGCACGTCCGGGACGTCCTGATCCGGCCGGAGGCGCGCCCCGCGGAGCTGGCCCGCCCCGTCCCCCGGCTGGAGAGGTCCACGACCGTCTCGGAGGCCGTCGCCACCCTGCAGGAGGCCCACGCGCACGTGGGCCTCGTCAGGGACGGGGACGAGGTGGTCGGCATGGTGAGCCTCACCGACCTGCTCGGCGAGCTGCTGGACGTCCGGGTGCCGGTCGCGCACTGAGCCGGATTCACGGACGGGCCGGAGAAGTCGCCTTCTCCGGCCCGTTTCTCTCTGTCAGCGTAGAACCGCAGCCTATGAAGCCTGTACGAGCCGTCCGAAAGCCGCCGACAAGCGACCGCGGCTACAGAGGACCCCCGGCGCGGCGGGCGGCCCAGACGGTGCGCTCGGTGCGTACGGCGAGGTCCTCGCGGCGTAGAAGACTGTTCGGGCTGTCGGTGTCCAGGAGCTCGTCGAGCGCGGCGAGGTCCTCGGGGCCGAGGGCGGGTGCGGCGACGTCGCGGATGCGCTGCAGGCCGCCGTGGGCGTAGCGGCCGACCGCTTCGCTGCGCTCACCTTCGATGTCGACGGTGAGGATGCGCTTGTCCTCGACGGTGAAGCCGGCGGCCGTCAGCATCGGGCCCCAGTCGGCGCCGCGGTGCGGAACATGCTCGGCGTGGAAGGCGTCGGTCGCCGCATGGACGCGTTCTTCGAGGCCGGGCCGGTTCTCCGGAGCGTGGGCGGGGAGGAAGCGGGGGAAACCCGCGAGCTCCACGACGGCGAACAGGCCGCCGGGGGCGAGCAGTTCGCGGACGCTCCGGAGGGCGCGGTCGGGGTCGGCCATGTGGTGCATCGAGGCCGAGGCCCACACCAGGTCCGGCGTGCCGAGGTCGGGCCAGTGGTCGGTGTCGAGGTCGGCCTGCACGGTCCGTACGCGCCCCTCGACACCGCGGGCGCGTGCCTTCTCGCGCAGGAGATGGAGGTGTCCGGCCGAGGTGTCGACGGCGGTGACGTGCGCGTCGGGGAAGCGTTCGAGGAGCGCGAAGGTTCCCGCGCCGGTGCCGCAGCCCAGGTCCACGATCCGGCGCGGCGCGCTCTCCAGCGGCAGCCAGGCGGTGATCGACGCAATGTGCTCGGCGAGGACCTCGGCGTCCAGGTCGAGGATCTCCGCCTGGCCGCCGGCGTCGTGCTCCCGGTGGTGATCATGCTGAGCGCCGTGGTGCGGGGTGTGCGAGTGCGCTTGGTTCATGCCTTCAAGGTAGGACGGTCATGCGCCTGGAGCACAACCTCTTTCAGTTTAGGCAAGACGATGGCCGAATATGCTGCCCGGTGCGCAAGATGCCGCCGCCGCGCACGGTCATTCACCGGCGCCCTGAGCGTCGCGCTCGCCGTTCTCGCGCTGGTGGCCGCGGCGGGCGTCGCGGTCGAAGATGCCCAGGATCTCGCAGGGGCCGCCCTCGGCGCCGATCGCGTGGGGCATCATCGTGGGGAACTCCGCGGCCTGGTTGGTCTCGATGCGGAAGCGGCGGTGGCCGAGCATGAGGACCGCGGTGCCGGACAGGACGACGAGCCATTCGCGCCCCGCGTGGGCGCGCATGCGCGCCGGATTGTCGGGCGGCGGTTCGGTCATGCGCTGGCGCACCACGCTCATGCCGGGATCGCCCTTGATGGGCCACCGCATCAGACCGTGGGCGCCGTCGATCATCGGGCTGGTGACGACATCGTCGGCGGCGGTCTCCACGAGCTGATCCAGTGTGGTGTCCAGGGCACGGGCCAGGACGACCAGCTGATCCAGCGCAAGGCGGCGCCGGCCGTTCTCGATGCGGCTCAGTGAGGACTGGCTGAGGTTCGCGCGGGTGGACAACTCCTCCAGGGACCAGCCCTGCGCCACCCGCAGGGCGCGGATGCGTTTGCGTACGAGGCTGTCCAGGTCTCCATCTTCTTGCGTCACGCGCAATATTCTATGCTTCCAACGCAAAACGCGGGTAGCGCCGCGCGCAGACGGCCCGGAGCGCCTGGAGCCACGCACGAACAGAAGGAGACCTGGACCATGACCACCGCTTCGAACGCGAGCGACGCACTGCCCGGTAGGACCGTTGACGTGGCGGTGAGGTTCATCCGGTAAAAATGGTGCAAGTGGGACGAAAGCAGCTCGCAAGCCGGGCCGGGTAGACATCTCTCCGTGCCCGAACACCGCGCGGGATCCGCAGAAAGCACTCGGCCCCGGCTCTTGCGAGCCGGGGCCGAGTTCCGTCACTGTCGGATCACCGATCTCGTCGGCGATCCAGAGTGGGCGAGGAGGGATTTGAACCCTCACGTCCTTTCGGACACACGGACCTGAACCGTGCGCGTCTGCCGTTCCGCCACCCGCCCTTGTTTGGGTGCGCTCGAAACATTAGCACGGATCAGCCGGTACCCACGAACCCGGATACGATCCTTCTAGATGACGGAGGAAGGGAGGTACCCGGTGGGAGTCCTTCAGCGCTTCGAGCGGAGGCTCGAAGGCTTGGTTGAGGGGGCCTTTGCGCGTGCGTTCAAGTCCGACCTTCAGCCGGTCGAGGTCGCCAGCGCGGTGCAGCGGGAGATGGACGAGCGGGCCGCGATCGTCGCTCAGGGGCGGACCCTCGTCCCGAACGACTTCGTGGTCGAGCTGTCCACGACCGACAGCGAGCGCCTGCAGGTGTACGCCGACAGCATCAGCCACGAGCTGGCCAACCTCGCCCGCGAGTACGCCAAGGAGCAGGGCTACTCGTTCGTGGGACCCGTCCGGGTGCGTTTCGAGACGGCGGACGACCTCGCGGTCGGCCTGTTCCGGATCCGCTCCGGAGTGATCCGCGGAGCCACGGTCGAGCAGGACGAGATCCGCAAGCCCGTGACCGACGTGCCCGCCGGCCGCTCGCACGCGTTCGAGGGCAGGCCCCGGCTGCTGGTCTCCACCCAGGATGACCCGCAGGGCCAGCGGTCCTACGATCTGACCACACCGGTGACCCTGCTCGGCAGGGGCACCGACTGCGATCTCCGGCTCGTGGATCCGGGCGTGTCCCGGCACCACGCCGAGCTGCGAGTGGAGGGCCCGCAGGTCGTGCTCGTCGACCTCGGTTCCACGAACGGCACTTTCGTCAACGGCCAGCCGGTTCGCCGGATCGAGCTCCAGAACGGCACTCGCGTGACGCTCGGGCGCACGACCCTGGTTTTCCGGCGCGATTAAAGGTAAACAGACGGTCCATGTCCGAGCTCACGCTGCTGTTGATCCGCCTCGCGTTCCTCGCGGTGCTGTGGTTCTTCGTGATTGCCGCGGTCGGTGTGATCCGGACAGACTTGTTCGGATCACGCACGCCCGCCACCGCTCCCGCGCGCAAGGCTCCCAAACCGGCCAAACCCGCGGCCAAGTCCAAGAAGGGAGAGCCCCGGCAGATGGTCGTCACCGGCGGCCCCCTCCAGGGCACCACCATCACCCTCTCGGAGACGCCCATCACCATCGGCCGGGCGAACGACGCCACCCTGGTAGTCAGCGACGACTACGCCTCCAGCCGGCACGCCCGGCTCTTCCCCCAGGACGGTCAGTGGATCGTGGAAGATCTCGGATCGACCAACGGCACCTACCTCGACCGCTCCAAAGTCACCCGTCCGACTCCGGTGCCGCTCGGCGTTCCGATCCGCATCGGTAAGACCGTCATCGAATTGCGCAAATGACCATCGCACTCCGTTACGCCGCCCGCTCGGACGTCGGCCTCCTCCGCGAAGGCAACGAGGACTCGGCGTACGCCAGCGGCCGCCTGCTCGCCGTCGCGGACGGCATGGGCGGACACGCACACGGTGAGGTGGCCAGCTCGGTCGCCATCGCCGCCATGTCGTCCCTCGAAGAGGACGCACTCGGGGGTGACCTGCTCAGCGCCATCGAGGCGGCCGTCCGCGACGCCAACCGCCGTCTCCACGAGATGGTGGGGCGGGACCCCAGCCTCAAGGGCATGGGCACCACCCTGACCGCCATGCTGTGGTCCGGCACCAGGGTCGCGCTGGTCCACGTCGGAGACTCGCGCGCCTACCTGCTGCGCACCGGGGAGCTCTACCAGATCACGCACGACCACACCCTCGTGCAGTCGCTGGTGGACGACGGCCGGATCACCCTGGAGGAGGCCGCCACCCATCCCCAGCGCTCGATCCTGCTGCGCGCGCTGGACGGCAGCGGCGAGGTCGACCCCGACCTGTCGCTCCGCGAGGCCCAGGTCGGCGACCGCTACCTGCTCTGCTCCGACGGGCTGTCCGGGGTCGTGAGCGCCGAGACGCTGCACCACACGCTCTCCACGATCGACGACCCCGAGACGGTGGTCCGCACGCTGATCGACCTGGCCAACCGCGGCGGCGGCCCCGACAACATCACCTGCGTGGTCGCCGACGTGCTGGAACTGGACGAGGGGTTCTCCGCCCCGTCCACCGAGGCGGCCGTGGTGGGCGCCGCGGGCTCCACCCTGAGCCTCTCGCAGCCGTCACCGGCGGCGCCGGGCACGCCCGGCGCCCGGGCCGGGGCGATCACCATGCCCCAGCCCGTCGTCACGGACGACGACCTCGACGAGCCCGCCCCCAGGGGTCAGGCCGCGGCCCGCCGCCCGGCCAGACGCCGGCGCGTGTGGCCGATCCTGGCCTCGCTGGGAGGCGTCGTCCTCGTCGGCGGCGGCCTAGGCTGGTACTTCGGGAGCCAGTGGCTCGACGACCAGTACTTCGTGGGGGTGCGGGGTGACGAGATCGTGGTCTACCGCGGGGTGAACACCACCCTCGGCCCCGTCGAGCTCTTCGACCCCGTCCGCGGCACCAAGGTGGCGGTCTCGACCCTCGGCGCGTTCCAGCAGGGCCAGGTGCGCGACGGCATCCCGGTCGCGAACGTCGACGCGGGCCTGAAGAAGGTGGCCGAGCTGAAGGCCTCCGCCGAGCAGACCCCCGACACCGCAGACACCGGTGACACCGGTGACAAGGCCCCCGACGACGGCACGACCAGCACCGATCCGCCCGCCGCCACCGCCAGCCCGCCGCAGAAGGGCACCCCCACCCCGAAACCCACAAGGTCACAATAGAGACATGAGCACCCCTAGCGTCGAACCCGTCCCCCTGCCGGCCAAACGGCGGTTGGCGCAGCTGGCGATGCTCGCCTTCGCGGTCGCGATCACGTTGGGCGCGTACGCCAACGTGGGCCTGGCGATCGACGGGCAGGTCCCCTCCGGCATGCTCACCTACGGGCTCAGCCTGGGCGGCTTCATGCTGGCCGCCTACCTGGTGCTGGCGAAGTTCGCGCCCTGGGCCGACCCGCTGATCCTGCCGCTGGTGACGCTGATCAACGGCCTCGGGCTGGTGATGATCTACCGGTTGGAGCTGGGCGCGGGCGGGAAGGGCGGTGTGTCCGCCAACACCCAGCTGCTGTGGACCGCCGTCGGGGTCGTCGTGTTCAGCGTGACGCTGATCGTGCTCCGCGACCACCGCGCCCTGCAGCGGCTCACCTACACCGCCGGGGCCGCCGGTCTCCTCCTGCTGGTCTCACCCTTGATCCCGTTCCTCGGCGTCGAGATCAACGGTGCGCGGATCTGGATCGGCATCCCCGGCGTGGGTCAGCTCCAGCCCGCCGAGCTCGCCAAGCTCGCCCTGATCGTCTTCTTCGCCGGCTACCTGGTCGCCAAGCGCGACGTGCTGGCGCTGGCCGGGCGGCGACTGCTCTTCATCGACCTGCCCCGCGCCCGCGACCTCGGGCCGATCCTCATCACCTGGGGGCTCAGCCTCGGCGTGCTGATCCTGCAGAAGGACCTCGGCTCCTCCCTGCTGATCTTCGGCACGTTCATCGCGATGCTCTACATCGCCACCCAGCGCACCTCCTGGGTGCTGATCGGCATCCTGCTCTTCGTCGGCGGCGCGATCCTCGCCGGGACGATCTTCGATCACGTGTACGCCCGCTTCGAGGTCTTCCTCAACCCGGCGGACCCCGTGCTCTTCGAGCGCGAGCTCGGTGGCAGCGCGCAGCTCATGCAGGGCCTGTTCGGTCTGAGCCAGGGCGGGATCCTCGGCACCGGGCTGGGTCAGGGCCATCCGGGGCTGATCCCGCTGGCCTTCTCCGACTTCATCTTCGCCGCGATCGGCGAGGAGCTGGGCCTGACCGGGCTGATGGCCCTGCTGATGGTCTACGCACTGCTGGTCGAGCGCGGCCTGCGGACCTCGATCGCGGCCCGCGACCCGTTCACCAAGCTGCTGGCGGGCGGCCTGTCGTTCCTGCTGGCCTGGCAGGTCTTCATCATCGTCGGCGGCGTCACCAACCTGATCCCGCTCACCGGCCTGGTCACCCCGTTCATGTCGCAGGGCGGCTCGGCGCTGCTGTCCAACTGGATCCTCATCGCGCTGCTGGTGCGGATGTCGGACGCGGCGCGCAGGCCGGCGCCCCAGGCCATCCAGGACGAAGGAATGACGCAGGTGTTCCAGCGATGAACAGTCCCCTCAAGCGCGTCGCCCTGGCCTGCATCCTGATGTTCGGCCTGCTCATGCTCAACGTGAACTACCTGCAGGCCGTGCGGGCGGAGGGCATCCGGGAGGACTCCCGCAACTTCCGCAACTTCTACGCCCGCTACGAGGTCCAGCGCGGCCGGATCACCGCGGGGAACAAGGTGCTCGCCGAGTCGGTGGAGACCGGCGACAACACCTTCAAATACGCCCGCCGCTACCCCGAGGGCAAGGTCTACGCGCCCATCACCGGGTTCTTCGCGCCGGAGAGCACCCGCGACATCGAGCGGGCCAAGAACAACCTGCTCGACGGGTCCAGTGCCGACCTGCTCATCCGGCGCAGCATCGACCTGTTCAGCGGCACCCAGACCAAGGGCGCCAACGTCGACCTGACGATCAACCCCAAGGCGCAGGAGGCGGCCTACAAGGCGCTGAGCGAGAGCGGCAAGAAGGGCGCGCTGGTCGCGATCGAGCCGAAGACCGGTGCGATCCTGGCCATGGTCTCCGTCCCCACCTACGACCCGAACCCGCTCTCCAAGGCGGACAAGGCGGGGGTGAACAAGGCCTACGAGAAACTGGCCGAGGACGAGGACCAGCCGCTGCTGAACCGGGCGATCGAGCGGACCTACCCGCCGGGCTCGACCTTCAAGGTCGTCACCATGGCGGCCTACCTGGAGAGCGACGACACCCTCGGCCCGCAGAGCCAGATCGACGCCCCGACCCGGCTCGACCTGCCGAACACCACTCACGACCTGCCCAACCACGGCAACTCCGCCTGCGGCAACGGTCGCGTGACGCTCTCGTACGCGCTGGAGAAGTCCTGCAACACGCCGTTCGGCAAGATCGGCATGGACCTCGGCTACGACGCGATGAAGGAGCAGGCCGCCAGGTTCGGCATCGGCGGGGAGCAACTGGAGATCCCGATGCCGGTCTCGGCCAGCAGCATCGGCGACGAGGAGGACCAGGCCGCGCTCGCCCAGGCCTCGATCGGCCAGCGCAACAACCAGATGACGCCGCTGCAGATGGCCATGGTCGCGGCGGGCGTCGCCAACAACGGCGTGGTCATGAAGCCGTACCTCGTCAACAAGGTCGCCGACGCCGAGGGCGGCGAGGTCGAGACCGCCGACCCCGAGGAGCTCTCCACCGCGATGAGCGAGGAGACCGCGGCCAAGCTCAAGGAGATGATGGTCAACGTCGTCAACCTGGGCACGGCGAGCGCGGCGCAGATCCCGGGCGTCACCGTCGCCGGCAAGACCGGCACCGCCGAGACCTCCGGCAACCGCGCCCCGCACGCCTGGTTCGTCTCCTTCGCCCCCGCCGAGGACCCCAAGGTCGCCGTCGCGCTCATCGTCGAGTCGGGCAGCGCCGGCAACGACGCCTCCGGCGGCCAGACCGCGGCCCCCATCGCCAGGAGCGTGATGGAAGCGGTGCTCGGTAGATGACGTCGTTCCTCGGGGACCGCTACCGCCTGCTGGAGCGCATCGCGGCGGGCGGCATGGGCGAGGTCTGGCGGGCGAGGGACGAGCTGCTCGGCCGCGAGGTCGCCGTGAAGCTGCTCCGGCGGCACCTCGCGGACGACCCCGACTTCCGCGGGCGGTTCCGCACCGAGGCGAGGATCGCCGCCGGGCTGGCCGACCCCGGGATCGCCCAGGTCTTCGACTACGGCGAGGCCGACGACGTCGCCTACCTCGTCATGGAGCTGGTCCCCGGGGAGTCCCTGGCCGCCATCCTGGCCCGCAACGGCGCGCTGAGCCCCGAGGTCGCCCTCGACGTGGTGCACCAGACCGCCAGAGGGCTGCACGCCGCGCACGCCTCCGGGATCATCCACCGGGACGTCAAGCCCGGAAATCTGCTGGTCACCGGGGCCGGCGCGATCAAGATCACCGATTTCGGCATCGCCAGGGCGCTGGAGTCCGCGTCCGTCACCCGGACCGGGACCATCCTCGGCACCGCCCAGTACGTCAGCCCCGAGCAGGCGTCCGGCACCACGCTGACCCCCGCCACCGACCTCTACTCGCTGGGCGTCGTGGCCTACGAGTGCCTGACCGGCCGTCCACCGTTCACCGCCGCGAACCAGGTGGCGATCGCGCTGATGCACCTCAACGACCCGCCGCCGCCGCTGCCCGCGAGCGTCCCCGGCCCGGTGCGCGACCTGGTCGCGGCCTGCCTGGCCAAGGATCCCGCGCAGCGCCCGGCGAGCGCCAGGGAGCTGTCGGACCGGGCGTACGTGCTGCGCGAGTCGCTCGCCACCGCGGGCGCCGCGGGCCTGGTCCTGCTCACCGATCCCACCGGCTACCGGGGCCTCCCCGCCGCGGAGGCCGTACCGGACCCGGCGGGCGCCGTACCGGACCCGGCGGGCGCCGTGCGGGCCGCGCCGCGCCGCAACGGGCTGCGCCGGGCCGGCGCGATCACCGCGGTGGCCGCGGGCTGCGCCGCCGCCGTCGGGCTGGGCGTGCTGATGTCCCAGGACCTGGCCGGCCCGGACGACAGGCAGGAGTCGGTGGAGCCGTTCACCCCCGAGCCGCGGGCCTCCACGTCGCCGACCGCCACCCCCGGCAGGAGCCGACCTGCGACGACCCGGCCGGCCGCTCCTCCGACCAAGTCGCCCCGACCTTCGCCGTCGCCGTCGGCTACGGTAAGTACGTCGGCCACGCCCACCACGGGGCCGACGAAGTCACCGACCCCGAGCCCCACACCGACCACTCCGACCCCGACTCCCCCGCCCCCGACGACGACGCCGAACCCCACGCCGAGTGTCACGACCGAGCCCGGCGAGACGGTCCCACCGAATGGGGAGACGTGATGCGGGAAGGGGCCGATGATGGACACCGGTGGCCTGAGAGCTCACCGGCACCCAAGATGAACGGTAAGGGACAGTGCAGGAAATGACTCAGCCTCGACGCCTAGGCGACCGCTACGAGCTTGACGGCGTCGTCGGGCGTGGCGGCATGGCCGAGGTCTATCGCGCCCGAGACATCCGGCTGGACCGGATCGTCGCGATCAAGACACTCCGCGCGGACCTGGCCAGGGACCACACGTTCCAGGCGCGTTTCCGCCGCGAGGCGCAGTCCGCCGCGTCGCTGAACCACCCGTCCATCGTGGCGGTCTACGATACCGGCGAGGACACCTCCGAGGGTGCGCCCGTGCCGTACATCGTGATGGAGTACGTCGACGGCAGCACGCTGCGCGACATCCTGCGGGCCGACCGGCGGCTGCTGCCCGAGCGGGCGGCCGAGCTGGTCGACGGGATCCTGCGGGCGCTGGACTACAGCCACCGCGGCGGCATCGTGCACCGGGACATCAAGCCGGCGAACATCATGATCACCCGCAACGGCGACGTCAAGGTCATGGACTTCGGCATCGCCCGCGCGATGGCCGACTCGGCCGCGACCATGACGCAGACCGCCCAGGTGATCGGCACCGCGCAGTACCTCTCGCCGGAGCAGGCCAGGGGCGAGCGGGTCGACGCCCGCAGCGACATCTACTCCACCGGCTGCGTGCTGTACGAGCTGCTGACCGGGCAGCCGCCGTTCACCGGTGACTCTCCGGTGGCGATCGCCTACCAGCACGTCCGCGAGGACCCGATCCCGCCGTCGCAGATCGACCCGGAGATCCCCGCGTGGGCCGACGCCATCGTGCTCAAGGCGATGGCGAAGGACCCGGCGCACCGCTACCAGAGCGCCGGGGAGATGCGGGCCGACATCCAGCGGGCCCTGCAGGGCATGCCGATGGACGCCCAGACGATGGCGCTGGCCAACAACTACGGCGCGGCCACCCGGACCATGCAGCAGCAGCAGCCCGGTCCGGGCGGACCCGTCACCCAGCGCACCACCGCCGTCCCGGCGTACGAGTACGGCACCGAGGACGGCGCCGGACGGGGCGAGCGCGGACGCCGGCGCGCCCAGGGAGGCGGCAACACCGCGCTCAAGACCGCCGCGTGGATCCTGATCCCGCTCCTGGTCATCGGTGCCTTCATCGGCGTGGGCTACACCTTCCTCAGTGCTCCGGGCACGCCCACGGGCGACGGCAAGGTCGAGATCCCGGCGCTGGCCTCCCAGACGGTCGAGGCCGCGACCAAGCAGCTCAGCGATCTCGGGCTGAAGGTCAAGGTGACCCACGAGTTCAACGAGGAGCTGCCGAAGGACGCGGTCATCAAGACCGACCCGACGGCCGGCGCCAAGGTGGACAAGGACACCGAGGTGGTCGTCGTCGTCTCCAAGGGCGTGGAGCGGGTCACGGTGCCCGACGTGGTCGGCAAGACCGTGGAGGAGGCCACCGCCGAGCTCGAGGGCAAGGACTTCGAGGTGACCGTGGTGACCAAGGCGTCCTCCCGCCCGCAGGGCGTCGTCCTGGAGAGCGATCCGGCGGCCGGGAAGAAGGCGGCCAAGGGCGGGACCGTCCGCATCTACATCCCCAAGGAGGCCGTCGAGGTCCCGGACGTCACCGGTTACACGGTGGGCGACGCGACCAAGGCGCTCAAGGACGCGGGCTTCAAGGTCAAGACCGTCGAGCAGCCGAGCGACCAGGCGGAGGGCACCGTCCTCAGCCAGACCCCCGGGAGCGGTGCGAAGATCCAGCCGGGCACCACGATCACGCTCACCGTCTCCAGCGGCCAGCCTCCGATGCCGACGGCGGAGCCGACCCTTCCGACCGACGATCCCAGCATCCCGACCGACGAGCCGACCGACGACCAGCCGGACGTCCCGAGCGACGAGCCGACCGACGACCCGTTCTTCGACAATCCCGACGGCGAGCACGGCTGACCGGCCGCCCGGCCTGAGAGGGCCCCCGCCCGTGGCGGGGGCCCTCTCGCATACACCGGACGCGGCGCCTTCCGCCGGGCACGAGAAGAGCCCCTCCGCCACTCGGGGGCAATGGCGGAAGGGCTCACCGGTTAGTCGTACGGCGCGCGGGCGGCGTTACACGATCCGTGCGAGCCAGTTCCCGAGCAGCCGGTGCCCGTGCTCGGAGATCACCGACTCCGGGTGGAACTGCACCCCCTCGACCGGTGCCGTACGGTGGCGGAGACCCATGATCACGCCGTCGTCCGCGGTCGCGCTGACCTCCAGGACGTCCGGCACCGTGCCGGGCAGTACGGCCAGCGAGTGGTAGCGCGTCATGGTGACCGGGGAGGGCAGTCCGGCGAAGACCCCGCGCCCGTCGTGGGAGATCGCGCTCGTACGGCCGTGCATCAGCTCCGGGGCCCGCGTCACGACGGCGCCGTGGGCGACCGCGATGGCCTGGTGGCCCAGGCAGACACCGAGCAGCGGCAGGTCGCGGGCCTCGCAGTGGCGGACCAGCGGGAGGCTCACCCCGGCGTCCTCGGGGGCGCCGGGACCGGGGCTGATCAGAACCCCGTCGAAGCCCGCCGTGTCCTCGACCGCCACGTGGTCGCGCGGGCGCACGTCGCAGACGGCACCGAGCTCGCGGAGGTACTGGACGATGGTGTGCACGAAGCTGTCGTGGTTGTCCACGACGAGGACGCGGGTCATCGTGCCACGACCGGACGGCCGGGGAGGATCTGCGATTCACAGCAGGAGAACACGACACATCAGACTATGTCCACCCGCCGACCGGCCCGCCCCGGGCGGAGAAAGCCCGCGCCCGCGGGATCGCCATGTCCCATCTGCGCCGACTATCCTTGCTCACCAGCGACTACGCTAGCCGACAGAGCCTGCGCACGATCCGGATCGCGCAGGGTTGACGCAGGAGAACCCCAGTGCCCAAGCCCAAGACTCGCAAGAAGGCGGTCTACACTCCGCCGAAGACGACCCAGCAGGTCAAGATGAGCCCGCGCTGGCTGGCGCCGGTCATGGTGGCCTCCTGGATCATCGGCATCCTGTGGATCGCCGTCTACTACGTGGCGCCGGACGCGCCGCTGCTCGGGACGCTCGCGAACTGGAACCTGCTCATCGGGTTCGGTTTCATCATCTTCGGTGTGATCCTCTCCACCCGCTGGCGTTAGGACTTTCCACAGGGCTGTCCACACCCTGGGGACGCGCGTCAGGGTGTGGATCAGCCGAAGAGGCCGTTGATGAGGGCGGTGTCGTAGGCGTACGGCGGCAGCAGCCCGACCGCGGCGACCAGGAGCAGCAGGACCGCGGCGCAGCCGGCGAGCTGGACCGCGGTGCGGTTCCTGGCCGGGGCGTGGACGAGGGTCGCCGCGACCACGACACCGGTGACCAGGCCGCCGAGGTGGCCCTGCCAGCTGATGCCGGGGATCATGAATGTGACCACCACGTTGATGCCGATCAGCCAGAGCACTCCGCGGACGTCGTAGCCGAGCTTTCTGGAGACCACGAACAACGCGCCGAACATGCCGTAGATCGCACCCGACGCGCCCACCGCGGCGATGCCGAACAGGTAGACCGCGACGGAGCCGCCGAGCGCGGAGAGCAGGTAGAGCGCCAGGAACCGCATCGAGCCGAGACGGCGCTCCAGCTCGGGGCCGATGACGTAGAGCGCCCACATGTTGAACAGGATGTGGGTGAGCGCGAAGCTCCCCGCGTCGAGCGGAGAGTGCAGGAAGGCACCGGTGATCAGGCGCCACCACTCGCCTCCGTAGGCGACGGCCCCCGATGACATGGCCAGGCCGTTGAAAACCTGGGCGGAGACGTTCTCCGCGACGTAGGCCAGCACGTTGAGGATCAGCAGTCCCCAGGTGACGTAGGGCGTGGTGACCGCTCCTCCGCCGAACACCGCCTGTGCCTGCCGTACGCCCTTGTTGCCCTCGGCCACGCACTCGGGGCACTGGAAGCCGACCGCCGCGTCGCGCATGCAGTCGGGGCAGATGGGCCGCTCACAGCGCTGGCAGCGCACATAGGTCTCGCGGTCCGGATGGCGGTAGCAGGTGGGAACGGCCTGGGTCCCGGACTCGCCGGGGGGCTGGGTGGTCATGACGCGTCGGCGACCCTTTCGACCGTGCTCGGATCCTCACCCAACCCTATGCAGATTTCCGGGCACCGTGCGCCCGGGCGGCCGTCACCGCGGCCCCCGGGAGCCGTGCGTCCGCGCGCGGCGGTTCACCGCGAGGCCTGTGCGATCGGGGCGCCCGTGCGCGGCGGCCGTCACCGCGGCCGCCGCACGGGAGGTTCAGCCCTGGACGCGGTCGACCGTGACGCTCTCCAGCACGACCGGGTCGACGGGGCGGTCGCCGGGGCCCGTCGGGGTCTTGGCGATGGCGTCGACGACTTCCTGACCCTCGACGACCTCACCGAAGATGGTGTGCCGGCCGTTCAGGTGCGGCGTGGGCACCACGGTGATGAAGAACTGCGAGCCGTTGGTGCCGCGGCCCATCTGGATGCCGGCGTTGGCCATGGCGAGCAGGTAGGGGCGGTTGAAGTAGAGGTCGGGGTGGATCTCGTCGTCGAACTTGTAGCCGGGGCCGCCGATGCCCTGGCCCAGGGGGTCGCCGCCCTGGATCATGAAGCCGTCGATGACCCGGTGGAAGACGGTGCCGTCGTAGAGCCTGTCGGTGGTCTTCTGGCCGGTCTCGGGGTGCGTCCACTCCCGGGTGCCCTCGGCCAGCTCCACGAAGTTGCGCACGGTCTTGGGCGCGTGGTCCGGGAAGAGCTGCACCTTCACGGTGCCGCGGTTCGTGTTCAGGGTAGCGATCAACTTCTCAGCCACGGTCGGGCTGCCCCCTTCAGGTAATCACGCAAAGCCTGCCTCAGGCGCTGCATTTGTGCTGTTGTGTCAACTATGGCCGTCACCGGCCCGTCAACATCCTCCCACGACTGGTCATGATTGAGCCGCTTTCGAGCGGGAAGGGGTCGCTGCGGGGCCCCAACGACAGGGGAGGAGTTGCCGTGCCTCTTGCAACACTGTTCGGAAAGCGCAACACCAGCATGGTTCCGGAGACCCGGATGCGACTGGCCAAACACCAGGCCATGGTGGCCAGGGACCAGGCCATGCTGCAGATCGCCCGAGCCGCCGAACGGGTCGGCCCGATGGCCGCGCAGGCCCGTGAGGCCGCCGTCAGCGCCGCGGACGAGAAGATCAGCGAGGCCCGCAGATGGGCCGCGCCGCAGCTGGACGCCGCCGCGCACACCGTCGAGCAGCAGCTGGGACCCAAGCTGAGCTCGATGTTGTCCCAGGCGGCGACCAAGCTGGATCCCTCACCCCCGGCCAAGGTCAGATCCCGTAACTGGCCGATGCTCCTGCTGCTCACCGGCCTCGCGGCCGGAGCCGCGGGTTTCGCGATGTACCGCAAGAACTCCAGCCAGTGGACCGACACGATGAAGGGCAGCGCGAGCGACGCGTCCCACTGGATGAGCGACAAGGCGAAGACCGCGGCCGACAAGGTCTCCGGCGTGGCCGGAGGGATGAAGTCGAAGGCCGAGGAGTTCAGCCACAAGGCTGAGCCCACGACCGGTGTGACCGGTCAGGGCACCGACGCCGACCGGAGCCAGGTCACCAGGAACATGACCTGACCTGACCTGATCCGTGACCGCCGCGTACGGCCCGCGCCCCCTCGGGTGCGGGCCGTACGCGCGTGCGGGGAGCCGCCGGGCGGCCTGCGGGCCGCGGGTCCGCCCCGGGGCCGGACGGCGGGACCTCCTCGGGTCCGCCCCGTCCTGCCGGGCGGCTCCCGGTGTGCGTGCCGTACCGGTCCCCGCCCGGTACGGCACGGCGCCCGGGGTCGTTATCGCCGCTCGGAGACGCAGACCACGGCCGGCTTGCCGGGCAGCTTGCGCACGCGGACGACGTCCTCCGGACCGGAGGAGTGGAAGGAGCCGGAGGAGCCGGAGGAGCCGTGGCGCGGGACGGGGACCGCCCGCCCCTTGACGACCTCGCAGGACCCCCTGCCGGGGAACGCCTTCACGCAGTACGGCTTCCCGTGGGGCCTCTTGCCGCGCGTCGCCTCACCGGGCACCCGGACCTCGTCCCACCCTTCCGGGTGGACGGTCTCACCCCGCTCCGCCACCCGGACCTCGGACGGGCCGTCGGCGGGGAGGGCGGGGAGGGCGGGCACCGCGGGCACCACCTCCCCGTCCCCCGCCCGCCTGCGCCCCTCGGCACGAAGCCTCTCCCGCTCCGCCTCGGTGAGCGCGCGGGTGACGAACCCCTTTCCGCCCCTGCAGGCGATGGTGACGGCGCCCTCCGGCGGGGCCGCCGGGACCGCCGGGACCGCGAGCCCGGAGGATGCGGAGGATTCGGCGGGGGCGGGGGTGCCGGAGGCACCGGCCGCGCCGGTCAGGACGGTCATCAGGGCTCCGGTGGTCACCGCGGCGGCGGCGAGGAAGCGGATGCGCATGGTCGGTTCTCCTCGTTGGGTCGAAGTCCGGCCGGCGTCCGGCCGGCGCCCTTCGGATCGAAGTCCTGTCGGCGCCGGGCGGACGTCCGGCCGGCGGCCGGTGTCCGCTGGGGCATCGGCCGCGTCCGGTGGGAAGGTGCGGCCACACCGTCCCTCCCGGAACCTGAAGCCGTCCTGAACGCCGCCGAAGCCGGCTTCAGGTTCCTCCTCGCCGCCCCGTCTTCTTCAGGTTCCTCTTCGCCGTCCCGCCTTCTTCAGGGTGGCTTTAGGTCGCGTCCGGCACGCTGGCGCCATGCGCGTGCTGCTGGTGGAGGACGAGAAGCGCCTGGCCGACCTGCTGAAGGGCGGGCTGGCCGGCGAGGGTTTCGCGGTGGACGTCGCCCACGACGGCCGGGAAGGGCTCTGGATGGCCGGGGAGAATCCCTACGACGTGATCGTGCTCGACGTCATGCTGCCCCGGATGAACGGCTACACCGTCTGCTCGCGGCTCCGCGACGCGGAGAACTGGACGCCGATCCTGATGCTCACCGCCAAGGACGGCGAGCACGACGAGGCCGAGGCGCTGGACACCGGGGCCGACGACTTCCTGTCCAAGCCGTTCTCCTACGTCGTCCTGCCGGCCCGGCTGCGCGCCCTGGTCCGCCGGGGCGGCCGGGCCCGGCCGGCGTCGATCAGGGTCGGCGACCTGGTCGTCGACCCGGCGGGACTGCGCTGCCACCGGGGCGGGGTGGAGGTCTCCCTCACCCCGAAGGAGTTCGCGGTCCTGCACGGCCTGGCCCGCAGGCAGGGCGAGGTGGTCTCCAAGAGCGAGCTGCTCGCCCAGGCGTGGGACTTCGCCTACGACGGGGACCCGAACATCGTCGAGGTCTACGTCAGCGCGCTCCGCCGGAAGATCGACGCCCCGTTCGGCCGGTCGTCCCTGGTGACCGTGCGCGGCGCCGGATACCGGCTGGAGGCCTGAGGTGCCGCGCCTGTCGGTCCGGGTCCGGACGGCCCTCGCGGCCACCGCGATCGTGGCGGTCGCGCTGGCCGCCGCCGCCGCCGTGCTGGTCGGCGTGCTCAGCGAGAGCCTGATGGCGAGCGCCTCCGACGAGGCCGTCCGGCGCGCCGGAGTCGTCGCCGAGCGGATCTCCGGTGAGGCGGTTCCCGCGCCGGGCTCCTCGACCGGGCGTGCCCCCGGGGCCGCCGACCCGGACGTCCAGATCCTCACCGAGACGGTGCATCCCCCCGCCGGTGCGGAGTTCTCCGTGCACGCCGTACCCGCCCTGCCCGCCGAGCGGTGGGCGCCGGCGGACACCTTCGTCACCGCCACGGCGCCGGTCGGCACCGCCGGGGGGACGGTGGTCGTGCGGGCCCGTGCCTCCCTGGAGCCCGCCCAGGCCGCACTGCAGACCCTGAAGGGCGTCCTGCTCCCCGGCATCCCCGCGCTGCTCCTGCTGGTCGCGGTCCTCACCTGGCTGGCGGTCGGCCGGGCGCTCGCGCCGGTCTCCGCGATCCGGGCGGAGCTGGCCGACATCACCGCCAGCGACCTGCACCGGCGGGTCCCCGTGCCGAGGTCCCGCGACGAGATCGCCCGGCTGGCCGAGGCCACGAACCGCACGCTCGACCGCCTGGAGCTGGCCGTCGGCCGCCACCGGCGCTTCGTCGCCGACGCCGCCCACGAGCTGCGCAGCCCGCTGGCCGTCCTGCGGGCCCGCCTGGAACTCGCGCCGCCCCAGCGGCTGACCGCCGAGGCGCTGGCGGACGTGGAGCGGATCCAGGCGCTCACCTCCGACCTGCTGCTGCTGGCCCGGCTGGACGCCGGCGAACCGGCCCGCCACGACGAGGTGGACCTGGGACAGGTCGCCGCGGAGGAGGGCACCCGGGCCCGGCCGCGGCCGGAGGTGCGGGTCGCCCTGGAGATCGCCGCCGACGTGCTGGTCCGCGGCTCGGCCGAGCAACTGCGCCGCCTGGTGGCCAACCTCGTGGACAACGCCGTACGGCATGCGGAGTCGGCGGTCACCGTCCGGCTGGCGGCGGAGGGGGACGAGGCCGTCCTGGAGGTGCGCGACGACGGGCCGGGCATCCCCGCAGAGCACCACGAGGCCGTCTTCGACCGCTTCACCCGGCTGGACGAGGCCAGGGACCGGGACGCGGGCGGCGCGGGGCTCGGGCTGGCGATCGCCCGGGACGTCGCGGTACGGCACGGCGGCGGCCTGGCCGTCGCGTCCGGCCCGCCGGGAGCCTGCCTGCGCGCCCGCCTCCCCCTCGCCCCTCCGGCCCGGACCGCACCGTCACCCGCCTGAGCGGCGCCCTACCGGCCGCGGAGCCGCGCGGCGATCTCCGCCATGGTGTCCGCGGGGAACGGGGCCCGGGCGGGGTCGCCATCCGTCGTGAGGATCCCGACGGCGGTGACGAGATCTGAGCGCTGGTGCCGTACGAAGTCGCGGTCGACGACGGCGCCGTGGCCCGGGACGACCGCCTCGCCCGGCAGGTCTAGCAGGCGGGCGAGCGTGTCCGGCCACTCCAGCGGGAAAGCGTCCCCGAACTGCGGCGGCGCGCCCTCCTCCACCAGGTCCCCGGCGAAGACCACCCCGGCGTCGGGGACCTCGGCCACGACGTCGTTGTCGGTGTGGCCCCGGCCGAGATGCCGCAGGTGGACCGGGCGTCCGCCGAGGTCGAGGGTGACGGAGCCGGTGAACGTACGGCTCGGCGGGACGATCTCCACCTCGGCCAGTTCCTCCGGCCCTTCGTGGAGCCACGTCCGCCGCTGTTCCTCCCCGGTGGCCGCGGCCGCCTCCGCGCACCGGACGTGACCCCAGATGTCGGCGGGGAGGAAGACCGCGTTGCCGAAGAAATGGTCGAAGTGCGCATGGGTGTTGACCACGGTCCACGGCAGGGCGGTGATCTCCCGGACGGCTCCGGCCAGCTCCCGGCCCTGACGGTGGGACATGCGCGTGTCGACGACCAGGCAGCCCTCGCCGCCGACGACGAGGCCGACGTTCAGGTCGAACGACTCGTGCCGCCTGACGTAGACGCGGTCACCGACTTCCCGCCACTGTTCGATCATCCTCCGAGCCTGCCAGAACCGGGACCGCCGCGGTCAGCGACGCGACCGGTTCACCGGGCCGCGGCCAGGGTCAGGGTCACCGGACCGGCCGCGACCTTCAGCCCCCGCTTCGGGCCGCCGGATCTGGCGGGCGCGACCGTGAAGGTCAGCCTGGCCGTCGTCTTCGGGCCCAGCCTGGTGATCGTGCAGCGCACCGCCGTACCGCTGAACCGGCAGCCCTTTCCGGCCTTGGTGAACTTCTGGCCGCCGAACGTGCGGCCGGTGAGCTTGAGCGCCGTGACCGGCTCGGTGCCGGTGTTGGCGACCGTCACCGTGTAGGTGTTCCCGCGCGCCGCACCCGTCAGCCGGATCTTCGACGGCGCCCGGGTGAGCGCCCTGAGCTGGGACGCCGTGCCGTTGAAGGAGTTCTGGCCGCCGGGCAGGGAGCCGCTCCTGTCCGCCGACTGCCAGAAGGCGTGGCGCTTCCAGCCCGCCGGGATCTCCCCCGGCTCGGTGCCCCACCGGGCCAGCCAGAGCGGGTGGCGGCCGAAGGCGCGCGAGTCTCCGGTGCAGGTCCGCCACCAGCTCGTGGTGGTGTAGATGATCGCGTCCTTGCCGGTCCGCTGCCGGTAGCGCCGGGTGAAGTCGCCCACCCAGGTGACCGCCTGCTGCGGGGTGAGCCCGTAGCAGTTGTCGAGGCGGTTCCTCTTGCCGTACGGATTGTCCTCCAGGTCCAGGACGCCCGGCAGCGTACGGCCGTCGGAGGTCCAGCGGCCGCCGTTCCGCACGAAGAAGTCGGCCTGCTCCGCACCGCCGGACTCGTGCGGCTGGGCGAAGTGGTAGGCCCCGCGCAGCAGGCCGGCTTCGGCGGCTCCGCCGTACTGCGCGGCGAACCGGGGGCTGACGTAGTCCACGCCCTCGGAGGCGTGCACGAACGCGAACGCCGCGCCGGCGCCGGCGGCGGCCTCCCAGTCGATGTCCCCCGTCCAGTTGCTGACGTCGGTCCCGACCACTTTCGGCGCCCGGCGCGATCCGGGACCGGAGAAGCCCGCGGAGGCTGAGGCGTCCGAAAGGACGGATCCGCCGAGGACGGGGGCGCTCGCGGAGACGGGGGCGCTCGCGGAGACGGGGGCGCTCGCGAGGGAGGACGGGTGCGTGAGAGCGGAGCCGGAGGGCAGCGCGGACGCCTGCCCGGTCTCCAGGGCCAGCGCCCCCGCCGCCACGGCGGCGATCACGGCGGTCCGATGTTTCACGTGAATCATCCCTTCACCGGCGGAAGGGATGATCATGACGGGTTCCGTCCGCCTGCCGCAAGCACCTCGGAGAGTCCGGTCCCGTCCGAAGGCGGCCTCACCGGCGTCAGCACCGCGTCCGGATCAGAGGCATGATGCTCGTATAGAACGCGATCTCGTGGAGCCGTGCGTCCGGGCCGGAGACCCGACCGGCTCCCGGACCCGCCCCCGAGCACCGCGGACCGGTCAGGCCCGGGGCCGGTCGTCGTCCCGCCCGAGGAAGACCTGGCAGCGACCCGAGGAGGAGCCGAGCAGGTGTCCGACATCACCATGCGGCCGTACGGCGGCGCCGAGGACCTGCGCAGGATGCAGGAGCTCGTCCAGGCGGGCTGGGGGCCGGGCGGCCGGTGCCATGTGGGGGAGCTCGCCTGGGACCGCTTCCAGCACCGGGGCCGGGAGGCGGAGTGGCCGACGATGCTGTGGGAGCGCGAGGGCCGCACGATCGCGTGGGCCTGGGTGCGCCTCCCCGGCGGCCTGCAGTTCGTCGCGCCCGACGACCTCGCCGACGAGGTGCTCGACTGGTTCCACGAAGTCACCGCGGGCGACCGGCTGGCCACCACGATCCTCGACACCGAGACGGGTCTGGCGGAGGTCCTCACGCGCCGCGGCTACCGGCGGGCGCAGGACGCCTCCTTCCTCCTGCGCATGTCGCGCGGCCTGGACGGGCTCCCGGAGGTGGAGACGCCGCCCGGGTTCACCGTGCGCTCCCTGCGCGGGGACGAGGACGTCCCCGGCCGGGTGGCCGCGCACCGGTCCGCCTTCCACCCGTCCGGGGTCACCGAGGAGAGCTACCGCCGGGTGATGCGGGCGTGGCCGTACCGGCGTGAGCTGGACTGCGTCGTGGAGGCGCCGGACGGGCGGCTGGTCTCCTACTGCCTGGCCTGGCTGGACCCGGACAACCGCGTCGGGCAGTTCGAGCCGGTCGGCACCTCCCGGGAGTTCCGGCGGCTCGGCCTGGCGCGGGCCGCGTGCCTGTACGCGATGCACCGCCTGCGCGCCGAGGGGGCGGAGGAGGCGATGGTCTACGCCAGGGGGGACGAGGCCCATCCCGTCCCGGCGAAGCTGTACGGCTCGCTGGGATTCCGCGCCGGGGCCCGGACCGTGACGTACACACGCTCCCGCTGAGTCCCGTGTCCCCCGGCCACCGGCGTCCTCCCGCCGCACCGTTCCCACCCGCCCGTCCTCCCGCCGCACCGTCCTCCCGCCCGGTTCTCCGCTCCCTTCCGGCTTTCCGCCGTACCGGCATAGATCGGCGCCCCGCCCGCGTCCTTGCTTGGTGACACCGCGAGGAGGACAGGTGGATCCAGGTTTCGAGGCGGGCTTCCGGGAGTTCGTCGTCGCCCGGTCGGGGGCGCTGTTCCGCACCGCGTACCTGCTGACCGGCGACCGGCACGCCGCCGAGGACCTGGTGCAGTCGGCACTGGCGAAGACGGCCGCCAGGTGGCGCGGTCTCCGCGACCCCGCGGCCGTCGAGGGCTACGTCCGCCGTGCCATGTACCACGAGCAGGTGAGCGGGTGGCGGCGCCGCTCCCGGATCACGGAGGTGTCCACGGAGCAGCCTCCCGACCGGATCGGCGACGGGCACGCCGAGACCGCGGACCTCCGCCTGGTGATGCGTACGGCTCTCGCCCGCCTGACGCCCCGGCAGCGGACCGTGCTGGTGCTGCGTTACTTCGAGGACCTGTCCGAGACCGAGATCGCCCGGCTGCTCGGCATCGGGGTGGGGTCGGTCCGCAGTCAGATCCACCGGTCGCTGGAACGGCTGCGGAAGGCCGCTCCCGAGTTGGACGGCGTGAGGGAGATGCGATGAACATCGAGGACCTGCTGCGGGAGACCCTTTCGGACATGGCCCACGAGGAGCAGCCGCCTCCGCCCGGCCGGCTCCTCCGGTCCCGCCGGCCTTCCCGTCGCGGCCCTGCCCTCGCGGCGGCGGCCGCCGTCGCCGTGCTGGCGGCCGGAGCGGCGCTCGTGGCCGGAGCGCTGCCCGCACCGGTGGCGGATCCGCCCGGTGTCACGGGCCGGGGCCCGGACGAGACGCGTGCGGAGACCCCGCGGAAGCCGATCGTCCTGACCGTGCGGGCGGGGATGCGGCTCTCCCAGGTCCTGCGGCTGCTGTCGGACGCCACCGGCAGGCCGGTGGCGGAGTTCGAGCGGGCCGCGGAGGACGGCGAGGCGCTCGGTCTCCCCGCCTACGCCAAGGGGGCGCTGGAGGGATTCGTCTTCCCCGCGGCCTACGAGTTCCCGGCCGGGTCGAGCCCCCGCGAGATCCTCGCCGCGATGGTGGCCCGGTTCGACCGCGCCGCCGGGGACGCCGGGCTGGTGGAGGGCGCCGGGCGGATCGGCCGTACGCCGCTGGAGGTCCTGACCGTCGCCAGCATCGTCCAGGCCGAGGCGGTCCGCGCAGAGGACATGCCGAAGATCGCACGGGTCGTCTACAACCGGCTGGACCGCACGCCCCCGAGGAAACTGGAGCTGGACAGCACGGTGATGTACGGCCTGGGCAAGACCGGTTCCACCGTCTCGGTCGAGGATCTCAGGAGCCGGTCCCGCTACAACACCTATGTGCACCCCGGCCTGCCGCCCGGCCCCATCGGAAACCCGGGCGCCGCCGCCGTCGAGGCCGCGCTGCGTCCGGCCCCCGGTCCCTGGCTGTTCTTCGTGACGACGGATCCCGGCAGGCGCGTCATGAAGTTCGCCGACTCCGAGGCCGGGTTCATCAAGCTGGTGGAGGAGTCCCGCAGGAACTGGAGGACCGGATGACGGAGCGGCGCGCCGGGTGAGGCGCTTCGGGGCGGCCGTCGTGCCCGCACCGCGCTGGACTACGGTGAGGGCCCATGGACGTCTACGGCTCGATCGCCTCGTTCGCCGTCGTCGTGGGGTTCCTCACGCTCACGCCCGGCCTGGACACGGCGCTGATCCTGCGCACCTCGCTGCTGGCCGGCAGGAGACCCGCCTGGGCCGTGGTCCTCGGCATCCAGGCCGGAACGCTCGTGTGGGGCGTCGTCACCGCCGCCGGCCTGTCCGCCCTCCTCTCCACCTCCCGGCTCGCCTACGAGGTGCTGCGCTGGGCGGGTGTCGCCTACCTGATGTGGATGGGCGGCCAGATGCTCTGGCACAGCCGCCGGGGCGGCGCGGGCGAGACGGCGGCGTCCGGACCGTCCGGGAGGGACGGATCGTGGCCCGCGTTCCGCCGGGGGCTGCTGACCAACCTGCTCAACCCGAAGATGGGCGTCTTCTACATCGCGATGCTCCCCCAGTTCATCCCGGACGGCGCGCCGCACGTCGCGATGGGCGCCCTGCTGGCGGGCGTGCACGTCTGCGAGGGGCTCCTCTGGAGCGCGCTGCTCATCGGGTTCACCGGGCTGGTGCGCGGCTGGCTGAGCAGGCCGCCGGTCAAGCGCGGCCTGGACCGGCTGACGGGCCTCGTCGTGATCGGGTTCGGACTGCGGCTGGCGACGCAGCCCTCCTGAACCTCCATGCTGCGCGGTGGACGCCCCGGCCGGACGTCCGGTTCACGGACGGGCGTCACGCACGGGCGTCACGCACGGGCGCCCGGTTCACGCGCGGGCGCCTGCTCGCCGCGTTCACGGTCACGAGCCGATGAGAAGCCGCCGGGCGATCTCCGGGGGCACCGGGTACTCACGCTCCGGGGGCAGCAGCCGCTGCGCCTTCGACGCCTGCCCGGACTGCACCAGCCCGGCGATCCTCCTCACCGTGGGCGTGACGTCGGTGAGGCCGACCACCCACTCGTCCGCGAACCTGCGGATCAGGGTCCGGCCGATCCCGACCTGGATGCTGTAGTGGTTGAGCGCCGCCCCGCGCAACGAGCGCTCGGGGTCCCACTGGACGTGAACCGCCGCCCGGTCGACGGCCGCGGGTCCGGCCGTCGTCAGCACGGCCCGGGAGAGTGCCTCGTGCCATCCGTCCCGGGTGATCCGCACCGCCAGGACGCGCTCCTGACCCGGCTTCCGCGCCCAGTTGCTGCGGTGCATGAGCCAGAGGAACGAAGGCTTGATCCACGTCATGCGGGTGAACGAGAAGGGCGGCACGAACCGCCCGGCGCTGAGGGCGGGGTCGGCCACGGCGGACGGGTACGCCTGGTAGACCACGATCGTCTCGGCGTCGTAGTCCGCTCTCACCTGGTGCTGAACCGGCATGCAGAGTACCCTGCCTCCCCGTCCCACGCCGGCACAAAGCGTTTTCTCCCCTGTACGGCCCGGCTGTACGGCCTCGCCGGGGAACGAGCCGCACCCGTGCGGAGTCCGCCGGCCGGCGCGGGCCGGCGGATCCGGTCGAAGACGCCGTGGTCGGTCAGAGCAGGAGCCGGACTCCGCTGGGAGTCGTTCACCTGCGTCCTCACTGTCAGAACAGGGTCAGCGGCTCGACCGGCGCGGGCTCGGGCAGCGGCTCGACCCCGGGCAGCACGGCTCGCACCTCGTCGTGGAAGCGGCGGGCGAGCACCGGCGCGTCGGCGTTGTCGGGGGTGTGCACGAACACGGTCGGCGACCGGCCCTCGCGCAACCACCCGGCGACCGTGGCGACCCACTCCTGCCAGCCCTCGACCGTGCGGGCCGTGTCGTCCCGGCCGAGGTAGCGGACGATCGGGCGGTCGGTGAGAGCGGGCGCCCGGCGCGGCAACCGCGGTTTCTTCAGCCACGCGTCCCGTTCGGCGTCGCTGGTCGGCGGGCTCCGGAAGAAGGCCGTGGTGTCGAACGGGACCCACTCGGCCCCGACCCCGGACAGGACCCCTTCGAGAAGCCGCGCGGATCGCTCGTCGTCGAAGAACGCGCGGTGCCGGACCTCGACGGCGTACCTGTACGAGCGGGGGAGCCCGCGGAGGAAGCCCGCCAGGACGCCGAGGTCGTCCGGTCCGAACGACCCCGGCAGCTGGACCCAGAGGGCATGGGCCCGCTGCCCGAGCGGTTCGATCGCCTCCAGGAACGCCCGGAGCTCCTCGTCGGCGCCGGTGAGGCGGCGCTCGTGCGTGATCGGCTTGGGCAGCTTGACCACGAAGCGGAACTCGGGGCCGACCTGCGCCGCCCACGACTCCACCGTGCTCCTCGCCGGCGTCGCGTAGAACGTGGTGTTGCCCTCCACCGCGTTGCACCAGGTCGCGTAGGACCTCAGCCGCTCCTCCGGGGGAAGCGGGTGGGGCAGGAGGCGCCCCTGCCATGCCTTGTGCGTCCACATCGCGCATCCCACATGAAGCCGCATGGCCCCGACGCTATCCGAGGCCGGCGACGTCCGGGCCCGCGGGCGGAACCGCGGCAGGCAGAGACGAGGCCGGGACCTCACCGCCGGACGGACGGAACCGCGGCAGGCAGAGACGAGGCCGGGACCTCACCGCCGGACGGACGGAACCGCGGCGGACCGCCTGAGGGGGAGGAGTCCGGCGACGGCGGCGGCGAGGACGGGCAGTACGGCTGCCGGCACGGCGAGCAGCGGCCACGGGGTGTCGAAGGCCACCCGCGGCACCGGCTCCCAGCCGGACGAGGCGGGGTACGTCATCGGCCACGCCAGGAGCAGGCCGATGACGCACCCGGCGGCCACGCCCGTCACCGCGCCGCAGGCCGCGCCGAGCCCCGTACGGAACGCGGTGAACAACCGCAGGGTCGCGGCCGAGCCGCCGAGCCGCAGCAGCACGCGTCTCGACCGGGAGGCCGCGACCGTCCTGCCGGGTACGGCCAGCGCCCAGCCGAGTGCGATGACGGCCGCCGACGCGGCGACGATCCGCCAGCCGGTCGGTTCCTGGAACCCCCGTTCGACATAGGTGACCGCGGCGTCACCCAGCCGGCCGTCGAGCCGCTCCTGCTCGGCCACCGAGGTCCGATGGGCGGAGGGATCGATGATCAGCTCCTCCGGGTCCAGGTGGTAACCGAGGCCTCGCACGACCTCCGCCGGGAGGAAGATCGTCTCCAGGTGAGGAGCGGCGGGCTTGGCGGCGATCGCAGGAATCGTCTTGTGCTGCAGCGAGTCGGTTTTTCCGGAGAGGTCGTAGTGGATCGTCACCTCGTCGACCTCCACGTCGGCGGCCGTGACCACCACGGCCGTACCCTCGTCGTAGGGGGTCGACGGATCTCCCGTCAGATAGTGGAGCAGCGCCCGGTCACCGATGAGTTCGGACGGGCTGACGCTCTCCAGGTCCGGTAGCTCCACGTTCTCGATGTCCGAGCCGAAGGGTCCGTGCTCACGCAGGACGTCTCTCTGCACGACGGGAACTCCAGGCAGCTCACGTTGGACGGCCGCGCGCACGGCCGCCGTCTCCTCCGCGGAGAACGACCGCACCAGGAGGGTTCCGGGACGGGCCTGCGGCTGGTACTGCGCCCGGTCCTGCGCCGTCATCGCGAGCGCGATGATCGTCAGAGCGACGGCGAAGGCGGTCGCGGTCATCGTCGCCGCGGTCAGGGGGCCGTCCGGGCGCGGTTGCCGGCCAGGTCGCGGGCCGCCAGCCGGACCGGTGGCGGCAGCCGTACGGCGCTCCGCCCGAGGAGTCCCAGCAGCCACGGGACGAACGGTCCCAGACCGAAGAGGAACAGCACTCCGCCCATCACGGACGCCAGGAAGATCCCAGCCCATTCGAGGTCGTCGTAGTACTGATCCCCGTACGTGGCCCACGCGGTGAGCAGCATCACCGCGAGGCCGATCGCCGACAGGACCGATCCCCAGCCCAGGTGGTGCCGGAGTACGCGGGCGTGCCGGCCGGCCGGAGCCGATCGCGCCGCGAACCCCACAGCGCCGATCACGAACGCCGCAGGGATGCCCATAAGCGCAAAGGGCATGGAAATCAGCTCCATCATGGCGGAATGGTACGCCGCATGGCCTGATTCTCAGGGGCGGCGATTCTCAGCGTCTGCGGTTCTCACGGACCTCGGTTCGGGCCGCGGGTTCTCAGGGGCGGCGGGCGCCGGCGAGGAGCCGTTCGCAGGCGTCGAGCAGGCGCTGCCGGTACGGCCGCGCCCGTTCGGCGAAGCCCCGCTGCTCGGCGGCGTACTCGGCCCGCCCCTCGGGCGTCTCGATCCGGATCGCCCGGTGGCCGAGCGCGCTCAGGTCGTACGGGCTGGCCCGCATGTCCACCTCGCGGATGTCGCGGGCCAGCGCGAAGCAGTCGGCGACCAGCTCACTGCTCACCAGCGGCGACAGCTTGTACGCCCACTTGTACAGGTCCATGTTGGCGTGCAGGCAGCCCGGCTGCTCCAGTTCCCGCTGCCGCTCGCGCGTCGGCTGCAGCACGTTGAGCGGGCGCGCCTCCGGGGTGAAGAAGCGGAACGCGTCGAAATGGCCGCACCGCACGCCCCGCTGCTCCACGACCTCCGCGATCTCCTCGTCGCCGAGCCGCAGCGGCCAGGCGCCGTGCCGTACCTCCGCGGCCCGGTAGACCATCGCCCACTCGTGCAGGCCGAAGCAGCCGAGATAGGCCGGCCGCGACGCGGTGGCGGCCAGCAGCCGCGCGATCCACTCGACGGAGGGCCCGCGCCTGGCCATCAGCGCCGCGGTGTCGAGCACGGCCCCCTCGGGGGTGTCGAGGTAGAAGCGGCCGAAGCCGCTCGCCCCCTTCAGCACCACCCCGGCGCCCGGGTGCCACCGCCGCAGCCAGGCCGGCCGGTGGTCGTAGTAGACGAACAGGAAGTCCTCGACGGGATGGCTCTCCCGCCGCGCCTTGCGCGCGAGGTACGGCGCCGTCCACTCCTCGACCCGCCGCCGGTGCTCCTCCGCCCGGACGCGCCACACCTCCGGCTCCAAAACCTCCACCGCCGAATGGTACGCGCGGACCGGTGGTGCACGCATGAGTCGATCTCAGACCCGCCCCCGGACCTGGGACGCTACGAATCCGGCCGGGAACCGGCACGGGCGGCTCCGCCGACAGGACCGGTGTCCGCCGATGACGGCATGGCCAGGCCGGTCTCGTATGCCACCACCACGGCCTGGGACCGGCCGCGATGCCGTCCATCACGGGCATCCGGATGTCCACCGGCAGCGCCCAGTTCTTCGTGCTGCCGCCCAGCGCCCAGTTCTTCGTGCTGCCGCCCAGCGCCCGGACGCCCGCCATGATGAGGCTCGCCTGGGCGACCTCCGACCAGGCGGCGGCGCCGGTGGGCGCGCCGCTCATTTCCGAAGCAAGCCGCGATATCGACCTCGGCGATATCGACCTCATACGCTGCGGCCTCCGGTTACGGCCGGTCCGAAAACAAGACGCCGAATCCACCGGACACGTGCACCGATCCGGTTTTCCCGCGCCACGCGAAGACGAGGCGGAATTCCACCCGTTGACCCGCCGAAGCGCGTCGCCATACCATCCGACGATGGAGATCAAATACGTCACCGACGAACTGTGGGCCGCCTCCGGGAAAGTCTGGCGGGATGACGCCACCGTTCTCCTCCTCGGCATGAGCAGGATCGGCATCTCCAGATCGGGACGTACGGACATCTACAGCGGATCCTTCGCCGGCTGCATGGGCATGATCGTCAGCCCGGTGGACGGGGACGGCGGCCTCGTCTCCCACGTCCACGAATCCGGGCAGACACCCGGACACCGGAAGGAGTTCCTCTTCGAGGCCGCCTCCGGAGCCCTGGATCTGGCGAGGAGGAATTTCACCCTCAGGGGGAGCGGAAAGCTTTCCCTGGTCCTGTTCCGCGGACACCAGCGGGATTTCCAGGGAAACCTGGAGAACCCGGATCTGGCCGCAGAACTGGAGGCGGCGGAAAATGACTTAGAGGTCCATGACATCCGATCCGAGCGGGACCGGGCGGACGCCCTCTTCTTCGATACGAGAGAGAAGATCCTGTACCTCTGGAAAACGATACTGGAGACGGCGAGCAACGATCTCTACAGGAAGGCCGAAGCGTTCGAAGAGCGCGAGCAGGAGCTCTTGAAGGCCGAGGGCGTGCTCGCGCTCAAGCATGCGAAGGACGGCGGGATGCCGTGGCGGCTCTACGACTGACCGGTCGTTCGGAATGAGGTCCGGAGGCGGCAGGGGCAGCCGACGCCGCATGCCGGCCGACGACACATGCCCCTGGAGCACGGAGAGCAAGGCCATGAAGGGCCGTGCTCGGCTCCCTCACTGCGCCGGTGTACGGGCTGAACGAACTTCTTGATCGAAAAGAACGCGCGTGAGGCGATGGGACATGATCCGAATAGACGGGCTGACGAAGCGCTTCGGTGGCAGGACGGCCGTGGACGGCCTGTCGTTCACCGTCGAATCCGGCAGGGTCACCGGTTTCCTCGGCCCGAACGGAGCGGGAAAGTCGACGACCATGAGGATGATCCTCGGTCTCGACAGGCCGGACGCCGGGAGCGTGACGGTCAACGGCCGCGACTACGTGGGCATGGCCAGGCCCATGCACGAGGTCGGCGCCCTGCTGGACGCCCGCGCGCTGCACCCCAGGCGTACGGCCCGCGACCACCTGCTCTGCATCGCCCGGACCAACGGCATCCCGGGCGGACGGGTGGACGAGGTGCTGGAGCTGGTCGGGCTGGAATCGGTGGCGCGTAAGCGGGCCGGTGATTTCTCCCTGGGGATGAGCCAGCGGCTCGGGATCGCGGTGGCGCTCCTCGGCGATCCGAAGGTGCTGCTGTTCGATGAGCCGGTCAACGGCCTGGATCCCGAGGGCATCAAGTGGATCCGCGAGCTGATGCGCGGCCTGGCCGGCGAGAACCGCACCGTCCTGGTCTCCAGCCATCTGATGAGCGAGATGGCGCAGACCGCCGACCATCTCCTCATCATCGGCAGGGGAAAGCTGATCGCGGACATCGGGATCAGCGAGTTCGTCCGGCAGGGGTCCAACGTGCTGGTGCGGGCGGACGACCCGGACCGGCTCGTCCCCCTCCTGGTGGAGGCGGGCGGTTCCGTCAGGCAGGGGACCGACGGTTCCTTCATCGTCATCGGCCTGGAGGCCCGGCGGATCGGCGAGGCCGCGCTGGCCGCCGGGACAGTGTTGACGGAGCTGACGCCGCAACGTTCACTGGAACAGGCCTACATGGATCTGACCCGCGACAGCGTCGAGTTCCAGGCGAGCGCGGCATGAGGGCCGCCATCGCGGACACGATGCGGTCGGAGTGGACCAAGTTCCGCTCGGTCCCCTCCAACATCCCCATCCTGCTGGCGACCGTCACCGTCATGGTGGGCGCGGGCGCGCTCACCGCCGGCAGGGCGAGCGGGACCTACCGGGCGGCGGGAGCGGCGTTCGACGCCACCCACGTCAGCATGTACGGCGGGTTCCTGTTCGCGCAGATCAGCGTGGGCGCACTCGGCGCGCTGGCGGTGACCTCCGAGTACGCCACCGGGACGATCCGTACGAGCCTGACCGTGGTCCCGCGGCGCGGACGGCTGCTGGCCGCCAAGATCTGGACGTTCGGCCTGATCACCCTGGTGATGGGAGAGGTCGCCGCTTTCGGCTCGTTCCTCCTCGGTCAGACCCTGATCGGCGCCGCCGGTGCTCCGTCCGCCGCACTCGGCGAGCCCGGTGTCCTGCGCGCCGTCGTCGGCATGGGGATGATCTGGTCACTGGTGGGCCTGGTCGGCGTGGCACTCGGCTGCCTGCTGCGGAACACGATGGCCGCCACGACCGCGGTGACGATCGTCAACTTCATCATCCCGATCATCGGGCCCCGCCTCATGCCCGCAGCCGTCGGAGACTGGGTGACCGTCTACTGGCCGATCTCGGCCGGGCTCCAGGTCACCACCACCGTCCACCATGCGGACCGGCTCGCTCCGTGGACGGGCTTCGGCCTGATGACCGCCTTCACCGCCGGTCTGCTGCTGGCGGCCTTCGCGGTGTTCCGCTCGCGGGACGCCTGACAATCGATATGGCCCTTCCTTTCCGGGACGTCCAGATCGGGCGCTGCACCCCGGCGGATGTCGCCTTCCACCCCGGCGGCGGCCGTTTCGCCGTCGCCGGGGAGGACGGGACGGTGCGGTTGTGGGACACCGCCACCGGCCACGCCGTCGGCCGGTCCCCGGCCGGCCCGGCTGAACAGGCCTGGGCGGTGGCCTTCCACCCCTGCGGCGGTCTGGTCGCCACCGGCTGGTCGGACGGCACGATCCGGGTGTTCCGCACCGACGCCTTCCGGCCCGCCGGTGAAGCGCCGGGCGGCCACGCCGAGGGCGTCACCGCGCTGGCCTTCCATCCCGCTGGTCACCTGCTGGCCAGCGCCGGCCAGGACGGGACCGTACGGCTGTGGCACGCCGGCACCCTGCAGCCCGCCGACACCCTGCAGCCCGCCGACACCCTGCAGCCCGCCGGTGAACCACTGGGCGGCACCGGCGATCCCGCCTACGCGGTGGCCTTCTCCCCTGACGGGCGGCTGCTGGCCGGCGCCGCGGGCCGTACCGTGCGGCTGTGGGACGGCGAGACCGGACGGCCCGTCGGCCACCTGCCGGGTGATCACAGCGGATCCGTCCACGCGGTGGCCTTCCACCCCGGCGGGCGCCTGCTGGCCGCGGCCGGATACGACCGGAACCAGGTGAGACTGTGGGATGTCACAACCGGCTGCCCCGTCGGCGAACCGGTGCTCGGCCATCGCGGGGATCACGTCTGGGCGGTGGCCTTCCACCCCGGCGGCCGGTTCTTCGCGACCGCGGGTGACGACCTCATGGTGCGGCTGTGGGACACCGCGACCGTCCGGCCCGCCGGGGAGCCGCTGAACGGTCACACCGGGCACGTCTCCTCACTCGCCTTCCACCCCAGGGGAAGCCTGCTGGCCGCCCCCGATGCGGGCGGCACGGTGCGGCTGTGGAGCATGCCCTCCGTTTCCGGCTCCGGGACCGGAGCCGCACGCTGCCGGGTCAGCGGGTGACGCTGAGCTGGTCGAGCAGCAGCGTCAGGCGGGCCTCGCGGCCCGAGGCGGGGAGGCGGCCGCCGCGGGACAGGACGATCAGCCCGTGCAGGGCGCTCCAGGCGACCTCCGTCAGGGTCGCCGGATCGCGGCCGTCGGCGAACTGTGCGACTCCGGACAGAAGCGCCTGGAAGCCGTCCCGGAGCGGCTCCGGGGTGTCGTCCTGGCCGAACGGCAGATCCACGGCCATCGTGAACATGGCGTCGTACAGCGCGGGGTTCTCCTCAGCGAACGCCAGGTAGGTCCTGGCCAGCCCTTCCAGCGCGGCCCGCGGCTCGCCCGCCCGGGCCGCGGCGCGCAGGCGTACGGCCAGTTCCGTGAAGCCCTCCAGCGCCACCGCCGCGACGATGGCGTCCTTGCCGGCGAAGTGGCTGTACAGGACCGGCTGGCTGTACTCGATCTCGTCGGCCAGGCGGCGGGTGGTCACGGCGTCCCAGCCCTCGGACTCGGCCAGCCTGCGGGCGGTCTTGACGATCAGGTCGTGGCGCTGGGCGCGTTCGCGTTCTCTGCGCTGCTGTGTGGACACCCCTCGAATTCTAGCATCGCTAGACAGGTGAGCCTCGCTAGGCTAGCGTCGCTAACACTTCTAGCGACGATTAAAAGGAGACGACATGGTCACCATCGCCACCTGGCTCGCCGGGCTGGTCGCCATCGGGATCATCCTCATCGGCATCCGCTTCCTGCTGCAGCCGGTCGCGTCGGCGGAGGGCTTCGGGGTTCCCGTGTCCATGAACGCGTACCTGACCGTCAAGGGCGTACGGGACATCACGGCCGGGCTCGTCGTGCTCCCGGCCCTCGTGACGGGAGACCAGCACATGCTCGGCTGGCTGATTCTCGCCAGCGTGTTCGCCCCGCTGGGCGACATGGTCGTCGTGCTCAGGAACGGGGGTCCGCGGGCGGTGGCGTTCGGCGTCCACGGCCTCACCGCCGCGGTGATGGCGGTGGTCGCGGCCGTCCTCATCCTGGCGTGAGGCCTGTCCATCTGGAGGGCCGCTCCAGGGCCCGTACGGAGTACGGATCCTCACGTGAGCCGAAGGCTCCGGATCCGGTCGGCCGCCAGGTGGACCTCGCTGCTCAGCCCGCCCCGCGAGCGGCCAGGCTCGGCCGCCGATCGACCTGCCCACGGGCCGCGACCTCGGCGATCACCGGCTGCATCAGGTACTCGAAGCCGCCGGTCGTGGCCCGGGCCCCTGCGGGGCCGTCATCCGCCGCCGACGCGCGAAGCGGCGGCCGCCCCACCGCAACCCCCGAAAGAAAAACCGGACCAACCCGAAGAGGAACGCGATCTCGAACAGCAGTGAACACATGAGCAGGACTTCGCTGAGCGACTCCCCACCGCCCCCGCGCGCCCACCCGGCGAGTACGGACGTGACGAACATGCCCAGTACATACCCGAGCATCGCCGATAACGCGTTGTACCCGGTTCGCATGGGTTGATCATAGATCCACCCCAGGCGCAGGACTCCACGGATCCGACCAAGGAACCACTATGGCCTCCGCTGGGAGGACGTCGACCTCGGCAACGCCGAAATGAGCATCGACCGGCAGATCCAATGGGTGACCGGTCAGTTCCTCCACCGGCGGACCAAGACGGACACCTCGGACGCGGCATCGCCGAGGAGTGCTTCCTACGCGGCGTGTGGGGCCGTGGCCTGAGGTTTCGCGCCGCATCGAGCATGACGGGCCGGGATCGTTCCGTGCATGTTCCGGATCTTCATGAGCCGAGGGCGTCAGCAGTAGGGATGGAGGTGGTCGGTGGATCCGATCAGAGCCGGACGGGCGAAACGGGCGGAAGACAGGTGGACGCCCGTGGCGCGTTCGGCAAGGGCCAGAGCGCTGGAGACGGGATCGTCGGGGAAGCCGGGCCGGTCGCCGTCGATGTCCATGCCGAGGTCCTCGACATCCGCCTGGAGCCGGTCGGGGTCGGCCCCCTCCCGGAAGCGGTAGGAGTACAGGCCGAACGTGGTGATCAAGCGGCCGTCGACAGAGTAGGCGAAGTCCCGGTTGTTGATGGTCGCCCGCACCACGGCCGCGGCTGTGCCCTCCGACAGTTGCATGTCGTGGTTGCAGATGATGCCGGCCCAGCCGTGTTCGATCAGAACGGTTCCGCCGCCGGCCGCATAGGCCGCGACGCCGAATCCGGATTCCCCCAGGGCCCCCGGGATGACGCCGATGCGCTGCAGGGCGTGTTCGGGGGGCAGGTCCCGGACGAAGCCGGCGAAGAGCCACATCTCTCCGACGCCGTCGCTGAACTCCTGGCAGAGCCACCTGTAGGCTGCCGCCGTAGCGCTGCTCATTCTCATGCCTTCCCGCGAGAGCCGTGGACGCGAAGATCATGGCAGCGGGGTCCGACGACTTCACTCGTTCGGTCCGTGCGCTGCCAGCCCGGGAAGTCTCCAGCGATCTTGGTCCCTGATCTGGATAAGCACTGACCTACGGGGAAGCGGTCCGGCTGCCCGTGGTTCCCCGCGAGGTGCCCCAAGCTCGCCGACGCGATCGAACCGCGTTACCGGGTGCTGGTGCTCCTGAGCCTGCCGAAGAAGGGAAGGCCAGCCGGCCGCGAGGACTCGGCCCAACGGCATGGGGCATCGAGCCTTCTGCTTGCGAGCGCCTTGTGTCCAAGCTCTGGCGGCTTGGACACAAGGCGGCTCTGAGTCGTCGCTATACAGCTGACTTGTCGAGGATCGCTGCCACCTCCGCTGCTCTGAACACGAACCCCGCATGTGTGGTGTCCAGGGTGTGGACGTCGTAGGGGTTGCCGGGGGTCAGCGCGTCTGCCTCGGCGATCAGCCTGTCCTGCATGGCGACCGGAATGGATCGGTCACCGGTGAGACGGATGTAGGTGCGGGCGATCGTGCCCCAGGTGTCGGCGTGACCGCGGGCGTCGGCCGTCATCACCGCGATCGACTCGTCGGGCTGCAGGATGTTGAGGAAGGCCCGGAACTGCTCGTCGGTGACGTCGGCCATGGTCGCCGCCTTGAGACCGGTCAGCAGCGCCGGATCGGCGGTGCGGTAGTTGGCCCGGCCGACGCCGAGTCGGGTCGGATCTCCGACATTGAACGCGGCCAGGGACGGCATCAGGCTGTCTCCGAACTCGGGCTCCTGCATGTACTCGATCGGGTTCGACCGTTGCACGCACGCCCACGCGGAGATGTACACCAGCCGGTCCACCAGATCGGGAATCGTGTTACCGACTCCGGTGACGGCCGTCCCTCCGAGGCTGGCACCCACCAGCACCACCGGCCCGTACCCGGCCACGCGGCGGACGACGTCGACGACCATGTCGATGTTGTCCTGAAGGGTGGTCCCGGCCAGGGTCGACGGCTCGGTCGCCCACGCATCGAGGTCCTGCGGAGCCTGGTAGGCGACGGGGTACTGCGCGTCGAGGCCGTGCCCCGGTAGGTCGACGGCGAAGCTGCGGTGGCCGAGCAACGCGAGTTCGCGCTGGACGGAGGACCACATGAACGAGCTGGAGCCGGAACCGTGGACCAGCACGAACGTGGGAGCACCGCCGGACACGGATCGAGGGTGCGGCGAGCTGGTTGAGATGGATGACATGTGAATCAGTCCGATCGGATCGAAGCGGGGAGAAAACGGCGCGTTGAGCCGCTGATGATGAGACGGCGGGCGCACCCGCCGGCGAGCTCACCGGAACCCGGTGGCGGCACAGGAGAGCGTGGACGCGGCGGCGGTACCGGCCCGAATCACGGCAGACCGTCGAGGACGGAACGCGGCTGCACGCGCCGGCGGGCGGGTGCGCGGATGATGGGTCAGCCGGGCGAAACGCGGAATTCAGACCGCAACGTTGATAGCGGGATCGCCTCAGCTGCCGCTGGTCGCTGAGCGACCGGCGGGACACCGTCTCAGGCAGTCCGAAGACGGATGAACATGTAGACCATGATCGAAACCTTATCAGGCGGCGGATCTTGCGAGCGAGGGGGAATTGGAGTCGGCCCGGACCCATGAGGACCCGATGTATCCGGTCTACGTCCTGGTCCTCGTCCTGGGCCTGCGCCTCGGTGAGGCCCTCGGCTCCGCTGGGAGGACGTCGACCTCGGCAACACCGAAATGACCATCGGCTGGCAGCTCCAGCGGGTGGCCGGCCAGCTCCTCCACCGGCAGACCAAGACGGACGCCTCGGACGCGACGTTGCCCTTCCCCGAGATCGTGACGACGGCGCTCCGTGCCCGTCGACGGGCACACGACATGGCCCGGGAGGCGGCGGGGGACTCGTGGCAGGAGACGAGCCTCGTCTTCACCACCGCGAGCGGACGGCCGGTGGAGCCGTCGAACTTTCGACGCAGCTTCGCCAGGGCGTGCGACCGGGCGGTCGTGCGGAAGGTCAACGTCCACGCGACCCGGAAGACCTGCGCGTCTCTTCTCATCGCCCTCGACGTCCACCCGCGCGTGGCCATGCAGATCCTCCGGCACAGTCAGATCTCGGTGACCATGAACATCTACAGCGAGGTCTCATCGGAGGAGACGCGCAAGGCGCTCAAGAAGCTCGGTGCCGGCTGGATTCGTAGCCGTTGCTGTATTTCGCTGCTGTATAAGATCGAAAAGGCCACTTCCCGATCATGGGAGGTGGCCTTTGAGCTGGGATGAGCCTAGGAGATTCGAACTCCTGACATCCTGCTTGCAAAGACACATTCCGATCATGGGCCATCAGCGAAGACGCAGCTCACGACACTTTCCCCGTTCCCCGTGACTCCCCGCTGTTCCCCCTGATTCTCCGCCCCATCGGGCACGCGACGGGCACGGCGGTACCCTTATCGAGACGGTCTCCGGCATTGCGCCGCGCCTCCCCGCATGGGTACGGCTTGCCGTAGGCGATCGGGCGCGACGCCCGGGATGCTGGATAGCACCGGAGACCGTCACCGCCCTGTGTCGCAGAAAGCACCCCGATCCGGAAGCCTACGGATTAAAAGAGGAAGGCTTCTTGTGGGATGCTTTGGTCGAATGCACCGACGGCATTCCGCGCATGTTCTGGATCTTATGCCCGGGAAGCGTGCCGGCGGCCAAGGTGGAGTAGATTGCTGGACTAACGATCTTGATATCTTGGTTCGTGGTCTGCTCTGCTTACCCCAGGGCGATGGCGGGCCTGGGGGTCGGGTTTCCATGTCAACCCTTACCGAGACTTAAACAGAGGCGTGACCCGGAGGCCCCAGTCTCACTTGTGCTGTCCAGTAATTGCCATGGCAACAGCACCGATCATGAATCCAATACCCGCAAGGGAGGTCCCGATCATGAATTCTCCACTCCCGGCCAAGCCGAGAACGGCGCCTATCAGCAAGGCGAGCACGCCAAACGTGAGAAATATGTTCCGCCAGATCATGGCCATGATCATAGCGGCTGAGACAAACGGACGATAGTTCGCTCCGCTTTGGCAACGCTAACAGCGCATTCTCGCCAGCGAGGTGCTCGCACGAGAAGGACCCTAGGCCGCATGCGCAATGAGTGACGTAAGGGCGGAGTTGTCAGCTTGGCAAGTCTCTATCGATCTTGGTTGTTGAGCTGGGGAAACGCTGACCCGTGGGGGAGCGGTCCGACTGCCCGTGATTCGCTGTGAGTCCCCCTCGATCACTCATCTGACGGGCACGCAACGGGCACGAGAGGAGAGCACCAACTTCATCCGTCGTCCCGGAACCGGCAACTGGCCCTTCTCGTTGACCGCATGGAAGCTTCCCCTGAGATTCGAGGACATTTGTCTCCTGCTGCTCTCCGGTCGCTGCTTGTCCTCTTGGCCGTTACGCTGACCGCCGGATGTACCTCTGATCGTTCAGTGCCCTCACCTCCGGAAACCGCCGACAGGGAGTCGGAGGGCAACATGGACGTAGATGATTCCGAGGAGTTGGAGGAGGACTCTTCGGCCATCGTGATCTGTGTCAGAAAGCGCACACGGGTCCGCATGTCCTACCGTCCGTGTGATGACGCCGAACCCGGATTTACCTGGTACTTCATACCGTGGGAGCAGAAAGTCCCCGCCGTCGGCAGGAAAGCTGAAGGCGGGACGTTCGAGGATCTCGGCTACATGATGACCTCTCCCGCACGAAGGAGTGGAGGGGTCGGCTCTGAGGCGGCCCTCTCCGATGATGTCCGGTTCGAGGTGTGTGTGAAGGAGAAGACGCGGGTCCGAGTCTCCGACAGTAGATGCGACGACGAGGACAACGGCTTCGCCTGGTATCACATCCCCTACGATGATCATGTATCTGCAGTGGGCAGGAGGGCCGTCGGCGGATCTTTCTATCGCACCGGTGTCGAGAGCTACAGGGCACGCGCAAAAGGTGGGACAGGTGATCGGGCCGTTCTTGAGCCTGACCGGCCGAACAACGCGCCCACGAAGCGCCCGCCGCGCTGCACGCGGACCGTGAACGGTAAGTGCGGTGATGCGACCAGCAGTTGTACGTACACCGTCAATGGACGCTGTCGGGACAACGGCGGCTTACCCGGTCGTGTGCCTGGAGGGTTGTGATCCTGCTGCCGGTATGGCTCAGGTCGAGCATGTCTGCCGTCAGGGTGATCAGTGAGCCGGTGCTGAGGGACGAAGCACCGGATCGGCGATCGCCCCCAGCCATGAGCGGTGACCAGTCGCGATGGGGCGATCGTGAGGGCTGCATTTGGGCGGCGGCGTGGCCCACCTTCGGCCGGTTCGGTTGGTACGGCGAGTCCGGCGGTCGGCGGGCGGCCCGAGTGCGGCCCCGGCCGTGACCGGCCCCCAGGCCGCAGCGCGGCCGGGGTCCGCGACGCTGGGCCGTGCGGCGGCGCGCCGCGCCGCCGCCTTGATTCCTATGAGATTAATTCGGCAACTGCTGGCCGTGCTCCAGATACAGCGGGCGGCCGAGGCTGCGGGCGGTGACGGCGGCCGTGACGCGGTTGGCGAGGCGTTCGATCAGGAGGCCGGGCAGTTCCTCGACGGGATGGAAGTCGTAGCCGGCCAGCTCGTCGGCGCCGAGACGGATGCTGTCGCGCATGCTCGGGCTGAGGGTTCCCCCGTCGAAGAGGAACAGGACCTTGTCGCCTTCCTGCGGATGGGGTGCCCAGTCGACCACCAGGAGGTCACCGATCGGCGGTTGGATGCCGAGTTCCTCGTGGACTTCGCGCACGCATGCCTGGAACGGGGCCTCGCCGGGTTCGATGTAGCCGCCCGGCAGATCGCGGTAGTCCTTGTAATGCGGGCGAACCAGGAGCAGGCGGCCGTGCTCGTCGAAGAAGAGTGCCCCGGCTGCGGCGCGGGGGGTGGCCATGGGCGGGGTCTCTTGTCCGGTCATGATCCCTACGGTACGGGAAGTCCGCCCCGTGCGGAGGGTGGCTCAGGTGACGCGCAGACGGCGGGCCAGGTCGCTGAGCCGGTGGCTGGGCTTGCCCTTCTGCCGGCGGATCCAGCTCAGGACGAGTTGGCGGCTGAGGTAGTGGTGACGGATCTGCTCGGGGGCCAGGTGCTCGGCCTGAAGGAGCGCTTCCAACGCTTCGTCGGTGCGGTTCCACAGGCTGAACGCCTGGGCGACGGCGATCCCGTGGCGGGCGCGGCGCTCGATCGGCAGAGCGCTGGTGTCCAGGCCGGGGCCGAGGTCGATGGCGACTTGGACGTCTCCCAGTTCGATGGCGGTCGCCACCTGGTGGATGGCCACGTTGGTCGGGCCGAACGCGGTCCACACGTGGTTGGCATCGCCCCCCAGACGGCGGGCGGACTCCGCGGCCTCCTTCAAGAAGGCTTGGGTGGTGGTGCGGTCCTCGGCGCGGGCGGAGGCCATCGATCCGGCGAGAAAGAGCGTGCCGTACACCGACAGCAGTTCCGGGCCGGCCTGGGACAGATCTGATTGGAGAAGGCCGGCGGCGTCGTTGGTCAGTTGGGCGGCGGCGTCGTAGCGGCCGTTGGAGAGCAGGGCATGGGTGACCGAGCGCAGGAGTGAGGCGACCACGATCTGATCGCCGGAGTTCTGGGCGTAGGTGAGACCGCGTTCGGCGGCGATCCACGCGAGGTCGGTCTCCCCGACCTTGACGAGGATGGTGGCGGCTGCGTGGTAGGTCTGGCCCAGCAGGCTGAGCGCCTGAACGTGCTGGTCTTCCTGGTAGGCGCTGGCGGCGTGGTGGGCTTCGGCGAGCAGGGCCGGAAGGCGGCGGACCACGAGGCCGTACCGGGATGCCTGGTAGGCGTGCCAGACGTCGGCGATCTCGCTGCGCAGCTCGGTGAGGCTGGGCGGTTCGTGGGCCTGGGCGAGAGCGGCGAGCGGGGTGAGCTGGCGGTAATCGGTGATCGCCGCCCGCAATGCCGGGACGGTGCGGTCCCCGCTGTCGGGGCTCCAGTCGAGTAGGGACGGCTCGGCGAGGAGGTCGCCGAGGGCGACGTCCAGGGCGACCGCCAAGGACTTGATGACCGACAGGCGGTCGAGATCGATCCGGTCGTTCTCGACCTTGCTGAGCCAATCGACCGTGCGGCCGACAAGGCCGGCCAGGACTTCCTGTGACATTCCGCGGCGTCGGCGGTACCACGCTACGCGTTCCCCGATGGTCAGGTGATCCGTCATGCCTCGCATACCGGTCAGCCTCGCATGGATAACTCGGAGACCCCGGAATTCTTTTCCGGGGCGGAGCGGCCACTGCTTCCTAGTGTCTCGGCATACCGAGAAAACGTCCATGACGACGGAGGAAAAGGAGTGGACACGACGGGCACACGCGAGACCGGCCAGGAGGGCTGCTGCTCGGCCTGCCGGGGCAAGGGGTGGCGATATACGCAGGTGAGCGCGGCCTACGGCGCGCAGGCCATCGACGGCCGACGCGCTCGGAGAACGCGGAGCGATTGCTTCGACTGCGCCGGAACCGGACGGCAGGGAACATGACAGACACACTTGTTTGGTGGCGACCAGCTGAGTCCGCGACTGGCGATCCTTCATATGCCGCCGCGCGCCTCACTGAGGAACTGCGCAATCTGGGAATGCCCGTCGATATTCACTGCGGTGTCGGAGTCGCATTGGTTTCGGTCTGGATCGACCTGGTCGTCTGGACGAACGGGGTCTCGTATCACTGGTGGTCGGGGAACACCTCGGCGCGCGGACGGCGGCTGTACGCCTACAGCCCGGTGAGTGATCCGCTGACGGCCGCTCGCCGGGTCGCCGTCCGGTATGCGGAGCTGCGTGGCGCTCACCCGTCGTCGAAGCCGGTCGAAGAGGTCCAATGCGTGCTCCCGGACGATCGCCGACCGGTCGACCTGCGCGGGCAGCGCTTCACCACGCCTGCGTAGCCGGGGTGATCGGTGTGACCGTCAACGAGTTGAACGCCGTCTACGGCAGGCGGTGGAGGATCTCGGCGGCCCTGGGAGGCGGGTGGTACGCGGTGCGCCGAGACGACCTGTCCCAGGAGAGCATGCGACGCGGGCTGTCCTACGTGCGGTGCGGCCGGACCCTGGAGGAGTTGGCCGGCTGTCTGGCGGCCGAGAAGCACATCGAAGAGCAGTGGCGGATGATCAGTGTGCCGGGTGAAGTGCTCGATCTGGTTGCCGACGATCCGCCGGAGCAGGCGCGGCAGCGAGGTTGACCACTGCGGTACCTGTCAAACCTGTTGAGACATCAAGCCACGTTCGTTGTCTGTGCTGAGGCCTCGGCTTCGGCCACCGTCGCCGGCTGGTTGATCCATACCCGGGAGGGCAGCGACGGCGGGCTCGGCCGCCGGCCGCGGAACCGCTCGGGATGCGCCAGGAACGCCGCGTCCAGCGTGGCGGCCCGCCGGGCCTGGATCTCGACCGCCGAGCCGTCGTGCACCGAGGCGGGAGTGTGCATCCCGATCCCGGAATGGCGGTGCTCGGTGTTGTAGTACCGGAAGAACTGCCCGCAGAAGACGTTCGCATCCTCGATGGACCCGAACTCGCCCGGAAACGCCGGACAATACTTGAGCGTCTTGAACTGCGCTTCGGAATACGGATTGTCGTTGGACACGCGCGGCCGGGAATGGGACTGGTCGATGCCCAGCAGCGCCAGCAGCCCGGACACGGTGGTCGACGTCATCGCCGTGCCCCGATCGGCATGAATCGCCTCCGGAGCGATCCCGCCATTGGCCTCGATCGCGTGCTCGATGAACTCCTTGGCCAGGATCCCGGTCTCGGTCGGCCAGATCTCCCACCAGACGACCTTGCGGGAGAAGATGTCGATGATGACGTACAGCAGATAATAGACGCCGCGCGACGGGCCTTTCAATTTGGTGATGTCCCACGACCACACCTGGTTCGGGCCGTCGGCTTCCAGCTCCGGTTTCTTCTTCGCCGGATGGACGGCCTGGGCGCGGCGCTCGCCGGCCGTGCCGCGCTCCCGCAGCAGCCGGTACATGGTGGCCTGTGAGCACAGGTAGACACCCTCGTCCAGCAGGGTGGCCCACACCTGGCCCGGCGACTTGTCGGCGAAGCGCGGCGAGTCCAGCACCGCCAGCACCTGGGCCCGTTCGTGCTCCGAGAGCTGAGCCGGGTGGTGGAACGGGCGGCGCGGTCCCAGCCGGGGCGGGGCGGGGTTGCGGTGCCGGTGCAGCGTGGCCCGGGATCTCCCCAAAAGCGCGCATGCTTTGGCCGTGCCGAGTGTTTCCTCCATCGCGGGGAAATGCTCGTCGAGGATCCGGTTCAGCTCTTTTCGGAGTCCGCGCTGCTTGAGATGTCCTGCAGCAGCGCGAACGCTTTTCCCGCGATGTCCAGGGCGGTCTTGGTCTTTCCCAGCTCGTCGGCGAGTCTTTCGTTGCGGGCTTCGAGTTTGGCCGCTTCAGCCTTGAGCTTCTTGTTCTCGGCGCGTAGCAGGGCCATTTCCTCGGACTCGGCGCTTTTCGCGGGCTTGCCCGTCGAGGCGGCCAGGGTCCCGCTGGCGGCCTGCTTTCTCCAGTGCTCGATGTGGGAGTGGTACAGCCGTTCCTTGCGCAGCAGGGCGCCGCGCTCGGCGCTGCCCTCGGGCAGGGCGTCGAAGGCCGCCAGGATCCGCGCCTTGTAGGCCTTGGTGAAGGTGCGCCGCTTGGGCCGCTGCGGCTGCTGGGAGGTCACACGACCATCCTGCCCCGTCATCGCGGTCTGGTCGGCAAGGGTCATCGTCACTGTCGTAGTCGTCCTGTCTCGCCCTGCTTCACATCACAAGGACTCATGCGTCCCGTGTCTCACAGCAGTCTGACAGAGAGGGCTGCGGGCGTGCGTCCGACGCCCCGCTGTGTCCTTCGCCACCTCGACCCTGGCCCGGTAAGCCTGCCCTCCCGCACCCAGGCCTGCCGGACCTTCAGAAGATCCACTTTCACGGCCTCCGGCACACCGGCAACACCCTCGCCGCGAGCGCCGGAGCGTCGATCCGGGAGCTGATGGAGCGCATGGGCCACTCCAGCACGCGCGCCGAGATGATCTATCAGCACTCGACGGACGAGCGGCAACGGGAGGTCGCCCGCAAGCTCGACGGCCTCGCCCGTGGGGCACTCGGGGAGCGATCGGGCACGCAACGGGCACGGGAGCCGGACGAGGCCGAATGAAGATCAAAGCCCAGGTGAGGCAACCATGCCTGACCTGGGCTTTTTCATGTCGTGGAGGTGGTGGGCTGTTCACGAGTGGCCCTGACCTGCAGATGAGACGGGGAACCGTTGATCGCTTCCCAGAATGGGGATGATCGCTTCCCAGTGACGACACCGCGCAGGCGGATCCGCAATCTCATGATCTGAATACCGAAGGGACCCTGGACGTCACCTTCGTGTGGCGGCGAGTAGTAGCGGTGAGCGGACATCGAGTCTGGCGGCAAGGTCGGCAATGGTCTCAGCCAGCCACCCGATCGCGTCGCACGACCACTCGGTGAGGTCTCCACGCAGCACGACGCCGTGCCGGGGCGGGCCGTTCCAGAAACTGTCGTCGAACGGCGGAGGCGGGCAATCGCCTCCGCCGGCGATGTCGAACGACCGGCACACGAACACGTCTTGCTCCAAGCGGTCGAGGTGGTCGCTGAACTGCTGTGCGACAGCAGAGATCGACGGGTCCTGGCCGCTACTGATACTGACCTCGACGTGCGTCTTCGCTTCCGGGTCGCAGCTGGCGAACCAGCCTCCCGAGAGCATCGACGGCACGGGCGCGTACTGCGGACGCGACGCGGTGCCGAGTCCCTGAACCGGCAGGAGGACCTGAACTGCGGACAGACGTAGTGTGCCGGCCCGCACTGTCGCGTCCCCGGCGCAGCGCAGGAACGGCTGCACCGGCAGTGGGCGGTCTGCGGCGACCGCGCTGGCCTCGACCTGGAACCACGAGACCAGTCCCGCTTCAGCAACACCGCGAGGGTGATCCCATCCGGCGTCGTTCATAGCCCACAACCCGGGCGCGACCGCCAGATGATCCTCATCTCCGCCTGTCGCCACGGTCGAGGATTCGTCGAGCCAGCCCATGGCGAGGGACCGGTGATAGAACAGCGAGTGGGCGTCGTCCGTCGACCCGGAAGCGCGCCAGGCATGCGGAATCAGTTTCCCGTACAGGGCCGCGAACATGGTGCCTGCGGTCGGGCGGACCGCGGGTGTCATGCCCGGCTGTGCGGTAGTACTACGCTCCGGCATGCTAGGCCCCCCTGCTGCCTCATAGCTATGGCGTTCCTGTTTCGTACGTTAAAACACCTGGCAGGCGACGTTCGCCTGGTTCAAGCGATGGCTGGCTGGTCGAGCGCGAGCAGGGCCTGTTCACGATCGCATCCGGGATGAACGGGTTCACCGGCGAGGGGGACACCGCCACGGACTCAACCGGCGTGCCGGTCTGGTGACCGGATCGAAAAGTGGTGCCGCCGAGTAGCAGCTCGACGGCACCGGGTTGCGTGAGCGCCCAGAAGACCTAACTCTTTGAAGGCTCGCGCCTTCCGAGCGTAACGCGCCAGGTGATCGCTTGGAGGCTGTCGAGCCAAACGACGGCCGCTCATGCCCGGATGTCCGGGTTGCCGGGGCGGCGGAGGGAAGGCTCGACCATGCCGTCGAGGTCATCACGGCGTTCGGCGCCGTCATCGGGGCGCCGAGGTGCCCTCCGGCCACAGCCGGGCCGCGAGCGCGGTCTCCAGCAGGGCGATGGTGGCCACGTCCGGCCAGGACCGCCCGGCCAACAGGTCTGCGATGGACTGGCGATTGACACCGGAGGCGGCGGCCAGGCCGCGCAGGCTCAGCCGGCGTTCGACCAGGATCCCGGCCAGGGTGGCGGCGATGGCCTGAACGACGGCGGCGGCGGGATGAGGGGTCAGGTCCGCATTGGGCCAGGCCTGCGGATCCTCGGCCAGCTCCCGCGGAGCCGCCGAGCGCGCACGTCCTCCGACCATCACGAAGTTCTCCTATCGGTGGATGTCACCCGCGACTGTAACGGCTGCTTGTCCAGCCGCTATGGATGGAGTGTGACCCTCGACCCGGACACCTCGGCGAAGATCACTGGCTATCGGCCACGCCCTGTCCCGCCGGGCTGGGAGGCGGTGGCCGACCAGGTCCGCGCCACCGTCGCCGCGTCCGCGCCGTGGACCAGCCCCCCCTGCCGGGCGGCTGCTGCACGTGGTCGGCCGGCTGGCGATCTGGTGCCACGGGCGCGGCCTGCCCACCGACCCGGACGTGTGGCTGCGGCACGAGACGATCGACGCGTTCGTGCTGGCCGGCTGCGCCGGCCTGGCCCCACGCACCACGCAGACCTACCGGTCGTGGCTGCGGCAGGTCCGCGCCGCGCTCGCCTGGGCACAGCGCGGGGAAAGCACCCCGGTCGCACTCAGCGCCCCCAGCGAGCGCACCGCCCCCTACACCCCGGCCGAACTGGCCCGGCTGCGCGAGTGGGCTGCCCACCTTCGCGGCCAGACCCGCAGCGATGCCCTCGCGCTGATCGCCCTGGCAGCCGGGTGCGGACTGACCTCGGCCGAACTCGCCGCCGTCCGCGGCAGCCACGTGCGCGTCCTCGACGACGGGACGGTCATCGTCGCCGCGCCGGGCACGACCCGGCTGATCGTCGCCCGCGCGGCCTTCGAACGCGACCTGGCCGTCGCCGTCGGCACCGCGCTCACCGGCGGGGACCGGTATCTGTTCCGGCCAGGCCGGACGACCGCCTACGCCAAGAACCTCGTGGCCTCGTGGACGTGGGCGCACCGCCCTACCGGGGCCCTTCCCCCGCTGTCGGCGCGGCGGCTGCGCGCCGGTTGGATCGTCGAGTTGCTGAGTGCGCGGATCGACCTGACCGTGGTCGCCGCGGCGGCCGGGCTCGCCCCGAGCGCGCTGGCCCGCTACAGCCATTTCGTCCCGCCTCTGGATACCCGCACCGCCACCGAGCTGCTGCGCGGCCGCTGATGGCGGGCGGGTCGCGTCCCCGCACGGAGCGGGTGGCCGCCTGCCGTCCCCGGCCGGTCACCGAAGCGCCGCTGCTGATCCCGGACGCGATGGTGGCCCACCTCGATGACCTGCTCACCGACACCGGGGTCATCGAGGTGATCGAGGCTGAGCTCGCGCACCGTCCCGGGCCGCCCGGGCTGCCGGTCCGCACGGTGCTGCTCGGCCTGCTGCTCGCCATCTACTACACCGGCAGTGCTCAGCTCGCGGACGCCTGGCGGCTGATGGCCTTCAGCCTCAGCCCGGACATGCGCCGACGCCACCACATCCCCGACCTCGACCCTGACGACGCATACGATCGGCACGCGTTGTCGCGCAGGTTCTACCGCACCTTCGACAAGGTCACCACAGGGCTGGACGTCGTCCGCGTCGACCGGCGCCGCCGCCTCACCGCGGCCGAAGCCGGCGCCTACACCTCCGCCTGGGACGGCGACGAGCCCGAGCACCAGCGCAAACGCGACCTGCTGCAAGACATCGTGACCCGGCTCGTGCTGACCCCGGTCCGCCGGGCCCGCGGTCGCGGCTATCTCGCGCACTACGGCGGGGATGTGGGGATCGACGCCACCGCGATTCCTACCTGGGCCCAGCCGCCGCGGCTTCGCCGCTCCACCGGCCAGCCGTTGGCCTCGATCGAGATCACCGCGGGCTGGCACCACAGCGCCGGCGACGGCCCGCCCACCTTCGGCTACAGCGCCACCCTCGCCACCGCCGCCCGCACCCGCGACACGCTCGGCACCCACCCGCAACTCGCGCTCGGCCTGGTCATCGACACTCCGCACCGGCGCGTCGGCCCGGCCGCGATCACCGCTCTGGACGCCATCGCCTCGCTCGGCCTGCCCACCGGCACGCTCGCCGTCGACCGCGCCTACACCGACCAGACCGCCGACCACTTCGCGCGCCCCGCCCGCGCCCACGGCTACCGGCTCGCCCTGGACTACAAAGCCGAGCAGCGCGGACTGCAAGGCTCGGTGCACGGCGCGCTCCTGGTCGACGGCAGCCTGGCCTGCCCCCTGATGCCCACCCCGCTCATCCACGCCACGACCGGTCTCGACGACGCCGCCGTCCGCACCCCCGACGACGAACTCACCGCGTTGATCCACGCGCGCCGGCCGTATTTCCTGAAGGTCAAGCAGACCCCCGACGCCGAGGGGAAACTCCGCCTGCAGTGCCCGGCCGCCGGGACCGCCCCGTCGGTGAACTGCCCTCATTTCAACCAGGCCAGAGCGGCGACCCCTGGCCCGCGAACCCGCATCGACCTCACCGACGCACGGCAGCGGGCCGCGCACGCCGCCGCCAAGCCCACCGTCCTGCTGCCGAAGCCCAGCAGCGGCGACGGGTGCCTGCCGACGATCTGCACCCAGCAGACCATCACCCTGCACCCGGGCGACCTCGGCCACAAGGACAAGCTCCGCCAGGACCTGCCCTATCTGAGCCCGGCCTGGAAAGGCGCGTTCAAGGCCATCCGCGCCAATACCGAAGGGATCAACGGCAGGTTGAAGGGCCAGGTCATCAACCTGGCCGACCCGACTAACCGGCTCGCCCACGGCCGCGTCGCCCAGACCATCCTGGTCGCCCTCATGATCTGCGTCGCCAACCAGAAGATCCTGCTGTCCTGGCGGCAGGTCCACGACCACGAAACCCAGCCCTTGCCTACCGTCGGAGAGAACCTCCCGGCCGAGCCGGGCATCGACGACACCACCGACAACAGCGGCAGGCCCCCGCCCGACCGGCCCTGAACAGATCGTCACCCCGGCCCGTCCCGGCAGCACGTCCCAAGGAGCCGGCGCGAGCATGCTCACCGGCTGGTTCGCCCTGCCCTCGACGCGACCGGACACCACCCGAGCCCTTCACCACGACCGCCGCACCGGCCTCGAACCGCCCGGCGAGCACGGTCACGGGCCCGGAAACGGAGATAGCCCGCCCGATTCTCATGATCAGACGAGCACTCGTGACACGTGATCAGGCCATCTCAAGAACCGCCCCTGGTGGAGCCTAGGAGATTCGAACTCCTGACATCCTGCTTGCAAAGCAGGCGCTCTGCCAACTGAGCTAAGGCCCCTCTGCGGGTGACGTGACCTGAGGAAACACCGTGAACGGCGAATCCGTGTTCATCACACCGCCAGGACAGCATATAACGCTCCCGTCGGCATGGACGCCGATCCGCGATCCGCTCCGCAGCCCCGGAAACGACGCCGGTCCGGGACAGCAGGTCGGCGGCAGGTCATACGGGACCGAGGACCCGGCCCCAGGGGAGACCGACCGGTCACAATGCCGTCCTTCCCTTACGCGCCTGTTCCTCCTCGGCCAGCCGCTCGCACAACCGGATCATGCCCCGGGCGTGCAGCGTCCGCCCACACCGGCAGTCCGGAACCGCGCACGATCCGGTGGCGTACCAGACGCCGCCACTCCGCCAGATCGTCCAGCCGGGCCAGGCGCGCCGGAGGTACCTGATGAGCGCCGCCTGCTCCTCGTCGAAGGTCATGCCGATGGAGCCTCCCGTCACGCGGCCCTCTCCACAGGTGTGGACGGCCGCCACCGGGTGGAGCCGGGTGGGTACGGCGACCGGGCCGCCGCGTGGTGCACGGCGAGTTCGCCGGGACTCACCGGGCCCGCCGTCCCGGGTGACGGCCCGCCGGGAATCAGGTGGCCGATGGCGGCCGTCGGACGCGGCTGCCGTTCACGGGCGGCCACCGCGCGGGCCCGCCGCAGCGCGAGCGGTTCCCGGGCGAGCGACAGCCGCAGGGCACGGGTCTCCCGGGTTTCCACCGGCCGGTCCGCCGTACGGCACGTCTCGGCGAGCGCCATCGGCCAGGACGATCCCACGGCGGGAAGGTTCGTACCGGACACGGGCTCGGCCGTGCGGGGCGCGGGTACGGCCGGCGTCCGCACGGCCGGCTGACCGGTGGGGACGCGCTGCCGCTCGATGGGCCGCCCGGCGGGAACGGGCTCTTGCTCGGTGGGCTGCGAGGCAGGCGCCGGGAGGCACTCGGCCGGGCGGACCCAGTCCCGCGCGGGCATCCTCAGCTCGTCCAGCCGGGCGGCCCGGATCAGCTCCCAGCGGGCGGCCGCCTGCCCTGCGGAGGGCACCCGGTAGTCGTGCGCCTCGACGTGCAGGCATCCGTGGTCGTACGGCGGGTGCCCGCAGACGGCGCAGCCCATCGGCAGCGGAGGCCGTTCAGCGGAGAAGCACGGCCCGCAGACGGATTCGATTGGAGTGACTGGAACCCGGGGTAACGTCGGCGGTCTAAAGTTGTCCACAGGTCGGACCTCCTACGTCCGATCAAGGGCCCGGTACGGCGTTCGCGCGCCTGCCGGGCCCGTCTGCTGTCAGGTGCGCCAGGCAGGAACGCTACCTCAACATACATAGTCATTCCCATGGGTACTCATAGATATCCATTGGATACTATGGTATTCGCAGGTCAGGCGAAGTTTTCTAGCCTTGCCAGGTGATCGATTTTCGCCCGGACGAGCTCAAGTGGCAGGCCATCCTCAACGAGATACGGCGACGCATCCATGAGGGTCAGTACCAGCCAGGCCATCCCATCCCAGGGGAACCGCGCCTCGCCGAGGAGTTCGGAGTAGCCCGCGGCACAGCACGGCGAGTGATCAACGAACTGCTGGAGTCAGGTGAGGTCTACAGCATCCACGGCAAGGGGACCTTCGTCTCCGTCCCCGAGGACGGCGAGCGCCAGACGGAGAAGCAGTAGACCGGTTTCCACCGACTCACCGCACGACAGATGCTGTGAACAGATCACCATCTGAACCGGCCGCGGTGCGTCTCCTGCGCCTCCGTACGGCTCTCCGGTCACGAGGCCGGGGCCGGAACCGTCAGTGGACGGAGGAGGCGGGGGTGCGGTGCCCGGTCAGGTCGTCGCCGAGGACGAGGCCGGGGAAGTCGGCGATGGAGTCCAGGACGTGGGTGGCGCCGCCCTTGACCAGCCGCTCCCGGCTGTGGCTTCCGGTCAGGACGCCGGCGATCACCGAGGCGCCCGCCCGGCGGCCGCAGAGCATGTCGCTCTCCGAGTCGCCCGCGACCGCGACCTCGCGGACGTCCTCGACGCCGAGGCGCAGCAGCGCGGTGAGCACCATGTCGGGTCTCGGACGGCCCCGGCCGCCCGTGTCCTCCGGGCTCAGTGCCAGGTCGATCCGGTCGGACCAGCTCAGCGCGGCCAGCACGCGGTCGAGGGTCGACCGGCTGAAGCCGGTGATGAGGCAGACCTTGACCCCGGAGCCCTGGAGCTTCTCCAGCGCCTCCACGGTGCCCGGGACGGGAAGGAGTCCCGAACGGTCGATCGCGCCCTGGTAGGAGCGCTCGAAGGTCAGGTTGGCCGCCTGCGCCTGGGCCTCGTTGTCGGGGAAGATGCCCCGGAAAACATCGATCTTGGGGCAGCCCCGGGACCGGTGCACATGCACCATGGCACGTGCGTACGCGCCGGTCCCGGGCACGATGCCCTGCGTGGCGATCGCCTCGGCGAACGCCCGTTCGACCATGGCGACATCACCGATCGTGGTGCCTGCCAGATCCAGACAGGCAAGCTTGATGGGTGCCATTCCCCCAACCTTGCTTCAGGACCGTGGGCACACCTTGATCGGCAGCCGCTGCGGTCAGTTATCGCTGCCGGTCGCCTCGGTCCACAGATCGAGCTCGGCGCGGTCAGCCTGCACCTTACGCCAGACCAGCAGCCCCCCAAGGGCGACGAGCGCCAGAACGAGCAGCTTCTTCACGGTGTGACCCCACTTCTCGACGGTCTCACCTGCCGGGGTGAGACGACGCCCGGTTCAAAACGGTTCCTTGCAGCCTAGCAAGGAACGGCAGTCCGGCCGGGAAGGCGCTTGATCCCAGAGCGGCGAATCTGCGCGCACTGCGTGATTTTCATCACGATTCCGCACGGTGGGCGTCCACGGGATCACGATCCGCCACGAGCTCCGCCTCGTAGCCGTCCTCCTTCTCCGAGCGGCCCGAGCACCGGTCGTGGGCGGACGCGCCCGGCCGGGCGGTCAGGCCTCCTCGGCCGGCCCGGTGTGGATAGGGTCAGGCCTCCTCGGCCGGCCCGGCGTAGATGGGGGTCAGGCCTCCTCCACCAGCCCGGCGTAGGTGGGGTGCCGGTCGATCCAGTGCTTCACGAACGAGCAGCGGGGCCGTACCCGCGCCCCCTCCGCGCGCGCCGCGTCCAGCGCCGCGCGGGCGAGCGCGCTGCCCACACCGCGGCCCTCGAACGCGGAATCCACCTCGGTGTGGGTGTAGACGATCACACCGTCCCTCCGGGTGAACTCCAGCTGTCCCGCGTGCTCACCGTCCACCTTGGCCTCGAAGAGGTCCTTCTCGGGCACGAACGCGATGCTGACGGTCATCACAGTCTCCTCGGTCTCTCCTGCTGCCACGATCAGCCGGTTCCGTCCGGCTTTCATTCCCCGGCCGCGCGGGCCCGGGCCACCCTCCCCCTGCCACCGCGCTCCCGGATCATGTACGGCGCGGCGGGACGTCCCGCCTCCGCGCCGCGCCCGGTCCCGGCCCGGGAGGGCCGCCCTGCGATCCATCCGGGCGGTCGTACGGTGTCCCCATGGGCATGGTTGAGACAGTGGGACTCGTACTGCACCCGCGGCGCGACTCGAAGACGGCCATCGACACGATCATCGAATGGGCCCGCTCCCGGAACGTCACGGTGCTCGGGTCGCCGGAGGAGGTGGGCCGCATCGACTGCAGCGCCATCGCGGTCGACGGCGCCACCCTGATCGACCGCGCCGACCTGCTCGTCAGCCTGGGCGGCGACGGGACGATGCTGCGCACCATGCGGCTCATCGCAGGGCGGCCGACCCCCGTGCTCGGCGTGAACCTCGGACGGCTCGGCTTCCTCGCCGAGATCGACGTGGACGAGCTGTCGGCCGCGCTGTCGGCCATCGACGGCAGTCAGTACGCCGTCGAGCCCCGCATGGCCGTACGGACGACCCTGCCGGAAGGGGCGACGGTGACCGCGTTCAACGACATCGCCCTGGTGCGCACCCCCGGTCACGGACTGTCCGAGGTGGCGGTCTCCGTGCAGGGGCACCCCTTCGTCCGCTACGCCTCCGACGCCGTCATCGTGGCGACCTCCACGGGGTCGACGGCCTACAGCTTCTCCGCCGGCGGTCCCATCGTCTCCCCGACCGTCGAAGGCTTCCTCGTGGTGCCCGCCGCGGCCCACTCGACGTTCAACAGGGCCATCGTGCTCTCCGCGGACGAGGAGGTCACCCTCGACGTCCTGCCCACGAGCGGGCGGCTGGCCGTGGAGGTGGACGGCGCGGTCGTCGGGCACCTGCCGCCGGGACACCGGCTCACCGTCACCGCGATGCGCGCCGCCGCCCGCGTCGTCCGGCTGGGGACGACCACCTTCTACGAGCGCGCCCGCCGCAAGCTCCGCGTCAGCGGCAGCGCCGAGGTCGACTGGGAAGTGCCCTGATCCGGATCGCTCCTGCTCTCCCTGAATCCTCCCGAGAGGGCACGGTCGCGACGCCGCAGAATGCCAATAAAGATCTACATCAGCCGATGTGGACATCTTTTATAGGTGTGATTAGCGTTTGTTGTGCACAGGGGAAAAACAGCCTATGCGGCAGATGTCGATGACCCTTGTGAGATGACCGTCGGCCGTGCGGGATCCGCCGTCCGACGCGTCGGGCGGCCACGTGCCGCCTGCGAGAACGCAGTGATACCGGCGACACGGGAAAGGAGGGTCGGACACCATCGGGAGCGCCCGCGGACCGGCTTCCGCCGCGCGGGTGCAACGGTTCCGGATGAACGGGAGGTGGTTTCCGGTCACGCCTACGCGATTCCCGCACCCCGCCCCGTCCGATGAGGCGGCCGTGCGGATGAGGAAACCGACACGACAGTCGGAAGAACGGTGTTGAACTCTTGGGCCCCGGCGCTTCCAGGCGCCGGGGCCCCGTCATGTGATCCGGTCGGATCCCGGTCACTCGGATCCTCCCTGCTCCGCCACGGCCGTCACTCGGCTCCTCCTGGCTCCGCCACGGCCGTCACTCGGCTCCTCCCGGTTCCGCCACGGCCGTCACTCGGCTCCTCCCGGTTCCGCCACGGCCGTCACTCGGCTCCTCCCGGTTCTGCCACGGCTGTGACCTGGATCCTCACCGACCGGCAGGACCGGCGAACCGGATCCCGGCGGGCTGAACCCCGGCGGACCGGACCCTGGTGGACCCAGACGGGCCAGGCCGCCTCAGGGCGTTTCCTCCCGGGGCGGTCCGGCGGCGGGCAGGATGAGGGTGAAGACCGTTCCTCCGCCCTCCCTCGGGGAGGCGGTGATGGTGCCGCCGTGCGCCTCGACGATCGCCCGGGTGATCGCCAGCCCCAGGCCGGTGCCCTTGATCCCGGACTCCACCGCGGTCGACGCCCGGAAGAACCGGCCGAACAACCGCGGATACTGTTCGGCGGGGATCCCGATGCCGGTGTCCGCGACCGCGACCGTGACCGTGCCACCCGGGCCGTCTTCACTCCCGTTCTCGCTCCCGCCCCCGTTCTCGTTTCCGCTGTCGTTCTCGTTTCCGCTGTCGTTCCCGCCGCTCCCGTCACCGGTCCCGTCACCGCTCCCGTCACCGGTCCCGTCACCGGTCCCGTCACCGGTCCCGTCACCCGGGCGGGCGACGACGGTGATCTCGCCCCCGTCCGGGGTGTACTTGACCGCGTTGGAGAGCAGGTTGTCCAGCACCTGGCGCAGCCTCACCGGATCGGCCCGCACCCAGAGCCCTCCGGCCGCCTCCGCCCGCACCGCCAGCCGCTTGGCGGTCGCCGCCGGCCGGTGGTCGTCGACCGCCTGGCGCACCAGTCCGTCCAGCGCCACCGGCCGCGGATCGAGCGCGATCCGTCCGGCGTCCAACCGCGCTAGATCCAGCAGGTCGTCGACCAGCCGCTGCAGGTGCGCGCTCTTGCGGTCGATCACGTCCGTGAAGGCGCGCTGCTCGGTGCTCAGCTCCGGATCGTCCAGCAGCAGTGAGGCATAGCCGCGGATGGCGCCGATCGGCGAGCGCAGCTCGTGGCTGACCAGTGCCACCAGCTCGTCCTTCATCCGGTCCAGCTCCCGCAGTCGGCGCACCTGCTCCTGCCGGCGGGTCAGCAGGAGCTCGCGTTGCTCGGCCAGGCGGCGGCGCTCGGTCACGTCGCTGGTGATGCCGTCGACCAGCAGCCGGTCACCCTCACGGCGCGGCCGGGCCCGGATCCACACCCACCGGGTCACCCCGTCCAGCCCGATGATCCGGCACTCCAGCCGGGCGGGTCTGGCATCGGCGATGGCGGCGTGGAAGGCGGCGAAGGACTCCCGGTCGTCGGGGTGGACCAGTTCGGCCATGACCGCGGCGGCGTCGGCGCCGGCGGGCAGCCTGCCGCCGAACACGACGCTGCTGTCGGAGTCCAGACAGACCGGGTGGACCGTGCCGTCGGCGGCGACCTCGACCGTCCACACGTAGTCGTCGATCTGGGCGACGATGCGGTCCAGGTGGCGGCGGTCGGCATCCAGGGCCAGGGCCAGTTCGTGGGAGCGGCGGTGTTCCAGGTAACGGCCCATGTGGGCGCAGACGCCGTCCAGCATGGCCGCCAGGTCGTCGTCGGCCTCCTGGACGGTGTCGGCGAAGAAGGTCAGCACTCCCAGTACGCGTCGGCCGCTGCGCACCGGCAGGCCCATCGCGGCGCGCAACCCGACGCGCAGCGCGGCCGGTTTCCGGGTGAAGTCGAGCGGGTCGGCGGCCAGGTCGGGGACCCAGGTCCGGCGGGCGCTCACCCACACCGTTCCGGCCAGACCGCCCCCGCGCGGGAACACGTCGGGCTCGTCGCGGATCAGCGCGTCGAGGTCCCGTCCGGGCCGGACCCACAGGCCCAGCCGCCGGATGACGGTCTCGTCGGGGTCGACCTGCCAGTATTCGCCGCAGGTCCAGCCGAGCGTGCCGGCGACCGCGGCGGTGACGCCGGCGGCGGCCTGCCCGCTGGAGGCGGCCTCGGCCAGCACCCGGGCCACCGCCTCCTGCGCGGTGCGCAGCAACTCGGCACGGTGCCGCTCGGTGATGTCGTGGATGGCGGTCACCGCGCCCAGGCAGCGCCCGTCGGCGGCCTCGATCGGCCGGGCGTTGACCAGATAGCGGCGCAGATCCGTCCCGGTCCCGGTCATACGGGCCGTCACCTCGCAGCCGTCGACCCGCTCCCCGCGCAGCGCCCGTGCCAGCGGCACCTCCTCCGGTCGCAGCGGACGCCCGTCGGAGTCGTACAGCTCGTAGAGGGCGTTCCAGTCGCCCTTTCTCAGCTCCTCCGGGGAGGGTGACTCGGCGCCCGATCGCGAAGCCGGTTCGATCTCGCGCAGCGTCTGGTTGACCAGCACCACCGTGCCGTCGCTGTCGCAGGCGACCACCCCGGCGTCCAGGCTGTCCATCAGCGCCGTCAGGAACCGCCGCTCCTGCTCCAGCCGCCGCCGGACCGCCACCCGGTGCCCGATGTCGTGCACGAGCGCGTGCAGGACCGGCTCACCCTGCTCGGTGTGGACCTGCAGCGCCATCTCCACCGGCAGCTCCCGACCGGTCCGGTCGACCGCGGTCAGCTCGATCCGGCGTCCGGACGGGTACGGCGGGCCGGCGCGCCGTACCCTGTCCAGTTCCTCGCGCAGCCGCGGCCGGAACCTCCGCGGGACGATCAGCTCGTCCACCGGCCGTCCCACGGCCTCACCCGCCGAGCGGCCGAACAACCGCTCGGCGGCGGGGTTCCACGCCGTCACGGTCCCGGCGGCGCCGATGGACACGAACGCGTCGCGCGACCGTTCCAGGATCGCGCCCAGACGTGCCGCCGCCAGCCGTGCCCGCCCCTCGTCCGACCGCGCCGCGAGCTGCTCCTCCACCGAGCGGGCCACCTCTCCCGCCAGGCGCAGCCCGTGCGGGTCCCACCGCCGGGGCCGTACGTCCAGCGCGCACAGCACGCCCAGCACCTCGCCGTCCGGTGCGCGCAGCGGGAAGACGGCGCAGGCGCGCGGCTCCAGCCCGTCGACGGCGGGCATGCCGTCCAGCCGGGCATCGGCCCGCACGTCGGTCACGGCCAGCGGCGCGTCCACGGCCAGGATCCGCCGGAACGGCGGGTGCGGGGCGAGGTCCCGTCCCGTCCAGCGCTCGGCCGGCCCCGCCGCGCCGAGGCACACCAGCCGGTCGCCGTCGGCCAGCGCCACCAAAGCGGCGGGCGCCTTCAGCAGCCGGGCCGCCAGCCGGGCGGGCCCGCTCAGCGCGGACGCGCCGGGCGCGTCGAACAGACCGGTGACCCGCAGCGCCTGCGACCACCGCGACTCCCGAACCGTATCCACCGTCCTGGTCACGCCATGCCCCCGGACTCACCCTTACCCGGTGGGTCCGGACCGTCACCATGCCGGGCGCCCCGCGGGAAGCGGCGGCCGCCCGCCGCGCTACGGTCCGGGCGACGGCACCGGCCATCGTCCGGGCGGCCCGGATCAGTGCGACGGGACCTTGTCGGCGTCGGCGACGGGCTCCGGCTCCGGGGCGCGCAGCCCGCGCACGCCGGGGGAGAGCAGCGCCGCGGCGGCGGACAGCGTGACGATCGCGGCGCAGCCGAGCAGCGCGGGCTCCGGACCGATCATGGAGGCGACCGGTCCGGCCACCAGCAGGCCGATCGGGCCGAACATCAGCGACCCCAGGGCGTCGTAGGAGCTGACCCGGGACAGGGACTCGGCCGGGATCTCGCGCTGCATGGTGGTGCTCCACAGCACGCCGAAGACGTCGAAGCAGACGCCCATCAGGACCGCCCCGGCGACGATCGTCCACAGCGGGGCGCCCGATCCGAGCAGGAGGTACGGCAGGCCCGTGGGCGCGGTCAGCAGCGTCGCCACCAGGATGGGACGGCGGGGCCGCAGCCGCATCGCGATGAAGACGCCACCGATCATGCCGACCGCCTCGCCCGCCAGGATCATCGACCAGGCGAACGCCCCGCCGAGGCGTTCGGTGGCCACCAGCGGGCCGAGCACGCCGTGTGCGGCCTGCACGGCCATGATCAGCACGGAGAACTGCGCGACGACCACCCAGAGCCACTGCCGGGAGACGAACTCGCGCCAGCCGTCGCGCAGGTCGGCGAGGACCGAGTGCCCCTCGCCCGCCGTACGCTCCGCCGGGGTGAGGCGCAGCGCCGCGACCAGGACCGCCGCCGTGGCGAACATCGCGGCGCTGACCGCCAGCGCCCAGCCGCCGCCGATCAGGACCACCGTGGCGCCGCTCAGCACGAGGCCGGCGACGCGTGAGCTGTTGGCGCCCAGTCCGAGCAGGGCGTTGGCGGTCTGCAGCCGGTCGGCCGGGACGACGTCGGGGATGATGCCGGTCAGCGCCGGGAAGAGGACCGCCATGGCGATGCCGCTGCACGCCGACGCCGTCACCAGCGCGGGAAGCGGGGTCCAGCCGGTGAGCAGCATCGCGGCGAGGCAGGCGAACGCCGCCGCGTTGAGCGCCTCACCGGCCATCATCACCCGGTGCCTGGGGAAACGGTCCGCGATCACCCCGCCGACGAGCATGAACGCCACCATCGGCAGCGCCTCGGCGGTGAGGACCACCGACAGCGTCGTGGCCGTCGCACCGGGCAGTTCGAGGACGCCGAAGGCGAGGGCGACGGGGGCGAACGAGCTGCCCAGGACGGAGATGGTCCGCGCGGCGAGCAGCAGGCTGAAACGCCGATCGCGAAGCATGTCGATGTCGCGACGGTAGGGGGTCACGGCCGGCTCCTCACAGAATCCACAAGAGGAACCATCCTGCCGTCTTCCTCTCATGATGTCGCATCAATAAATCCGCGCCGCGGGGGCCGCAGGGGCCGCGGGGGCCACCGGGGCTGCGGGTCGCGGCCGTCCTGTCGCCGGTCCGTGGGATGCCGAGCTGCGGGGTGCCGGCTTGCGGGGTGCCGGTCCGTGGGATGCCGAGCTGCGGGGTGCCGCTTACGGACATCGGTCCACGACCACGGCGGGAAGGAAAGCCTCAATTCTGGGCGGACGACTCCATCTCCCGTACGGAGAAGAAACAAGAGAGCGTGTTCACACCCCGTGTTCGCACATTCACCTGATGTGATCGACCGACTACTGGTAGATACATCTGGTGCGGGTGAGGTTATCGAAGGGGGAAGCCACGCTCGCGTCGGGGGAGGGCGCCTTTGGTCACCGGGGCACGATGACCAGGGGCGCCCACACCCCCTCGGAGGACCGCATCCCACCCTTCGAAGGGGCGGGGCGTCTTCCTTCGCGCCCACCCCACAGGACGGCCGATGACTCCGCCCGGTTTACCGGACTCTGACTTTCTTCCCCGAATCCGCCTGACAGGCGGACTCGACTGACGGGCGGTCTCCCCTGGCGGGCCGGCTCACCGGACGGACAGGGCACCGGACGGACAGGGCACCGGACGGGCTCGCCGGACTAGCCGGCCAGGGCGGGCGGGTCGAGCCGGTCGCAGCCGAGGCCCGCCGCGCGGGCGGCCAGCAGGCGGCCGACCCCCTCCGCGGGCAGCGGCGGCGCGAAGTGGAAACCCTGAGCCAGGCGGTAACCCAGCTGGTACAGCCTCCTCGCCTGCGCCTCGGTCTCCACGCCCTCGGCCACGGCCTGCAGCTGCAGCGCATGGGCGATCTGCACCAGCGAGGTGGCGATCACCGAGTTCTCGACGGTGCCCGTCACCCCGTCGACGAACAGCTTGTCCACCTTGAGCACGTCGACGGGGCAGGTGCGCAGCAGCCCGAGCGAGGAGTGCCCGGTGCCGAAATCGTCGAGGGCGAGCTTGACCCCGAGCGCGTGCAGGGCCCGAACCGTCTCCAGCGCCGGTCCGCCGTCGAAAACGGCCGTCTCGGTGATCTCCAGCAGGAGGTCCTCCGGCCGGAGCCCGGTCTCGCGCAGCACGTCCGTGACGGCCTGCACGAACGACGGCTCCCGGAGCTGCCGGGGCGAGACGTTCACGCCCATCCGCACAGGCCCGGCGGCGCCGTACCGCCGCCGCCACTCGGCCATCTGGCGGCATGCCTCCCGCAGCACCCAGGCACCGATCTGGACGATCATGCCGTTGCGCTCCGCGACCGGGATGAACTCCGCCGGGGAGACCGGCCCCCGCTCCGGGTGACGCCAGCGCACCAGTGCCTCCACGCTGGAGAGCTCCCCCTCGGGCAGGGTCACCACGGGCTGGTACAGCAGGAACAGCTCGCCGGAGACGAGGGCGTGCTGCAGTTCGGCGCCCAGCCGGGCGTGCTCGACGGTCCGGGCGTCCATCTCCGCGGTGTACCGGACGTAACGGCTCTTGCCCTGCTCCTTGGCCGCGTACATGGCCACGTCGGCCCGGCGCAGCAACTCGCTGGCGTCCGTGTCCGGCTCGCCGGCCACCAGGCCGATGCTGGCCTGCACCAGCAGGTCGTGGTCGGCGGCCCTGGCCGGGGTGCCGAGCGCCACGATGACGCGTCCGGCGATGCGGTCGGCCTCCTCCGCGGAGACGTCCCGCAGCAGGACGGCGAACTCGTCGCCGCCCAGCCGCGCGACCGTGTCGTCGGGCCCGACGCATTCACGGAGCCGGTCGGCGACGACCGTCAGAAGCGCGTCGCCCACCGCGTGCCCGAGTCGGTCGTTGATCGTCTTGAAGTCGTCGAGATCGACCAGGGCGAGCGCGACCCCGCGGGCGCCGGAACCGGGACCCGCGCCGGTCCCGGTGTCGTCCCCCGCCCCGGTCCCCATCCCCGCCCTGGTCCAGGCGCCGTCCACCGCCCCGATCGCGGTCGCAGCGCCGTCCACCGCCCCGGTCGCGGTCGCGATCGCGGTGCCGGTCGCGGTCGCGGCACCGTCCACCGTCGCGGTCGCGGTGTCGGTCGCGGTGCGGGCGAGTGCGAGGGCGCTCGCCGCCCGCTCGTTGAACAGGATCCGGTTGGCGAGCCCGGTCAGCGCGTCGTGGGTGGCCTGGTGCGCCAGCTGGTCCTGGACTCGCCTGGTCTCGGTGATGTCGCGGGCGTTGCTCACGATGCCGCGGATTCCGGGGTCGTCCATCCGGTTCGCGCCGACGAGCTCCAGCCACCGCCAGTCCCCGTCCGCGTGCCGCATGCGGACCTGGCAGGTGGCGGTGGCGCCGGGGTCGCGCATGAGCCGCCGGCGCATACCTTCGAGGAGCCGCACGTCGTCCGGGTGGGCGCAGTGGGCCACGGGCCGGCCGAGCCAGTGGTCGGCCGGTACGCCGAGGATGCGCTCGACACTCGAACTGACGTAGGAGAGCGTCCCGTCCGCGGCGGTGACGGCGATGATGTCGGAGGAGTTCTGCACGAGCGAGCGCGCCCGCCGCTCGTGCCGGCGCAGTTCCAGCATGCTGGCGTCGAGCCGGGCCAGCAGGTCGGCGTTGTCGTAGAAGGCCAGGATCTGGCGTCCCACCACCAGGCAGGTGATGACGGTCGCGCCCGCCGCGATCACCTGGGTCTCCAGGCCCGCCGTACGCGTCGAGACCAGCAGGAGGCCGCCGGTCGCCGCGATCGCGGCGTACGGCAGCAGGCTGAAGGGCCTGCCCCGCCCCGGAGGCCGGACGGTCTCCCCCTCCGCCTCCCGCTGCCGCCCGGCCGCGATCGCGAGGAGGAGGAAGGTGATCGGGACCCCGACGTGGGCGGCGTTGAGGTCCGGCCTGGACTGGATCAACGGCATGAGCGCCCCGCCCGTCGCCCCCACGAGGGCCGCCGCCCCCAGGGCGGACAGCGACTCCCGGTTCAGCGGCCCGGCGCCGGCCAGCGCCAGCTTGACGGCGGTGAGCACCGCGACGAACCCCAGCATGATGGTGACCAGCCCCGGCAGGGACGAGCCTGTGGTCGCGGCCAGCTCCGGCGAGCCGTGCACCGCGAAGGCCCAGGCGAACAGGCCGGCGGCCAGCATGACGATGCCCGTGTCGAGCCACAGGGTGAGCCGCTCCCTGCGCGAGCGGCGCGCGACGGGCAGTCGCAGCAGCGCCCATAGGGCGGACAGCACACCGCCGAGGTACAGTGCCGTGGTCAGCGGCCCGGGCCGCTGCGTCGGCGCACCGGGCCCGGCGACCGCGTCGTACGCGTTGCAGGCCACACCGAGCCCGATGATGAGCGCCGCCGTGCCCAGCCACCGCCAGAAAAGCCGTGCCGCGGCGTTCAGGGACGTGCGACCCGCCGTGCGCATGCACACGAGCGCGCCGAGGAGCGCGCTGAGGACCACCGGCACCCAGGCCACGACGGATGCGCCCACGGGGTGCACGAAGTCGAGGACGAACCATCCCGCGCCGAACACGGCGAGCACGCCGAGGCCGGCCGTCGGCGACGGGGACGGCACCCGGCCTGGAGCACCGCCCCGCAGCGGCAGCGGGCCGGCCGGGGAACGGGTCAGGAGACGGGTCAGGATCGCACCGGGGGGCACGGTGCGCTCGCTCCGGCCTGTTCGCATGTCCTGGCCTCCTTGCGACGCTTCCGACTTCCCCTGCGGAGGCCCATCGACGGGAGGGGACCGGTCTTGAGGGTTTTCCGCACCGTCGCAGGCCGTACGGGCCCTGCCTCGGACTCGTCGCAGGCCGTACACCCGGCTTCGGAGCCCGGCGCGGGCGCGCTGCCGTGTCACGGTCGCCGTCCGGCCGCCTCCTCGGCAGAGGCGTCCCCATGGAGGAACCGATGATCGGATGAAACTTTCAACTTTTCGAAGTCAGAGGTTGCGACTGCCGTTTGTCAGGTAATATCTCCATCGTATGGGAGCGCTCCCACTCACCGGAAACCCCCCGACCGGAAGACGGAGACCGCACGATGCACCGTGACGACCACGCCGGAAGGCCCCGCCGGACGCTTCGCTCCATGGCCCTGCTGTCCGCGGCAGCGCTCTTCCTGATCCCCTTGGCCGAGAGCGCCTCCGCCCACGGGTCGATCGTCGACCCGGCGTCCCGCAACTACGGCTGCTGGCAGCGCTGGGGCAACGACCACCTGAACCCCTCCATGCAGCAGCAGGACCCCATGTGCTGGCAGGCGTGGCAGGCCAACCCCAACGCCATGTGGAACTGGAACGGCCTGTACCGCAACGGCGTCGGCGGCAACCACCAGGCGGCGATCCCGGACGGGCAGCTGTGCAGCGGCGGCCGGACCGAGGGCGGCCGCTACAACGCGCTCGACGCCGTGGGCGCGTGGAAGACGACCGACATCCGCAGCGACTTCACCGTCAAGCTCTACGACCAGGCCAGCCACGGCGCGGACTACTTCCGGGTGTACGTCACGCGCCAGGGCTACGACGCCACCACCCAGCCGCTGCGCTGGAGCAACCTGGAGCTGGTCCACCAGACCGGCCGGTACGCCCCCAGCCAGAACATCTCGTTCGACGTCAGCGCCCCCGGACGCACCGGCCGCCACGTCGTCTTCACGATCTGGCAGGCCTCGCACATGGACCAGGCGTACTACCTGTGCAGCGACGTGAACTTCAGCTGACCCGCCGAGTCCACCGGCCCCGCCCGGCGCCACCGCGACCGGCGGGGCCCGCCGGGTGAGATCCGGGAGACCCGTCCGGACGGCGGAGAGGCGGCTCACCGGCATGCCGGGCCACCGCGGATCGCTTCCCGCCGCGATCGGGGACGGCCGTGCCGCCCTCGATCGCGGCGGGCGCCCGTGAGGGGAGTCAGGAGCCCCGGTCAGGGTGTAGCCGCGTGCGACCGCGGTGAGATCACCGTTCTCCCTGGTGGCGGCGACCAGTCCAGGAGGCCGGGGGACGAAGCCCGGCACAGCGGTCAGCCCGTCGGTCTCGGCGATCACGGTGAGGCGGATCCGGCCCTTCGTAGTCTCGGGAGCACGACATGCCGGCCGGCCGGGACCGTACTGCGCGGACTGGTGGCCGGCACGGTGTTCCGCCGGTGAGAGCCCACCCCGGCCCGCCTCCGCTCGCCCTGCGCCCACGTGCGCGGACCGCTCTCACCGCTCGGCCGGATTCACGTCGCCCCGGCTGGGTCCGGTCATCCCTACCCGGCTGCTGTAAGGGCTACAGTTTTATTTATTCGATTACTGAGACGAGGTGAGGCGTGCGGATCTCCATCACCGACTACACGGCCGGGGCGACTCTAGCCGGCGATCTGGCCAACACCTCGCCCACCGTGCAGGCCGCGGCGGGCGAGGCTCTGCCGACCCCGGACGCGTTGACGCGATTCCTCGCAGGACACGGGCTGCGGCTCGACGCCGTGGCGGACGGGCGGGCGCCGACCGACGACGACGTCCGCGAGGTTCACCTGCTGCGCCGGGAGGCACGCGGCGTCGTGGAGACCGAGACGGAGGACCAGGCCGTCGCGGGTGGCGCCGTGCTGGCCGGGCGGGCAGGGCTCAGGCCGGTGCTGGAGCGCGATCCCGACGGGCGGTGGCAGTGGTACGTCCCGACCAGGCCGGGCGCGCCGCTGGCGGAGGAACTGGCCACGCTCATCGGCATCGGGTTGCTCGGCGCCGTCCGGGCGCTCGGGCACGGCCGGTTCCGCGCCTGCGCCGCCCCGGGCTGCCGCGGGGTGTTCGTCGACGTCAGCCGCGGGGGGCGTCGCGTCTACTGCAGGCCCGACGTGTGCGGCAACCGGATCAATGTCGCGAACCACCGCGAACGGCGGCGGCTCGACCGCACCGCTCGCTGAAGAAGACGGCTCCGCTTTCCGAAGAGACCAGGAGGACCCCCATGAACGACTCCGTGGACGGCACGACGGCCCGTCCGATGAGCGGGCCTCCGCTCGTAGGCGCTTTCCGGCTTCCCGATGGCACCTGGATCCGCGGCCGCGGCCTTCGCCGTCCGCTGCCGGAGGGGCCCGTGCCTGATTTCGGCCTCTACCTGGGTTCCGACGGGCTCCGCCGCCGCCACGAGGGTGAACTGCAGTGGCCGCACGCGTGGATCCGGTGGCCCGACTTCCTGCTGCCCCGCGACCGCGAGGCGGCCGTACAGCAGATCCGTGCGCTGTACGAGCGGGCGCGGGCGGGCACCGCGGTGGAGGTCGCCTGCGGGGGCGGCGTCGGCCGCACCGGCACGGTCGTCGCCTGCCTGGCCGTCCTGGCCGGTCTCGACCCGGTCGACGCCGTCGCCTGGGCACGCGAGCACCATCATCACCGGGCCGTCGAAACCCCATGGCAGCGTCGCTGGGTGCTGCGCTTCCCACCCCCCCTCCGCTCGGATCCACGCGGCTGAGGGCGGGACGCGCGACGCCGCGGAGAAGGCCGCGCAGAAAACCACTTGGCGTTCCGTACGGAAAAACCTAATCTTCGAATACGGAGATCAGCCGAGCGAAAGAAGGGACGGCAGTGAACGTTTACCACGCCATCGCGCAGCAGTGGCACGCACCGCGCGTGCGAGCCGCCCTCGGCGGCGGGCTGCCGTCCCCCGGGGCCGCCGTGTAGCCATCGTCTGCACGCCAGCCGCCCCGGGACGCACCACCCGACGGGCGGCTTCTTCGTTCGGGGGCGGATTCCGGACGGGAAGGGAATCCTTGCGGCGCGTTCCGGCTGCGTCCGGACTCCGGAACGGAGTGCACGCCGACTCACATGGATCGACCCGCGCGGATTCGTCTCCGCGGTCCCGCACGATTTCCCGGGGAACACGACCGACAACTCCACAGTGGAATGCATTTCCTTTGAACCGTCGTTTCCGCCGCCTGCGCGGCGGGCGTCCACAGGCGTCCGCAGGCGTCCGCGGGGCACGGCGGGGATTGCGGGCCCGCTCCCCTCGGCGCGGGCCGCGACGAGCACCTTCCCGGGCCGATGGTGAAGCGGGATCACACCTGCCTTGCAAGCAGGAGTCCAGGGTTCGATTCCCTGCCGGTCCACGAGTGCCCTGAAAGGAGAGGGCACCGGACCGGGACTCGGCGGCGGGATTGGCGACCCCCGCCCGGTCCACGGTCCACCCGCGTCCGCCCGGGCCACGCCACCCGGACCGGACGCGCGGCTCGCCCACTCGCCGCCCTGGCCCAACCGGCAGAGGCGCCGCGCTCAGGTCGCGGAGGGTCCGGGTTCGAATCCCGGGGGCGGCACGACGGCCCGGGGTGTGGTCCCCGGCCCTGTGATCGGGGCCGGGGACCGGCCCGTGTCAGTAGTAGAGGTAGAGGTCGAAACGCGAACCGGAGAGCGTGCACCGGAAGTCCAGGGCAGCGCCGTTGACGAGCGCCCGGAAACCGGTGCTGACGCATTCGCTGCGCAATTTGTAGTGGCCCATGAGGTGCCAGCCCTCGGCGGCCTGAGCGGAGGCGGCCGTGGCCGAGCCGGCGACGGTGCCGAATGCCAGCCCACCGGCCATCAGCGCCGCTGCGGCCAGACGACGAGCTCTCATTTCTCCCTGCCTTTCGTGAAGAAGCGGGTTCTGCATGAACGGCGATTCAAGTGAGAATCACCCGTAGGACATCCGGTGTCCTGAAAAGAGAATGAACCGGTGCGCTTGGATATCGCTTGCGGATCGATGGGACGTCCGCGGGGAGATATCCGCGGCCCCGGTGAATTCGCGTCCAGGGGTCCGCGGCCGGGACGGGATCCGCGTCACGGGCCTCCGATGAGAGAGCATTCCCTGACGTTCCCGGCATCGGGGCGGGCCATCACGTTGCCGCCGGAGAGGACGGCCACCACGGGCCCGTCGGGCAGCGCGGCCCGGTGGGCGAAGTAGGCCGCGGCGGCCACCGCGCCGCTGGGTTCGGCGCGTTCCCCCAGTTCCCGCCAGAGGACGCCGGCGGCGGCCTCGATGCCGTCCTCGCTCACGGTCACCATGTCGTCCACGTACCGGTTGATGTGCTCCCAGGCCAGCGCACCGAGGACCGGGGCACGCAGCCCGTCGGCCCGGGTGCGGTAGGTCTGCTGCACCGGCCACGCGGTGCGCCGGCCCGAGCGGAAGCTGTCCGCGCCGTCGGCGGCCAGCTCGGGTTCGACGCCGATCACCATGACCGCCGGGTCGACGGCCTTGGCCGCGACCGCGACCCCGGCCAGCAGCCCGCCGTTGCAGACCGGCACCAGGATCGCGCCGACGCCGGACAGGTCCAGGCCGATCTCGGTCCCGGCGCTGCCGTGTCCGGCGATGACGTCGAAGTCGTCGGAGCGGACCACCGTCGCCGCGAGCCGGTCGGCCAGCGCCAGGCAGGTCACCTCCCGCAACGCCGGCGGCACGATCACCACCTCGGCGCCGAGCCTGCGGGCGGCCGCCACCTTCAGCTCCGGCGCGGTGTCGGGCAGGACCACGGTCGCCCGCAGGCCGTACCTGCCGGCGGCGTACGCGACGGCCTGGGCGTGGTTCCCGGAGGACTGGGCGATGACGTGCCCGATGCCCCGCTCCGCCAGCCGCCCCACGGCGTTCACCGCGCCCCGCACCTTGAACGAGCGGGTGGGCTGCCGGTTCTCGGGTTTGATCCAGAGCCGTCCGCCCGGCAGGCGCAGCAGCGGCGTGCGCCGTACGAACGGCGCGATCCGGGCCGCGGCGGCGGCCACGTCGGCCGCCGCCACCAGGCTCGTCTCCTCGGTCATCAGGTTCATCTGTCCAGCACCTCGGCCTGGATGGCGTCGAGATCGGCCGCGGCCTCGGGCGGCGGCGCGGCGTCGGGGACGAGGTCCTCCAGGTGGTGCAGTTTGCGGTAACGCAGCCCGAGCAGCCCCCAGACCACCAGGAACACGCCGCTGGCCAGCAGCACCGCCGCCGCGCCCCGGCCCGGTCCGGAGGTGTGCTGCTGGGCCCAGTCGGCCAGCGGGCCCGCGGTCAGGAAGCCCAGCGGCTGCATGGCCGTGGCCAGCATGACGTTGACGGCCAGGACCCGGCCCTGCAGTTCCGGTCCCACCTTCACCTGGATGATGGACAGCCAGTGCGCGTTGCCGATGCTCATGCAGGCCAGCCGGAGGAACAGACCGGCCGCGATCAGCCACACCGCCGGCCACGCGCCCATCAGCACCACTCCGACGCCGGACCCGATCACGAAACCGATCATGCCGGTGGCCCGGCGCCGGGTCCCGCCCCAGATCAGCACCACGCCGGTGCCCACGGCCGCGCCGAGGCCGCCGACCGCGGTCACCGTGCCCAGGGCGGCCGGGGAGCCGATGGCCAGCACGACCGGAGTGATCAGCACCCACATCAGCGCGGTGCAGAAGTTGACCACCGCGAAGTAGAAAGCCATCACCAGCAGCGGCCGGCGCCGGTTCAGGAACCTCCAGCCGCCGGTCAGCGCCGCGCCGAACGTCTCCTCCTGCCGGTGGAACAACCGGTCGGGGAAGCGGACCGCCAGCAGCGTCACCACGCCCACCCCGAACGAGACCACGTCGATGGCCACCACGGCCGACAGCCCGAACATGCCGATCAGCGCGCCGCCGGCGAGCGGGGCCACCACGTTGCCGACGCCGAAGCCCAGGTTGGCCAGGGCGTTGGCCTGCGGCAGGTACGGCTTGGGCACCAGCTGCGCGATCGCGGCCAGATAGGCGGGTTGCTGGAACGCGGTGACCATCGAGGTGACGCCGACGATGGCGCACACGCTCCACAGCTCCAGCCGGCCGGTGACCAGCAGCAGCACCAGCGCCGCCGTGACCAGCCCGGAGACCGCGTCGCAGGCCAGCATCACCCGCCGCCGGTCCACCCGGTCGGCCAGCGCGCCGCCCAGCGGGGTGAGGATCACCGCCGGGATCTGGGAGAGCATCACGACCAGGGCCAGATCCAGGATCCGGCCGCTGAGCTGGTAGGCCCAGACGCCGAGCGCGAACGAGCTCAGCGCCGTGCCCACCGCCGAGACGAACTGCCCGCCCGCGACGGCGTAGAAGGGACGCAGGCCGGTCCGCTCCGGTGGACGCACCGGAGCGGGCAGTTTCCCGGACGCCCAGCGCCGCAGGTGCTCGACCACCAGCGCGGCCAGCGGCTCGGCCTGGTGCCGCAGGAAGTAGTGACCGGCGCGGGGCAGCACGGCCGGCTCCACCCTGGGCGCGAAGACCGCCCACTCGGCGTACCGCTCCTCGTGCAGATCGGTGGCCCGGTCCCGTTCCCCCACCACGCACAGGATCGGGGCGCGCAGCGGCGCTCCCCCCGCCTCCAGCTCGCGGCCGAACCACTCCCGCGCCTCGGTCGCGTCGTGGCGCATCGCCCGCACCGCGGCCCGCACCGCGGCCTCGTCCATGTCGTCCTGCAGCCCGCCCGTGGCCCGCAGCGCGTCCCGGAACATCCGGTCGGAGACCCAGCGGTCACCGCGGAAGAACCGCCGGGTCAGGCCGGGCAGCTGCTGGGCGGCGGGGAAGCTGCCGCCCGCGATCACGCCCAGCACGGGGACCCCGTCCGCCTCCAGCCTGCGGGCCAGGGCCACCGCGAGCGCGGAGCCCACGCAGTGGCCGTAGACCGCGATGGGGCCGGACGCCGTCCCGGTCACCTCGGCGGCCAGGATCCCCACCAGCTCCTCCAGCGGCAGCGGCGCCTCGTCCGGCCGTGCCGGGTCGTGGCCGGGCAGCTCCGCCGCGAGCACCTCCACCCGTTCGCCCAGCGCCCAGGCCAGCGGCTGGTACACCGCCGCCGACCCGCCGCCGTACGGCACGCACACCAGTGTGAACTCGCTGGTGCGGCCACCGCTCAGGCGGTGCAGGAGCCCGCCGCCGTCCTTGTCGCCGAGGAAGGCGGCCAGCTCGGCGACCGTGGGACGGGTGAACAGGTCGATCACCCGCAGGCCGCCGCCGATCTCCTTGACCGCGCGCACCGCGGCGAAGGAGTCCCCGCCCAGGGCGAAGAAGTCGTCGTTCGCCCCGACCTCGGGCACGCCGAGGACCTGGGCCCACACCCGGGCGACCAGTTCCTCGGCGGCCGTGGACGGCGGCACGAACTCGGCGGTCTCCGGCTGCGGCTCGGGCAGGGCGGCCCGGTCGATCTTCCCGTTCGGGTTGAGCGGGAGCCGGTCGAGCACGACGAACTGGGTCGGGACCATGTAGTCGGGCAGCCGATCCCGCAACGCGGACCGGACCGCCGCCGTGTCCACGGCGTTCCCGGTGCTCGCGGTGTTCCCGGTGTTCCCGGTGTTCCCGGCGTCCTCGCGGGCGCCTCCGGTGCCCCCTGCCGACGGGGTCACCCAGGCGGCGAGCTGCCGGGCCTTCCCCTCGCCCACCGGCAGCACCACGGCCTCGGCGATCTGGGGCAGGGCCCGCAGCGCGGCCACGACCTCGCCCAGCTCGACCCGGTAACCGCGCACCTTGACCTGGTCGTCCACCCGGCCGCGGAACTCCACCCGCCCGTCGGCCGTGACCCGCAGCAGGTCGCCGCTGCGGTAGCAGCGCCCCCGCCCGGTCAGCGGGTCGGGCACGAACCGCTCCGCGGTCAGCTCCGGCAGGCCGATGTAGCCGCGGGTGACCCCCGGACCGCCGACCACCAGCTCACCCGGCACGCCGACCGGCACCGGCCGCAGCTCCGCGTCCACCAGGTGCCCGTACACCCCCGGCAGGGGCCGGCCCAGCGGGACGATCCCGGTCCGGTGCTCGGCCTCGACCTCCTCGGTCTCGCAGACCAGGCAGATCATCGTGGACTCGGTGTGCCCGTAGTGGCTCTGGATCCGCAGCCCCGGCCGCGCGGCCCGGGCCCGCTCCACCAGGTCCCACGGGCAGGCCTCACCGGCCAGGATCAGCAGCTTCTCCGGCAGCACCGCGGCCAGGTCGCCGCCCGAGGCCAGCAGCTCCAGGTGGCTGGGCACGCACTTGACCACGTCGACGCGGTGCGCACTCAGGTAGCCGGCGAACGCCTCGGGGTCCATGGCGGTCTCCCTCGGCACCAGGTGCACCGTCCCGCCCGTGGTCAGGGCGCCGAACACGCAGGTGAGCCCGAAGTCGGCGGCGGGGGTGGAGACCACCGCGTACGACCCGCCGGGCACGCCGATCCGCGGCAGCATGCCGTTCAGGTAGCCCGTCACGCTGCGGTGCTCGACGGCCACGGCCTTGGGCGTGCCGGTGGACCCGGACGTGAAGATCACATGGTGCAGGTGCCCGGGCCGCACGTCGGTCTCCGGCCGGGTCCGCGGCAGGGACGGCAGGCGGTCCAGCGCCAGCACCCGGCGGTCCGGCCCGATCAGGCCGGCGAACTCGGCCGTGGTGATCACGGCCCGCACCCCGGCGGCGTCGAGCATGGTGGCGATCCTCGCGGCCGGATAGGCCGGGTCCATGGGCAGGTAGCCGCCGCCCGACTTCTGGATCCCGAACAGGGCGCAGGCCAGGCCGGCCCCCGGCTCCAGCAGCACGCCGACCGGCTCGTCGGCGCCCACCCCGCCCTCCAGCAGCCAGTGGGCGATCCGGTTGGCGGCCGTCTCCAGTTCCGCGTAGGTCAGGCTGCGGTCCGCGCCCACCACGGCCGGCGCGTCGGGGGAGGCGTCCACCCAGCGCTCGATCAGCCGGTGCACCGGGACGTCCGCCGCGACCGGCGACGGCGTGCCGGGCGGGACCCGGCCGGCCACCGCCTCCGCCGGAAGGCCCCCGCTCGGGACCGGACCGGTCCACGCCTCCGGCGCCGGGCCGCCGACCAGGATCGGGCCGGTCACCGGCTCCAGCGGCCGCGCGCCCACGGGCGCGTCCAGATCGGCCAGCATCCCGTCCAGCAGGGCCAGGTACCACCGGGTGAACCGGGCCGCGGTGGCCTCCCCGAACAGGTCGGTGCGGTAGCCGAGCCCGCCGCGCAGCGGCCGTCCCGGCCCGTCGTCGACCACGTACCAGTTCAGGTCGAACTTCGCCGTCCGCTCGGGCGGCTCGATCCCGTCCGCCTCCAGGCCGGGCAGCTCCGGCCGGCCCGCGCCGGGGACGTAGTTCAGCATCACCTGGAACAGCGGCGTCGCCGACAGGTTCCGCTCCGGCCGCAGCCGGTCCACCACCCGGTCGAACGGCGCGCTAGCGTGGGCGAACGCGCCCAGCGACGACTCCCGGACCCGGGCCAGCAGCTCCCGGCCGGTCGGGTCGCCGCCCACGTCGGTCCTGACCACCACCGTGTTGAGGAAGCAGCCCACCACGCCCTCGGTGTCGGGGTGGTCCCGGCCGGCGACCGGCACGCCCACCGCGATGTCGGTGCCGGCCGACAGCCGCGCCAGCAGGGCCTGGAGGGCGGCGAGCAGCACGATGAACGGCGTCGCCCGGTAGGCGGCGGCCACCGTCCGGACCCGCTCGCTCAGCTCCGCCGGCAGCTCCAGGTCCACCGAGGCGCCGCCCGGGTCGGCCACGGCGGGACGCGGCCGGTCGGTGGGCAGGTCCAGCACCGGCGGCAGGCCCTGCAACCGCTCGGCCCACCAGTCCAGTTCGGCCAGGTCGGGAACCGGGGCCACCTCTGCGTACTGGGCCGGCGGCGGCTCCGGCGGCGGGCGCAGCCCGAGCCGGGCGGCGTACAGCGCGGCCAGCTCGGACAGGAGCAGCCCGCGGGTCCACGCGTCGGTGGCGATGTGGTGGAAGGTGAGCGAGAGCACGTGCTCGGTCTCGCCGACCGCGAGCAGCACCGCCCTCATCGGCGGCTCCCGGTCCAGCGCGAACGGCGCGGCCAGGTGCGCGGCCACCGCGTCCTCGACCTCCGACGGGCCGATCTCCGCGGTGGACACCGGCACGTCCCCGGCCGGCCGTACCACCAGGACCGGTTCGGCGCCGGAGTCGTCGATCACGCTGCGCAGCACGTGGTGCCGCTCGGCCAGGTCCCGCACCGCGCCCAGCAGCGCCTCCGCCTGGAGCGGCCCGCGCAGCCGCAGCGCCAGGGGCACGTTGTAGGCCGTGCTCTCCGGTTCCAGCTGCGCCAGGAACCAGAGCCTGGCCTGCACCCCGGACAGCGGGACCGGACCGTCCGCCCGCGCCCGCCGTACGGCGGGCGCCGCGGCCGGGCGGGGCAGGGCGGCGGCCAGGTCGCCGAGCACCGGGTGCTCGAACAGCAGACGCACCGCCACCGGCGCGCCCAGGCGCTCCCGCAGCCGGCCGACCACCCGGGTCGCGGCGAAGGAGTGCCCGCCCAGGGCGAAGAAGTCGTCGTCCGCCCACACCTGCGGCAGGTCCAGCACCTCGGCCCAGACCTCGGCGACCAGGTGCTCCTGCGGCGTGCCCAGCGGCACCCGCACCGCCGGACCTGCCTCGGGAACCGGCAGCGCCGCCCGGTCCACCTTGCCGTTCGGGGTGAGCGGCAGCGCCTCCAGCACGCCGATCGCGGACGGCACCATGTAGTCGGGCAGCCGCTCCCGCAGCGCGGCCCGGATCGCCGCGACGTCCACGGCGCCTTCCCGGGAGGGCGTCACCCAGGCCGCCAGGCGGCGCTGCGCCCCGGCGCCGACCGGCTGCACGAACGCCTCGGCCACCTGCGGCAGTGCCCGCAGCGCGGCGGTGACCTCACCGGGCTCCACCCGGAACCCGCGCACCTTCACCTGGTCGTCGATCCGGCCCAGGAACTCCACCAGCCCGGCCGGGTTCACCCGCACCCGGTCCCCGGTGCGGTACCAGCCGTCCGTGAACCGCTGCGCGGTCAGGTCGGGCCGGCCCAGGTAGCCGCGGGCCACGCCGGGCCCGCCGATCCACAGCTCCCCCGGCACGCCGTGCGGCAGCGGCCGCCCGGCGGGGTCCACCACCCGGCACCGCACGCCGGGCAGCGGCCGGCCCAGCGGCACCGCGCCGGACGCCGTCTCGGCCCCGTCGCAGGCCAGCGCCGACACCGTGGTCTCGGTGGGGCCGTAGTGGATCTGCACGTCCAGGGACGGCCGCGCCGCCCGCACCCGCTCCACCAGATCCCGCGGCACGGCCTCGCCCGCCAGGATCAGCAGCTTCGCGGGCAGGGCGTCCACGCCCAGCAGCTCCAGCTGGCTGGGCACCATCTTGACGACGTCCACCGGGTGCGCGGCCAGGTAGGCGGCGTACGCGGCCGGGTCGGTGGCCGTCTCGTGGTCGACGAGGTGCAGGGTCGCGCCCGAGGTCAGCGCGCACAGCACGTTGGTCAGCCCCAGGTCGGCCGCGGCGGTGGACACCAGGGCGAAGGAGCCGGCCCCCTCGGGGAGGCGTCCGCCCACCGCGCCCAGGTAGTGGGTGATCTGCCGGTGCTCGACCGCGACGCCCTTGGGCTCCCCGGTGGAGCCGGAGGTGTAGATCACGTAGGCCAGGTGGTCCGGCGGCACGGCCACGTCCGGGCGGTGCGCGGGCCGGTCCGCGGCGTCGGCGACCTCGGACTCGGTGAGCACGATCCGGGCGCCGGCGGCGGCCAGGACGGCCTCGGTCCGCCGCGCCGGGTAGACCGGGTCCAGCGGCAGGTAGGCCGCACCGGCCTTGAGTACCCCCAGCAGGGCGACCACCAGCTCCGGCCGCCGCTCCATCAGCACCCCGACCGGCTCCTGCGGCCGCACCCCGCGCTCCAGCAGCCAGTGCGCCACCTGGTTGGCCCGCCGCTCCAGCTCCGCGTAGCCGAGCGGCGCACGGCCGGGCGACACCGCCGCGACCGCGTCGGGGGAGGCCTCGGCCGCCCGCTCGACCAGCGCGTGCAGCGGCACGTCCGCCGGCGGGCGGGCGGCCGGGCCGTGCAGGTCGGAGCCGGCGGGCAGCAGGACCGGCGCGTCCGGGTCCGTGAGCATCCCGTCCAGCAGCGCCAGGTACCAGTCCACCAGCCGCCGGACGACCGTCTCCTCGAACAGGTCGGTCCGGTAGCGCAGCTCGCCGGCGAACCGCTCCCCGTCGTCGCCGAGCGTCAGGTTCAGGTCGAACTTGGCCGTCGGCACGGGCAGCGGCTCCGGCCGGACCTCCACCCCCGGCAGGCTCACCGGCGCGCCCGTGTCGTACACGTTGAGCATCACCTGGAACAGCGGGGTGACCGACAGGTTCCGCTCCGGCTGCAGCCGCTCCACGATCCGCTCGAACGGCGTGCGGGCGTGCGCGAACGCGTCCAGCGCCGCCGTACGGGCCCTGGCCAGCAGCTCGGCGCCGGTGGGGTCGCCGGAGGTGTCGGTCCGGATCACCAGGGTGTTGATGAAGCAGCCCACCACGCCCTCGGTGTCCGGGTGGTGCCGTCCGGCGTCCGGCACCCCGACGGCGACGTCGTCGCCGCCGGACAGGCGGGACAGCAGCGTCTGCAGACCGGCCAGGAAGACCATGAACGGCGTCGTGCCCGCCACCGCGCGCACCTTGGCGGCCAGGTCCGCGGGCACCTCGAACGCGACCGCGGCCCCCTCCCAGGTGGGAACGTCCGGACGGGGCCGGGCGACGGGCAGGTCCAGCACCGGCGGTAGGCCGGCCAGGTGCCGCGTCCACCAGTCCAGGTCGTCGTCGGAGCCTCCGCCCTCGGACCGCCCGGCCTGCCACGCGGCCACGTCGGCGTACTGCAGCGCAGGGGGCTCCGGTTGCGGCGCCAGGCCGAGGCGGGCGGCGTACAGCGCCGCGAGGTCCTGCAGCAGCAGCCGCTCCGACCAGGCGTCGGTGGCGATGTGGTGCAGGGTCAGCGCGAGCACGCACTCGTCCCCGCCGAGCCGGAACAGCGCGGCCCGCATGGGCGGCTCGGCGTCCAGCCGGAACGGACGCCAGGCGTGGGCGGCCAGTTCCCGCTCCAGCGCCGCGGGCTCCACGTCGACCACGCTGACGGGCACGCCGCCGGCCGGCCGTACCCTCGTCCCGTCGATGACGCCGCGCAGGATCCAGTGCCGCTCGGCCAGCTCGGCCACCGCGGCGGTGAGGGCGGCGACGTCCACCGGCCCGCTCAGCCGCAGCGCCAGCGGCACGTTGTAGGCGGGGGTGTCCGGCTCCAGCTGGGCCAGGAACCACAGCCTCTCCTGGGCCGGGGACAGCGGCATGTCCGCCGCCGACAGCGCCGGGATCCCTGCGGCGCCGGGGGCTTCCGCCGCGGTGCCGGGGGCTTCCGCCGCGGCGCGGGCGGCGGCGAACCGGGACCGGACCAACTCGGCGATCCGGTCCTGGGTGACCTCGGTCATGCGTCGCTCCCGTTCATCAGTTCGGTGAGGATCAGTTCTTCCAGCCCGGCGGCGAAGTCGGCGAGCACCGGCCGCTCGAACAGCAGCCGCACCGGAACGGGCACCATCAACGTCTCGCGGAGCCGGCCGACCACCCGGGTCGCGGCGAAGGAGTGGCCGCCCAGGGCGAAGAAGTCGTCGTCGGCCCAGATCGGGGACCGCTCCAGCACGGCGCTCCACACGGCGGCCACCAGGCGTTCGGGGTCGGTGCCTGGCGCGACGCGCCCGGCCGCCGGATCGTCGACCGGCTCGGGCAGGGCCCGCCGGTCCACCTTGCCGCTGGGCAGGGTGGGCAGGGCGGGCAGCACGACCCACCGCCGGGGCACCATGTGGCCGGGCAGCCGCGACCGCAGATGCCGCTCGGCCGCGGCGGGGTCGGCCGTCTCGGGCACGACGTAGCCGACCAGGTGCGCCTGCGCGCCCGAACCGGCCACGGCCACCGCCCCGTCCGCCACCTCGCGCAGCACCGCCTCGATCTCGCCCGGTTCGATCCGGTATCCGCGCACCTTCACCTGGTGGTCCCTGCGGCCGTGGAACTCCAGCGTCCCGTCCGGCCGCCACCGCACCAGGTCACCGGTCCGGTAGCACCGGCCGCCGGGGACGAACGGGTCGTCGACGAACGCGGCCGCGGTCAGCTCGGGCCGGCCCCGGTAGCCCCGGGTCACCCCGGCGCCGCCCAGCAGCAGTTCGCCCACCGCGCCCGGCGCCGCCAGCCGCAGCTCGGAGTCGACCACGTAGGCCCGTTCCCCCGGCATCGGCAGCCCGATCGGCACCGGACCCGGCTCGTGCGGGCGCACCCGGTGCTGGATCGAGGCGACGGTGGCCTCGGTGGGGCCGTAGGTGTTCCACAGCTCCCGGACCCGGGGCAGGATCTGCCCGGCCAGGGCCGGGTCGAGGGTCTCCCCGCCCGCGATGGCCAGCAGCCCCGGATCCCCGGCCCAGCCCGCGGCCAGCAGCATCCGGTAGGTGGTGGGCACCAGGTCGACCACCGTCGCCCCGCTGTCCGCGATCCGCGCGGCCAGCGCGTGCCCGTCCACGGCCGTGGCCCGGTCCACCACCACGCAGGTGCCGCCGACGCTCAGCATGCTCCACAGTTCGGACGCGGAGGTGTCGAAGGTCAGCGGCGCCACGACCGGCTGCACGTCCCGGGGGCCCAGGCCCAGCTCGGACACCAGCCCGGCCACGTAGGCGGCCAGGTTGCCGTGGGTGACCTCCACGCCCTTGGGCGTCCCGGTGGAGCCGGAGGTGTGCAGCACGTAGGCCAGGTCCCCGCCCCGCACCTCCGGCAGCTCCACCGGCCCGCCGGGGGCCGCGGCCAGGTCGTCGGCGTCCAGGACGGTGACGCCGGGGACGGCGGCCGCCCCGCCGCGGGTGAGCACCACGCGCGCGCCGGCGTCCTCGGCCAGCCGGCGCAGCCGCTCGGCCGGGTGCTCCGGGTCCAGCGGCAGGTACGCCGCCCCGGCCCGCCACACCGCCAGCAGGGCCGCCGGCATCAGGTGGTCGCGGGGCAGGCAGACCCCGACCACCTCGCCCGGCGCCACGCCGTGCGCGAGCAGCGCCGCGGCCACCCGGCCCGACCAGTCGTGCAGTTCCGGGTAACCGATCGAGGCGCCGTCCGGGCCGACCACCGCCGTCCCGCCGGTGTGGGCCGCCAGCGCGTGCGGCACCGTCTCGGGGAACTCCGGAACCGCCGGTCCGGCCGCGGCGGCCAGCAGGGCGGCGCGTTCGTCCGGCATGACGATCTCGAAGGCCGACAGCGGCCGGTCCGGGTCGGCCAGCGCGCACCGCAGCAGCCACATCAGTCGGTCCAGGTACGCCTCGGCCCGCACCGGGTCGATCCGGGCGACGCCGTACTCCAGCTGCAGCTCGGCGCCGTCCGCGGTCCGGTTGACCAGGACGCCGAACTCGTGGCCCGTGGCGCCCGAGCCCAGGTCGGTGAGGAGTTCCAGAGCGCCCAGGCGCACCGGCACCTCGGCGTGCTGCACGGCCAGCAGCACCGGGGCGCGGGGCAGGTCGCCGGCCGGGACCTCCTGGTGGACCAGGGCCCGCGTGGCCGCGTCGGCCGCCTGCCGGACCAGGTCCCGGAAGGTCAGCGCGCCGGTCGGCCGCAACCGCACCGGCACCGTGTCCACCAGCGGGCCGATGACCCCGGTCAGCTCCGGCCGGGCCCGCCGCGCCGCGACCACCCCGACCAGCGTGTCGGGCTCGCCGGAGGCCAGGGCCAGCCCGGCCAGGTACACCGCGAACGGGGTCGCGCGGCAGTCCCGGGCCAGCGCGCCCACGCCCGCCTCGAACTCCTCGGGCAGCGCACGGATCACCCGGCCGGCCGTCAGGTCCGCGGGCGCCGGGTCCGCCACCGGCGCCCCGGCCAGCTCGTCCCGCCAGAACTCCCGCAGCGGCGCCGGATCCGGCCGCTCCCGCTCCTCCACGGCCACGTCGCCGAACTGGACCGCGGGCCCGGGTACCGGCTCGCCGGCCAGCTCGGCGGCCAGCTCCTCCATCAGCACCGCGACCGAGCCGCCGTCGAAGGCGATGTGGTCCACCACGACCACCAGCTCGGCCTCCGCCTCGCCGACCCGGCACAGCTCGGCCCGGAGCAGCGGCACCTCGCCCGTCAGGTCGAACACGTGCGCGGCCGCCGCCCTGGCCACCTTCTCCGGGTCCTCGCCCACGGGATGCTCGACCAGGGGCACGGCCGCCGGCGGGTGCACCACGGCGTACGGCACGCCGTCCGCGTCGACGGCGACCGTGCTGCGCAGCACCTCGTGCCGGCGGACGACCGCGTCCAGGGCCGACCTCAGCGGCGCGGCCTCCCGCAGGCCGCGCACACGCAACCGGATCCCCAGCGTGGTGACCGGGCTGTGCGGATGGAGCCGGCTCAGGGTCCAGAACTGGCGCTGCATGTCGGTGAGCGGGTACCGGGACCGGCCGCTCCGCCGTACCGCCGCCGGTCCGGCCCGGTCCAGCCCGGCGGCCAGGCCCGCCGCGGTGGGAGCGGACAGGAAGGCCGCCAGGGGCACGGTGCGCCCCAACCGGCGGGACAGCTCGGTGACCACCCGGGCCGCGGCCAGCGAGTGCCCGCCCAGGTCGGCGAAGCGGTCGTGCACGCCGACCTGCGGCAGGCCCAGCACCTCCGCGATCACCCCCGCCACCAGGCGCTCGTCCTCGGTGCGGGGCGCGACCGGTGCCGCGCCGGCCAGCCGGGCGGCGCCGAGCACGGGCAGGGCCGCCCGGTCCACCTTGCCGTTGGGGGCGAGCGGGAGCTCCTCGGCCACGCCGATCCGGGTCGGCACCAGGTGATCGGGCAGCCGGGCGCGCAGCCAGTCCCGCAGCTCCGGCTCGCCCAGGCCGGAGGCCGCCACGTGACCGGCCAGGTAGGCGGTCCCGTCGTCGTCCGCGACGGCCAGCACGACGGCCCGGCGCACCGCGGGATGGCGGCCCAGCACCGCCTCCACCTCGGCCGGCTCCACCCGGTAGCCACGGATCTTGACCTGGTCGTCGGCCCGGCCGGCGTAGCGCAGCACGCCGTCCACCCGGCGGACCAGGTCCCCGCTGCGGTAGACGCGGCCACCGTCCGGCCCGGTGCGGAACGCGGACGACTCACGGCCCAGGTAGCCGCGGGTCACCCCCGGCCCGCCGATCCACAGCTCGCCCAGCTCACCCTCCGGGACGGGGTTCCCGTCCGCGTCGCGCACCGAGAGCAGCGCACCGGCCATCGGCGCGCCGAGCGGCGGCTCGCCCTCGTCGTCCCGGCCCACCTCGGCGAAGGTGCAGGAGGTGGTGCACTCGGTCGGGCCGTACAGGTTCAGCACCCGGCGCACCCCCGGGTTGGCGTAGATCCGCCGGACCAGGGCGCCGGTCAGCTGCTCACCACCGGAGAACACCGCGCGCACCCCGCTCGGCAGGGGCTCGCGCAGCAGCACCGCCAGCGCGGAGGGGACCCCGTAGACCGTGGTCACCTCGTCCCGGGCCGGCAGGGTCGGCAGCGCCAGCACGTTGTCGGCCAGGATGACCGTCCCACCGGTGACCAGGGGCAGGAAGAGCTGGGTGATCGACGCGTCGAAGCAGATGGAGGCGCCGGCCAGCATGCCGCTCAGCTCCTCGGCGGTGTACGCCGAAGCCTCCCAGGTCAGCAGGTTCATGGTGTTGCGGTGCTCCACCACCACGCCCTTGGGCGTCCCGGTGGAACCGGAGGTGTAGATGACGTACGCCGCGTCGCCCGGGTCCCCGGCCACCCGCAGGGCCCCGCCACCCGGTTCTCCGGTCACCCGCAGGGCCCCGCCACCCGGTTCCACGTGGTCGACGAGTACGGCCTCGGCCCCGGTCAGGGCCGCGGTCTCGCGCAACGCGACCGAGGTGACCACCGCGGCCACCGCGGCGTCCTCGGCCATGAACCGCAACCGCTCGGCCGGGTAGGCGGGGTCCAGCGGCACGTACGCCGCTCCCGACTTCCACACCCCCACCAGCGCGGGGAGCAGCCACTCGCCGCGTTCCAGGCAGATCCCGACCAGATCGCCCCGCCCGATGCCGCGTCCGGCCAGGGTGCGTGCGACGCCGTCGGCCCTGCGGTCCAGCTCGGCGTAGCTGAGGCGGCTGGTGCCCGCCACGACGGCGGTGCGCTCCGGAGTGCGCCGGCACTGGGCCTCTATCGCCTCGTGGACGCGCCCCGCCGCGCCGGCCCCTCCTGCAGCCGCCGGGACACGGCGGCCCACCGCATCGATGCGCTCCACATCAACGGTCACTTCGCCCTCTTCTCCAGCTGAAATCACACCCGGTGACGAGAAATCCTGGAAATCGTCCGACCGATCGGCGCTTATGGTCGAGATCTTGATTCAGGCGACTTGCGAGCGTCTTGCGACCGGCTTGGGATTCCGCCCGCCAATACGGGCGTTCGCGTTCTCCCAGATGAGCGCGCCGACGACCGCGTGGACGACCGCGCCGGTCGGCGCCCGCGGCACGAGATCCGCGCTCCGAAGCGTCCCCCGGCGCTTCCCCGCCGGCGGGGGACGGGCGCCGGCGCGGCCGGGTGCCCGTCCCCGGATTCCCGTACCCGCCGGGCTTCCCGACGCGTGCGGGGTTCCGTTCGGCGGACCGGGTGAGGCCGGTGCCGGTGCTCGCGCGACGCCCGGATCCGCGGCCGCCCCCGGCGGCCCCCTGCCCGGCGGCCCCTGCTCGGTGATCACCCGGACGGGGAGCCGGTATCCGGATTCCGGATTCTGTACTCCATCGCGATGCCGATCGCATCCGGCACGGCGGAAATGACAGTCGGGCGTATTCGGCGTCTTCACCGATGACAGCGGGACAAGGATCGCCTACCGCAGTGGAGAATCCACCGCGGGCGATTCCGACGGCATCCGCCGGATCGTGAACGGGAGGGCGGACGGCCCGCCCGGAGAGCGTCCAGACCGCACGCTCGGCACGGCCGGCGTGCCTATCGCGAGGTCACCGCACCCGGCTCTCGTCGAACGGCTCCTCACTCCAACGGAACCACGCCTCACCCTTCTCGATGTGCAGGAGGAACTCCGCGACGGGCCCGGACGGCGCCACCATGCGGACGGCCTTCCGGATCTCTTCGTACACCTCCTCCCATTCGTCCCACCGCTGCTCCTCCATCAGTTCGAGATCACGGTCGAACAGCGGCTTCACCCCGGCGAACGCCGGACCGGGGGCGAAGCGCCCGCGCAACCAGGGGAAGTCGGCGTCCTCGACGATGATCTCCCCGACGAGCTCCCGTCCGCGCAGCACCCGCCAGATCCCGCCCACGAATCCCATGTCCACTCTCCATCGCAGCGATCGGGTCGTCGCGGTTCAGCGTTCCAGACGGCTACGACGGACCGAGCACGCCGACCGACCGGTCGAAGACCCGCGTCCCAGTACGATGACGATTCCGATGTTGAACTTGCAGGATCCCTGGTTGTACCACTTCACCCATGTGGACAACCTGCCGGGGATCACGACCAAGGGGTTGCTGGCGGATGGCCGCAACCCCCACGTGTCAGTCGAATGCGCCGAGCCGGGAATCAAGGAACGCCGCCGGTCGAACCGTGTGCCGATCGGACCCGGTGGAGTGGTCGCCGACTACGTCCCCTTCTACTTCGCGCCTCGGTCCCCGATGCTGTACCGCATCCACAAGGGCGGTGTGAGCGGATATCAGCGGAGTCAGGACGAACTGATCTATCTCGTGACCCGACTCTCCCGAATCCAGGCGTACAACCTGAGCTGGGTAGCCAGCGACCTCAACGCCGCATTGGCTACGGCCACATTCACCGATCAGGCCTCCGAACTCGAGACTCACCTCGACCACGAAGTCCTGGAAGCCAAGCTGTGGGCCAACACGCCGGAGGACGGTTCGCGGATGCAACGCCGCATGGCTGAACTGCTGGTATACGAGCATGTACCTTGGGGAGCCTTCTCCCACGTGGCGGTCCGCTCCGATAGCAGTACACGCAGGGTCAGCGACTTGCTGAAAAACGACCCCCTCCACCCCAAACCGATCATCCGGGCGAACTGGTACTTCTAGACACCGACTCGAAAATATTTGCGAAATCAGCCATGATGGCAGAGGGGAGGCATGAATCATGATCACCGAAGTCACCGGGAACCTACTGCGAGACGACGCTCAGGCCCTGGTCAACACCGTGAACACCGTAGGAGTCATGGGAAAAGGGCTGGCGCTGCAGTTCAAGCGTGCTTTCCCCGAGGTCTTCTCCGCCTACCGGAAGGCCAGTGAAGCCGGTCAGGTTCAACCCGGCCGTATCCTCGCCGTGCCCATTCCCGGTGACGACGACCGCTGGGTGTTGAACTTCCCCACCAAGCGTCACTGGCGTCAGCCCTCTCGGATAGAGGACATCGAGGCCGGTCTCGACGATCTGGTCCGAGTCCTGCGCGACCTGGACATCCGTAGCGTTGCCGTACCACCTCTGGGGTGTGGGAACGGGGGTTTGGACTGGTCGGTGGTACGCCCTCTGATCATCGAGAGACTGGGAGCGCTCGACGTCACCGTACGGCTCTACGGACTCGGTACGCCGACACCGGAAGACATGCCCACCAGTACGGCGCGCCCTGAGCTCAATCGCCCTCGTGCTCGACTACTGGCGGCGCTGCATCGCTACATCCGCGCCTCCTGGGAGTCAGGGATCAGCGATCAGCCACGTGCCTCTCTGATAGAGATCCACAAGGTGGCCTACCTTCTGCAAAGCGCCGGAGCGGACCTCGGTCTCAGCTTCGTCCGTCTTCACTACGGCCCGTTCTCCAGCGCGCTCAACCAGGGCCTAGCCGGGCTGGAAGGCCATTACCTGATGGGGTTCGGTGATGGGACGGGCGGTGCCCGCGCCGACCTTCGACTGTTGCCGGGCGCCGCTGAAGCCGCGGAAGCCGCGGTCCGGTCAGACGCGGAGTTCGAGAGAGCCTGGGAAGCAGTACGACGGGCCACTCTCGGCTACGAATACCCAGAAGGCATGGAACTCCTGGCCAGCGTCCACTACCTGGCCGGGAGCGCAGACCGGTCCGCTGACGCTGATTCCGTCGTCAGGCAGTTGGCGCAGTGGAGCGACCGCAAACGACGCCTGTTCCATCCCGATACGGTTCGGGCCGCCTTGCAGAGACTCGATGAGGCGGCTCTGCTCAGGCGAATGACTTCCTGATGCCGTCGCGCCTGGAACACGCCTCAAGCAGTGCGGTCGGTGAACCTTCCCGCCTCGTTCAAAACGGTAGCGGCCCCCTGAAGGTCGGCCAGCCGCGCGGCCATGGTCTGCTCGGCCAGCCGGACGGGAAGAGCGGCGTTGAACTTCAAGCCTTCGAGAGCCTTCCGATCGGGATCCGGCCGGCAGAGCGTGTCCTGCGCACCGCGCATCAAGGCTTTCCAGTTCTCGTGTGAGACATCCGGGCGGAGCCGGAGATAGGCGTCGCCCACCTGCTGCTTCTGGTCGGCGAAGGACCCGAGGGTGCTCTGCAGGGTGCGATTGGCACGGTAGCCGGCCCAGGTCCACCAGCGGAGATCGTCGCCATCCCGAACGATGACCGTCCCACCGGGATGAACGGTATCGAGAGAGTTCTCTCGGATTGCGGCGAGAGCCGTCGCGGCACGGTGTGTGATCCGTACGGGTGGGTCAGCACCCAGCAGCACGTCGCGCATGGACCTGGACAGCGCGAAAGAGGCGCCGCCGAGCCCGGAGGAGATCCAGCGCGCTTTGCCCCCGAGCCCGTCGAAGGGCTCGACGAAGCACCTGCGGTGCCTCCAGTCGATCCAGGTCACCTTCCACGTCCGCCCACCCAGCAGGATCAGCCGAGGTCCCTCGATCTTCTCGGTGAGCAGTCCCGGATCCGTACGGCCGAGCTCCTCTCTTCCCGAGAGCACGGTGAACTCCGGTGCGGCGGTGAAGACGGCGGTGAGATCCATGAAGTTACGGCGTCCGAAGCGTTTCTCCGCCAACGTGCCGATGAACAACATCCCGCCGTCCTGATCCAGGAAGCCTTCCTCGACCAGGTAGTCGACGATCGGCCGGGCAGCGTCGCCGAAGAGCCCGTTCCACCACTCCGACCACAGCTTCGATCCCACTCGGTGCTCCTGCAGGCACAGGGCGAGCATCTGCTGGGCCATGATGTGACGCGGCTCGGGCGGCGCTTTGATCGGCTCGACGAAGCCCCGGCTCCACAGCAGCAGGAGACCTGCGGCGTTCAGCAGCGAGTCCTCGTCCAGCGCGAGGAACAGGCAGTTCCGGTTGCTTCCGGGCCGCCGTCCGGTACGGCCCAGCCGTTGCAGGAACGAGGCGACGGATCCAGGGGCGTTGAGTTGGATGACCCGGTCCAGGTCCCCCACGTCGATGCCGAGTTCCAGCGTGGACGTCGCCACGATCACGCAGTCGCGGGCTTCGGCGAATGCCCGCTCTGATCTTTTGCGCTCATCGGCGGAGAGCGACGCGTGGGAGAGGAATGTCGTGACTCCCCGCGTCCGCAGCTCGGCGCCGAGCTGCTCCACGAGCCGTTTCGAATCGGCGAAGACCAGCCGTTTCTCTCCCTGGTGCAGCGCCGCGACCACCCGGGCGGCGTTGGAGACCGATCCCACGTAGTCGAGCTGGATGTCGGGCTCGACGACCGTGGTGACGGCGGGTGCCACGACACGGGCGGTCCGAACCCCCTCGCTGGAGCCCTGAAGCCAGGACAGCAGCTCGGACGGGTTTCCCACCGTCGCGGAGAGTCCGATCCGCTGGATCGGGCGGTCGATCAGGTGCGTGAGCCGCTCCAGTACGGCGAGCAGGTGCCAGCCACGGTCGTCCCCCGCGAAAGCGTGGACCTCGTCCACGATCACGGCGCGCAGGCCCGCGAAGAGACACCGGTGATCGACCTTGGTCGAGACCAGCATCGACTCGATCGACTCGGGGGTGGTCAGCAGGATGTCGGGGGGGTCCCGGAGGATCTCCCCGCGCCGAGATGCGGATACGTCTCCGTGCCACAGTCCGACCCGGCGTCCGACCCAGGTGGCGTACAGTTCCAGGCGCGGCAGCAGGTTGTTGAGCAGTGCCTTGAGCGGGCACACATAGAGGACCGAGACACCGTTCCAGCCGTTGCCCGCCATGGCCGACAGCACGGGGAAGACCGCCGCCTCGGTCTTGCCGCCCGCCGTCGGCGCCAGGAGCAGCGTATCCGCGCCGTCCAGCACGGGGGTGACCGCGGCCGACTGGAGAGGGCGCAGGCTCTGCCAGCCCATCGTGTTGACGATGTGGTGAGCCAGCGAGGGATGCAGCCTCTCGATCGTCACGGCAGGTCGAGCTCCACATCCCCGGCGTCCGCGGCCCGGACGGTCAGGGAGTTGCGCTCCTCCTCGGTCAGCTCCGCGGCCGACATCGTCGGCGCATAGTGCTGCCTCGGATCGAAGTCGGCGAACTCGTCCACGCGGTCGAGCACGTCGGCCACGAGCTTGCGAAGAAAGACCCTGGGTGCCACTCCCACCTTGCCGCCGAACCCGCCCGCGACAGCTGCGGCCAACATCCCGATGTAGGTGTCATCGACCTTCGCACGCACCGTCTCAGGCGAGCGGGCGCCGGCCGCGTACAGGTCCCGTACGGCGGAGCCGAGCCGGACGAGTTTCGGTAGGTCGAATCCGGCCAGCCGGATCTGCACCGCACGCGGGGAGTCGAATCGCGGGTCCGTGCCGAAGTCGGTCGCGAGGCGCTGCGCGAGCGGGGTGAGCCGCTGCGCTCCCTGCTGCCCGTCGTAGAAGGCGGGCGTCCCGGTGATCATGAGATAGAGACCCGGGTAGCGTCCCGAGTCGACCTCGTCGATCAGCTGCCGGAGCGCGTTCAGTCCCTTCTCCCGGACATCGGTCCGCACCCGCTGCAGGGTCTCGATCTCGTCCAGTACCACCAGCAGTCCCGGATGACCGCAGTCGCGCAGCACCGTGAGCAGCCCCTGCAGGAAGCCGAGGGCGCCGAAGTGGTCCAGGTCCCCTCTGATACCGGCCGCCCGCCTGGCGGAGGCGGCCACGTTGGGTTGCCCACCGACCCAGGCCAGCAGCGATTCGGCGAGAGCATGGTTCTCATCGATCCGGGCACGCCGGTAGGCGCGCAGCGCCGCGGCGAAGGCCGGAGTCGTGCGAGCCACGGCGGCGAGGCGCTGCTCCAGTAGTTCCTCCACACCGGCGCTCAACGCCTCGACGTCTTCGGGCGTCACGGTCCCGGCGGCGAGGACGTCCTCCTCCAGGGTGAAGAACCAGCCGTCGATGACGTCCCGCAACGCGCTGGGCTGCGCAGACGCGGTCGCGAGCCGCTCGACCAGCCGCCGGTAGACCGTCTCCAGCCGGTGCAGCGGGGTCTCCGCCTCCGAGATCTGGATCTCGGTGGTGGCGAGCCCCCGTCGTTTGGCCCGCTCGGCCAGCCACCGGGTGAAGAAGGTCTTCCCGGAGCCGTACTCTCCGCGGACCGCCTTGAAGACCGCCCCGCCCGAGATCACCGTGGAGATCTCGTCGTCCAGGGCGTTCTCGAACCGCTCCAGCCCGACGGCGAACAGGTCGAGTCCGGCGGAAGGCACGGTGCCGCGCCGGAGCGCGTCGATCACCTCACGTCGGCGAACGGCGCTGACCGACACCGGAGTCGTCACGATGTGCCCCCGAGGAACTGTTCACGCAGCAACGCGATGTTCAGTTCAACGGTACGCCCGCCGTCCGTCTCGGCCAGTACGACGTACCCGTCGACGTTGAGCAGTTTGGACACCTGCGCGAGGTAGCCGGGCATGCGGAAGACCGGCTGGCCGACCAGCGACGCCGCCGCACTGACCGGCATTTTGCCACCTGCCGCGGCCAGCCCGTCGATCAGCTTCGCGATCTCCGCGCCATCGGGCGCACGCCGTACGAACGCCCGCTGGGCGGCCAGGAGTTCCGAAGCGGCGATGGAGGCGCCCACCGACGCCGGAGAGCCGGCGGCCGATACCTCCGTGACGTCGAACAGTCCTTCGCCGGAAGCCTGCTGAGGCTTGCGCGGGCGTTTCCGCTCCGGCCTCTCCACGGGGGAGGAGACGGGAGCCGCCGCCACGGGGGTGTCCCACCAGACGGGCGCGTGCACGGGCGTGCCGTACGCGGTCCAGCCCTTAGGCACGAGGTCCGACGCCGGCACGAAGACCAGGATCGGGATCACCGTCTCCGCCGGGGAGACCCCACCGTGGTAGCCCGCCTTGCGGGAGGTGTAGCGAACCCGCTCGTCCCAGGGGACGACCACGGACCCGCCGGTCGGCACGCGGGGTCCGCGGACCTCGATCTCTCCCTCTCCCGGAGTCCCCGAACGGTAACGTGCGGCCTCGGCGGAGACCGGGTGGACGTCGGCGCCGCGGTCCAGCACGTGCCCGTGGTCGGAGGTGAGGACGACCGGACGGCCGACGATCCACGCCTCTTCCAGCAACGCGTCGAGGTAGGCGATGTCGGAGAGCCTCCAGTGCGGCAGCCCGTCCTCCCGCCCGCGGTCGAGGGCATCGTCGATCGTGTTCAGCACCACTCCGACGACCGTCGAGGTGTCCCGGATGGCGGTGAGGACCGGCTCGGCGAGGTGCGTCCCGGGGCCGCCGCGCAGTTCCCCCTTGTGGAAGAGCACCGAGGACCGGCCCCGCCAGAACGCGGAGAACCCGGCCTTCTCCTCAGACTGTCCACCGGACCGCAGCGCTCCGGTCAGGAGGCTCGTACGGGAGAACCGGGTCGTCGACGGCACCACGGAGATCGCCGGCTCCCGGCCGTCGTCACGGCGCCCCGTCTCGATCCAGCGGCGGCCGGCGACGATGTCCTCGGCGAGCTCGCAGGCCACGGCCGCGCTCATGCCGTCCAGCACGATGATCAGCGGTGGTCGCCGTTCGGCCAGCGGCCGGGCGATCCGCTCCAGCAGGTTCTCGGCGAGCACCAGGTCGTCGGTGTCGCCGGACAGCTCCGACCAGGCGGCGAGGCGTCCGGCGAACAGCCGGTCGAACTCGGCGCGGCGCTCGCGGACCGCCTCGTACAGTGCTCCGTAGGCGGCCTCGGCGGAGGGGATCCGCGCCGTGTTCGCTCCCCACACCTGTGCGAGGGCACGGTCCACCCAGGCGAGTTCCCTCAGGTACTCCGTCGCTCCGGCCCGCAACGTGCCGGCAGGCCGCTCGGGGAGGGACAGCCAGCGCGTGAGCCGTACGGCCGCCGCCGCCGCATCCACCTCCAGGACCGGGACTGTACGGTTTTCGGTGTAACTCCTGATCAAGGAGGACACCCCTGATGAGTACTGTG